>DASUKL010000087.1:0-47725 GCA_036278755.1 Candidatus Limnocylindrales bacterium | reverse complement strand
GTCGGGCACCGGTGCCGCGTCTGCCCAGTTGCTGTCGTGCCACCACTCCATGTCGGGCTGGACGACGAAGAACTCGCCTGCGTCGCGCGCGAGGCGGGCATCGTCGACGCTGATCATCTCCTCGTGGAGCTTCTCGCCCGGCCGGATCCCGACAAGCTCGAGACGGGCCTCGGGGGCGATGGCGTGAGCGAGGTCCACCACGTGCATGCTCGGGATCTTCGGGACGAACAGCTCGCCACCGTGCATGCGTTCGAGGCAGCGGAGCACGAAGGCGACGCCTTGATCGAGGGTGATCCAGAAGCGGGTCATCCGTTCGTCGGTGATGGGCAGGACCCCGGAAGGAGCCAGGCGCTTGAAGTAGGGCACCACGCTCCCGCGGCTGCCCACGACATTGCCGTAGCGGACGACCGAGAAGCGGGTCCGATGGGACCCGGCATAGGCGTTGGCGGCCCGGAACAGCTTGTCGCTCACGAGCTTGGTGGCGCCGTAGAGGTTGATGGGGCTGGAGGCTTTGTCAGTGCTCAGGGCGATGACGCGTTCGACGCCGCGGTCGAGCGCGGCGTCGATGACATTGTGGGCCCCGTGGATGTTGGTCTTGACTGCCTCGAAGGGGTTGTATTCGGCGGCCGGGACCTGCTTGAGCGCGGCAGCGTGGACGACGATGTCCACGTCGTCGAATGCCCGCCACAGGCGCTCGCGCTCGCGTACGTCGCCGATGAAGAAGCGGACCCGGGGGTCCTCGCCGAGCTGCTGGCGGAACTCGTACTGCTTGAGCTCGTCGCGGCTCAGGATCACCACCCGCCGGGGAGCGTGGTCGCGGAGTACGGTAGTGACGAAGCGGTGTCCGAAGGAGCCAGTCCCGCCGGTCACGAGGATCGACTTGTCAGCGACGATTGAGCTACCGGGGTTCAGTTCGGCCACCTCTTGAGGCTGTTGACGTTTGGAGCATACACAGACGGCGAGACCTCGCTCCTCGGGATGGGGTCGCTGAGGTATGTGGCGATGCGTCGGGCCGATTGGCCGTCTAGCGGCCCGGCGACATCCACTAGCAGGTCACGCGTCCGAGCCAGGAACTGCGCCGTCGTCGCCCGATCCACAAATCTGGTTGCTAACGTCGTCAGTGCCTGGCCGGTCGTGGCCACTGGGAGGTCGAATGCAGCCAACTCGTGGTCGGCCACGGAAGCGCCGTCCACGGCTGCGACGGCGACCGGGGTGCCCGCGACGAGGGATTCGACTGCCACCGACGACCGATGGAGGTAGGTGAGGTCTGCCCAGCGCAGCAATGGGTAGAGGGGTTGTCGATGCGCGATGAACACCCTGTCCCCGACGGCCGAGCGGTGGACCGCATCGCGCACGGCCGCCCAGTCGCGTAGCCCGGGATGCAGCTTGATGACGAGGTAACCGGCCGGCATCTGGCCGAGGCTATTCAGGGCGATGCGGGTGATGCCCGCATTCACCTCTGCGCTCGCCCCGCTCAGGGGCAGCAGGATGCGTGGCGAGGCCGCCCGCGCCGTAGCGGGAAGCCCGGGATCGATAGTGACGTCGCCCCGCAGTAGATCGTCGAACCGCGGGTTGCCAAGGACGACGAGGCGTGCCGGATCCGCCCCCTGATCGACGAACCAGCGGGAAGCGTGCGGCGACCAAGTCGCGACCACGTCAGCCCGAATCGGGACATACCCGACACGGGCTTGCGGCAAGCCATGCTGCAGGACCATCACCTGTACCCCGTGCCGCGCCGCCCTAGTGGTGGCCAGTCGCCCGATGCGATGTTGATCGCTGCTAACGACAAGCCACTCGGGACGCACATCCTCGAGGAAGCGGTCGATGGCCGCCGACTCGACGAGCAGCCAGGGCATGGACCGGAATGACAGCTGCCGCAGCGATCGCAGCACAGGTTGGGTGACGTCCACGCCGCCTTCGGCAAAGCGCGGGTCGCTAATGAGAAAGTGTGCCCAAGCCTGGTCGATAGCCCTGTGCGCGCGTCGTAGGAGCCGTTCCTGAGTCCGCAGGTCGATGGATAGCGGGTTTGCTGAGATGCCCGCGCGTCGCCAGCGAAGTTGCGCCCGAGGATCGGCTGCCCCGACTGCGGGCTTGGGCGTCCCGAGGGCCCGGGCCACCGCGAGCAACGGTTCGAAGGCCGATGGCGTGTCCAGTTCGGAGAGGAGTGCCACTCGTGCCTGCCGAGGGGGGCGGCCTCTCCGGCCGGAGAGAAGCCGGACGCCCCACGCTCGCAGGGTGCGATCAAGGCCGCCAGCTTTTGCGAGCTGAAAGGGCGACCGGCCCGACTCGGGATCCCCGCTACGCGAACGCGAGAGGCCGAAGAGGCGATCGAAGACGTCGACCGTGAGCGCCCCTCCGCAGTCGAGGTCAAGAATGCGGAACCGGTCGGCTCCGTCCGCATCCAGGTACCAGTGGGTCGCGACGTCTTCCGCCCAGGCATACGCGGCTGTGTACGGGTCGTTAACCATTCGTGCCTGTCTGGGTTCGCGACCCTGACCGCCGCCATGACCGAAATCCCAGCGCGCGGACCGCTTCGTCGTCGATGGCGGCGCCGGCGGCGATGCCAGCACCGATGATGAGCCAGGCGAAGGTGCCGGTCCGGCCGTTGAACAGGTTCGAGTTCGTGACGTCCGCGAGGAAGAACGCACAGGCCACGCTCACGCAGGCCGTCGCCGTCCAGGCGCTGGCGATCGGCGACCGCCGCACCGCGTCTTTCAGGAAAGTCAGCAGGCAGACGGCGATGAGCGCGAGGTAAAGGGCCAGGCTCGGAAGGCCGTACTCGGCTCCCAATTGGAGGTAGGCATCGTGTGTGTCGGCGACGACGGTCGGGGACTGGGGGTCTAGCTCGTAGCGTTGCCAGTTCCACTGGTAGGGGCCGACGCCCGTGAGCGGATGGTCACGGATCATGATCATGGCCAGCCTCCAGAAGTCCTCCCGTGAGCGGATCTCCGACGGCGTGTCGTCAGGCGGGTCGGCGAATGCCCCCACGGATGCCCCGGGATCTGTGAGGACGGACGTCGTCCGCGCTCCGGCCGAGGTCAGGACGCTCGCTGAACCGATCATGAGGGCGATGAACAACCCGAACGTGGCCACGACCAGGAGCCCGCTCCGATTCAACCAGGTGCGATTGATCAACAGTGCCACGACCAGACCGATGGCCAGGGCGAGGAGCGCCGCCCGAGTACCCGTGGCCGTGGCCCCGAACAGCAACCCGCCGCAGACGAGGGTGACTGCCCAGAACAGCGCGGTGTGGTGCACCTCCCTACGTTGGCGCCGCAGGGCCAGCATCGACCCCAGGCAGATGAGTGCCACGAGGATAAGCGCGACGCCGAAGTCGTTCCGGCCGAAGGTCGCGGCGGTGAAACGGTCGGTCGACTGGGTGAAGGTCGTATACGCGCCGTTGGCCAGCAAGACGATCCCACCGGCGGCCGTGGCCAGGCCGATCCTTGACGCGTCGCCGACCGCGTCCGCCAGCAGGTCCGTCAACGCGAGCAGGGCGGCCAGCCGGCCGAAGAGGATGATGCCGCGCGCGACCGCGCCCAGATCGACTCCGCTCAGGAGGCCGGTGGCCGCGCTCACCGAGGCGACGATCAACAGAAGCCCCGCGAGGCCCAGAAGGACCGGACTATGCCAGGAGCCGCGTCCCGAGCGATGGCGTTCGGCGAGCGTCAAGGCCAGTGCCCAGAGGATCAGCAGATCCACGATCGACACCACCGGCGCCGTGGTGTCCGCGATGGGGTGGGGATCGAGCAGCATCTGGGGCATGAGGTTGTCGACATTCCCCGGGAGGGAGAGCGTCGCGAACACCAGCGCCGGCAGCCGCCAGCCACGCTCGATGGCGACGGCCGCTAAGACGACCGCGACGCCCAGCCCGCCGAGCAGGATGAGCGTCGTCACGATGCGCCCGTGGGCACGGGGACGAGGTGGCGGACCGCCCACCGAGCACTCAGCTGTAGGAGCACGCTATAGACCACCATCCCGACCGATGTCCCAAGGGCCACCCCGGGCAAGCCCAGGCCAGCGCGCACGAACGACACGGAGCTGATGACGTTGACCGTCAGGCTGACGGCCTGGATGCCGAGGTAGCGGCGATGGGCGCCCACCGTGTTGAGCAGGTTGCCATACCCGGTGCCGAAGGCGAAGACGACGAGGCCCAGCAGGACGATCACGAGGGGGACGACGGCCGGCGTGTACCTCGGTAGCACCAAGGGGATCCCGACCCACCCGGCCACAGCCACCGGTACGACCGCAGCGCCGGTCAGCGCTCCTGCCGCGATGCACTGTGTCCGTGCCAAGGCATAGAGCGCGGCTCCGCCGGCTCGTTGGCCGAATGCGAAGGCCATCCGAGGGTAGAACTGCTGTCCCAGGATCGTCGGCAGCAGGAGGAGGCCACTGATGGCAACTCCGACCAGACCGTAATAGCCGACCTCGACGATACCAAGCAGCGTGGCCACGACCCAGCGGTCGGCGGTGGTCAGGATCCCGAACAACAGGCCCGCCGACATGATCGGGAAGCCCACGCTGATAAGGGTTCGAGCGAGGTCCAGATCGACCGACAGGTGCGGTCGCCGCCCAAGCAGCCGCGCGGCGATGACGAGGCTCAGGGCACAGGTGAAGGCTTGGGCCAGGATCATCCCCACCAACCCCAGGGTCAGGAGCGGCACGCCCACCACGACCACGGCGATGCCTAGGATCGCGAGTTGGATCGACGCTTGTTTGAAACGGAACGTGGAGCGAAAGAGGATCTGCTGCAGCAGGAACAGCTGTTGGAGGAACACGGCCAGGGCCAGCAGGAGGACGACGAGGCCCTGGTCCGTGACGGCATCCGGCATGAGTGACGGTCCCACCGCGAGCGCCAGCAGCGCGGCGACCGCCGCGCCGGCCAGGGTCCCCGTGAACGCTGCGTCCTCGATGCGGTGGGCACGCGCGGGTTCGCCGGCTCCCAGCAGGTACGGGATGTCACGCCCTGCCCCATTCGCCACGCCGAGCGTGAGCACGTTGGCGTAGTTGATGACGATCGCCATCAGCGTCCAGACGCCGAACAAGGCGGGTCCGAGGGCGGAGGCGGCCACCAGGTTGAGAAGAAGGCGACCACCCTGGTAGATGAAGGTCGCGGCCGCGAACAGTGGGAGGTCGCTGCCCAGATCGCCGAGCGCACCCAGACCCCCGCGAGGCAGGCGGGCAAGACGCCGCCGGAGGTCGTGTCTGGATGGGGCAGGTGAGCCTGCTACCGCCTGACGTCCATCGGCGGGCCTGACCAGGTCGTTGGGGCCGGGCTCAGCCCCTACGTCTTCACGCAGGCTCGTCACAGGGTCCCATGCTAGACGAGCGCCCACCGCGACGGGCCCTCGGGCTGGGGCGCCGGTATCATCAGCCCTCGATGCGACCCACCTTGACCCCGCCTCGGTTGAGGGTCGCCATCCTCGGCACACGTGGCGTCCCCGCCAACTATGGTGGCTTCGAGACGTTCGCGGAGGAGTTCGGCGCCCGACTCGTCGCCCGTGGCCACGATGTCACCGTCTACTGTCGGATCGGCGATGGGCAGGGCCGCCCGCCCTCGCACCGGGGCATGCGACTGGTCCACCTGCCGGCGATGCGGAACAAGCATGCGGAGACCCTGACCCATACCTTCTACTCGGCCATCCACGCCCTCTTCCACACGTACGACATCGTCTACGTCTGCAATAGCGCGAACGCCCCAATCTGCTTCATCCCCTGGGTGCGTCGTCAGACGGTGGTGCTGAACGTGGATGGGCTTGAGTGGCAGCGCGCGAAATGGGGTGGCCTGGCCAAGGGCTACTACCGCTGGGCGGCTCGATTGGCGGCGCGAATGCCGATCGAGGTCGTCACGGATGCAGACGTCATCCAACACTTCTATCGCGCTGAGTTCGGCCGCGAGACACGCTGCTTCCCGTACGGGACTGAACTGCACGAGCGAGGCGAGGGCAAGGACCGCCTCGCGAGCCTCGGCTTGGAGCCCGATCGCTACGTCCTGTACGTGAGTCGTCTGGAGCGCGAGAACAACGCCCTTCTGGCCGTGCGGGCCTATCGGCAGGTCCGGACGGACATACCCCTCGTGGTCGTTGGAGATGCCCCCTATGCACAGGACTACGTCGCGGAAGTGAAGGCTGCAGCCGACGAGCGGGTCGTCTTCCTGGGCTACCGCTTTGGCGAGGACTACCACGCCCTCCAGGCCAACGCTCTCGCATATGTGCAGGCGACGGAGGTCGGCGGGACGCACCCCGCCCTGGTCGAGGCGCTGGGGCACCGCAACGCGGTCCTGGCACAGGACGTGCCAGAGCATCGCGAGGTGGTGGGAGAAGCCGGACGGTACTTCGGGCTCCGCGATGCCGATGACCTCGCTCGTCAGATGCAGGCCGTGATCGACGACCCGGACGAGGTCGCCCGCCTCCGCACCCTCGCTGCAGAACGCGTGCGCGCCCGGTATAGCTGGGATGCCATTACCGCAGACTACGAGGCCTACTTCAAGGAACTACTGGACCGATGAAGTCCTCTTTCGTATGCGACACGGACGCTGTTACCGTTGTGCGTGCCTAGCAGGCCTGCAGAACGGTCGATGGTGGCTCCCAGAGCGATGAAATGACATCGGCCCACCCTCAACCTCGTTGACAGCGATCCCTCCCGGCTGGAGCATGAGAGGCCCTCATCGTGTGGCTTGTCTGTACGTCAACCAGGCGAGATGCGGAGGCATCTCGAGGGATAGGCTATCCACAAGGTAGAGTTGCGTCCACGTGGGAGCTGCCTCAACGATTTCGACCCCCGGATCGACCGAACCTCCACCTGCGATGAGCAGAGGAATGGCACTACCGTCGTGCGCGAGGAGTACTGCCTGGAGACCCGTTCGGTAGGCGTCCGCTGCATCGGTGAGGTTGGCCGCCCGAGCAAGGATGCCGACGACATCGGCATCCAGCGGGTGTTCATCTGCCAGTTGGCGGAGCTGGCTGAACGCGCTTCCGTCACCCGTAACGGCGCCCGGGAAGAGCTTGACCGCACGGCTCGTCCTCGCCTCGTTGGCGATGTCCAACGCCTTGGAGGTCTCGCCGGCGGCCAGCCACAGTCGGATGAGACTGAACTGCACGTCATCTCCCGGTTGGGCCAGCTCTTCTATTCGGCTGGCTGCTGCCTTGGGGATAGTCGCCGCTGGAACCCGACGGTTTGTGGCCTGCCAGAAGGTGGAGCGCATCAGGCTGGGCACACGCGCCACGGCGGTCGCGTACAGAGCGGTCGCTTCGTCGAGTTGGCCTAGTCCCTCAGCGAGTCGGCCGGCGTTAAGCGCTAGCCCAGCGTCGGCAGCGCCGCCGACGGTGGTGCCAGCCAGGGCCTCCTCGACGAGCGCCGTATCGCCTGCGGCCTGGGCTTCGACGCCTGCGTCCACCCACATCCATGGGTCGTCGGTCAGCGATGCAGCGCGGGCTAGCGTCTGGGCTCCTGCCAGGGTCTGCCCGTCCTTGGCCAGCAGGACCCCGAGCTGGGCCTCGTAGACAGGCATGGCCGGGTCCGTGGCTGAAGCGGCCCGGTACGCGGCCAGAGCTTGCTGGGTGCGTCCGGCCTGTTCGTCCGCGAGGCCGCCGACGTAGGTCAGTCCCGCGACGGACCACGGCAGCAACGTCACTGTAGAGACGGCCATGACGACGAGCACGCCGAGCGCGGCGACGAGGCGCGCGCGTACTGGATCCAGCGGCGCAGGCATCCTGGTCGGCGGGAGCCCTGGGGCCGCGGCGCTCCCGAACGGCCGAGGGCCGAGCGCACCAGAGTCCAGCCAGGCCATGGCGAACAGCATGGCCAGGACCATGCTCGGCAGGTCGGAGAAGTTGTCGACGAGGCACTGGCCAAGCACCCCGGCGAGTCCGGCGGCGACCGCCGCGACTTCGATCCGCGGTACGCGCCCCCACGCGACCTTCAAGAGCCGGAGCACGACCGCGACCACGACGAGACCAGCCAGGAGCCCGACCACGCCCAGCTCCCCGGCCACCTGCAGCGGCAGGTCGTGCGCGTGGGCGACGGCCACCAGCGGTCGATCGGGGGAACCGTACGCGAGATGGGCGAAGGCCCACGTGCCCGGTCCTGTGCCGGCGATGGGATGGGCCACGAACATGCCCACGGTGTCTTGCCAGAAGGCGAGTCGAGCGCCCGACCCGCGCACCAGGATGCGGATGACGACCGGTGGACCAACGAGCACGCCGATGATCACGGCGATGCCCACGAGGACGAGCAGGGGTCCACGAGCAGAGCGCAGCCGCGGGCTCCAAGCCTTCCAGGCCCCCCGCCCGCCATGGGCGGCGACGGCCAGGATCACCGCCACGACCAGAGCGCAGCCGACGCCGATGAGGGCACCGCGCGAGCCGGAGACGGCGATGACGGCGGCCCCGACCAGCAACCCCACGACCCCGCTGCGCCACCCCCGAACGGACCACAGCCAGGCAACGACGAGGATCCCGGGCATGAGCATGAAGGCGGCCGGGATGTTCGGGGTGCCGAACGTCACGGACGGCCAGCCGGGCCGGACGGGCGGCAGGCCGCGCAGGCCCACGATCTGGTAGTAGTCGACCCAGCCGAGGACCACCTGCGCCAGCATGGCCACAGCCACGGCGGCGACGACGACCGAGACCGTGAAGCGGATCCGCGGCCGCAGGGCGGGGTGCCGCAGCAGATGGACGAGCAGGACGTAGATCACGGCCGTGCCCGCTGCCCGGATCACGACGGCCCAGGCGAAGCGCGGCCAATCGCTCAGGGCCGCTGAGATGACCATCGCCCCCAGTGCGGCGGCCGCGGCCGGCCAGAGGTAGGGCAGCCGCCAGGCGTCGGGGCGGAGCCCGAACCAGACGAGCGTCACGGTCACGCCGCCCACGGCCAGCCAGGTCGAGACGGTGCTGATGCCGATGGAGTAGATGCCGGCAAAGCCCCCGGCGACAAAGAACTCGAAGAGGGTCGCAGCGGTGACGAGCATCCAGACGACGAGCACGCCCCGGTCGATCGCCGCAGGTTCGCGCCCGCGGGCGCCGGCTTCCATGGATCGCAGTCTATCGGGCTCCCTGTCCGCTCATCGGGCCCTCCATCGGCTCAGCGGGCATCTTGTCGGCTCCTCAGGCTGATCGGTTGGCGACTGCGGTCGTTTCGGACGTCCGAACGAGGGGTAGGATGCTCGCATGCCTCGGCGACTCTGGGTCGGGCTTGGGCTCCTCGCGATCGCGGTGGCCGCCGGCCTCCTTGTCGCGGGCCAGCCGAACCACTCGGTCGGGCTCTGCTCCGTCTGCGTGAGGCCGGATCCGATCATCGTCCTCGGTGGATCGATCCTCGCCGCGGGCTCTGCAGTCGCTGGTCTCCTCCTGCTGATCAGCCTGATCAGCACCTGGACGGGCCGTATCGTCGTGGCTTCCTCGATCGTGGGCGCCTACCTCTTCGTCGTGATCCAGACCCCCTTCGGCCCCGGGCCCACGATCGACTTCCTGGTCCAGACGCCGCTGTTGTTGGCCTTGCTCCCGGTGGCCCTCGTCTACGACTCCCCACTCCACGGGCTCGTGCTGGGCGCTCTTGCGGTCCTCGTGGTCGTGTTGGCCCGCCGCCACCCCCTTCGGCTGCGCGCTCAGTCGTAGGGGCCTAGCCGCCGAGCCCCAGCACCTGGGCGCCGAGACCGGCCACGCTGAGGGCCGCCACCAGGCCGACGCAGGCCACCGCCAGGACGTTGCGGGCTCGGCCGTTGGCGTGTCGGCCCAGGAGTCGCCGATCGTTGACCAGAAAGACCATGAAGACGAGCACGATCGGCAGCAGCAGGCCCTGTAGGAACTGGCTGGACAGGATCAGCCCGATGGGGTTCTGCCCGGCCACCAGCACGATGGCCGCGCCGAGGATCAGGATCAGGGTGTAAAGGCTGAAGAAGACGGGCGCGTCGCCGAAGCGCTTGCCCACGCCCGACTCCAGCCCGAACGCTTCGCACACGACGAAGGCCGTGCTGATGGGCATGATCGTCGCCGCCAGCGCGCTCGCCCCGAACAGCCCGATCCCGAAGAGGACGGTCGAAAACCCGCCCGCGAAGGGGCCCAGCGCCTGGGCCGCATCGGCCGCGCTCGAGATCGAGGTCACGCCGTTCAGGAACAGCGCCTGGGCGCAGGCCACGACGATGAAGATGGCGATGACATTGGTCCAGGCCGAGCCGACGAACGCGTCGGCCTGCTCCATGCGGAGCTCCTCCTCATCGATGCCCTTCTCCGCCACGGCCGACTGGAGGTAGAACATCTGGTACGGCGTGATCGTCGTGCCCACGACCTGGACGAGGAGGAGGAGCGTCGCACCGCTGATCGCCAGGTCGGGTGTCACGAGGGCCGTGGCGACGTGGCCCCAATCGGGCCGGGCCAGGAACGCGGCGGCCACGTAGGCCAGGAAGACGAGGGCGATGGTGAGGAAGACGCGCTCCACCGTCCGATAGCTGGCGAACAGCACGAGGGCCCAGATGACGACCCCTAGGAGGGGCACGGTCACGATGGCCGGGACGCCGAAGATGTCGAGCGCGGCCGCCGCGCCGGCGAACTCGGCCACGGTGTTGGCCACGTTGGCCACGATGAGGACGCCCATGGCCAGGGCAGTCCAGCGGACGCCGTATCGATCGCGGATGAGGTCGCTGAGGCCCTGCCCCGTGACCACGCCGAGCCGCGCCGCCATCTCCTGCACGACGGCCAGGATGATGATCGTGATGGGGAAGACCCATAGGAGGGCGAGCCCGGTCTGGGCGCCCATGACCGAATAGGTGGCGATGCCGCCGGCATCGTTCCCGGCCACTCCGGCGATGAACCCTGGGCCCATCACGGCCAGGAAGGCCACGATCCCGGGTCGGCCGCGGAACCGCGCTCGCAGCCGCAGCAAGCCGCGCGGGCTCAGCGGCGGCAGCCGCCCCCCGAAGGTCCGGGCAGTCATCGCCGCGCTGCTGGCGACCTTGGCCGCCGCCGTGGCAGTCCCTGCTCCACCGGTCGCGGCTTCCGTCCCTGCTCGGGTGATCGCGGCTTCCGTCGCCTCGACCTTCGGGGCGGCCTCGACCTTCGGCGTGGCCTCGATCTTCGGCGTGGCCCCGACCTCCCGCCGCTCGCCCGGCCCGCTCACACGCAATCCACCAGAGATTTGCTGCCTGCGAACAACCCGCCAACGAACGGCGTCCGCGCCGCCTCGGGAGCCGTTCCGGCGCCGTCGGTTTGCTGCCAGCGAATGGATCGGCCGGACAGGGTCTTCGCCACGCCACGGCTCGAGGTCTTGCCGCCGTCGGTTTGCTGCCAGCGAATGGATCGGCCGGACAGGATCTTGCTGACACCCCGGCCCGCGCTATCGGCGCCGCCAGTTTGCTGCCAGCGAATGGATCGCCGACTTCCGCTAGGGGTGCGGCCTTGCCCGATCCGTTCAGCGTCTTCCATTTGCTGCCAGCGAATGGATCGGCCGGATAGGGTCTTGCTGACACCCCGGGCCGCGCTATCGGCGCCGTCGGTTTGCTGCCAGCGAATGGATCGGCCGGACAGGATCTTGCTGACACCCCGGCCCGCGGTTTCGGCGCCGTCGGTTTGCTGCCAGCGAATGGATCGGCCGGATAGGGTCTTCGCCACGCCCCGGCTCGAGGTCTTGCCGCCGTCGGTTTGCTGCCAGCGAATGGATCGCCGCCTGACGCTAGGGGAGCGGCCTTGCCCGATCCGTTGCGCGTCTTCCATTTGCTGCCAGCAAACGCCTATCCGGAGTGGGAGGGCATCGTGGGCGGACGCGGCCCTACCGGCTCGACCCGTTCGCTGTGAGCAAACGTGGGCGCCACAGCCGATGGTCAGGACACTGTTCATCGGCCCACCCTGATCCCGCGCGGGGGTCGATCCAGCAGTGTCGCCTTGCCACCCTCGAGCCGCATCCACAGCAGGGTCGGTCCGGGCCAGGCGGTGGACTCGGTCGTCAGGGCCGCGAGGGCCTGGTCCATCGGGGCTGGGAAGGCTGTCCGCATCAGCTCGGAATGGGTGGCTACGAGATGGCGCGTGCGGACCGTGGACCGGAGGACCAGCAGCCGTGATGTCGTCCACGGCCGGTCTGCCTCGGGTGCGGCGAGAGCGTCCGCCTTGGCCTGTGCCCAGCGCACCTGCTGCTCGAGCCTTCGCAGATCCGACTGGAACTCCGCGGCCACCTTGAGTCGAGCCGGTCGATCCTCCAGGACGAGGTCGACGTAGCCTCGGACCGGGCCATGGACGGCCACTTCGAGCTGTCGGCCCCAGCGCCGATGCACCAAGGGCAGGAACCCCTCGAGCATGCCGGCCTGGAGATGGTCGAGCAGGCGAGGGCCGGCCGCTGGGAAGTACCGCAAGCCGACCTCACCTCCGAGGACCCCCGCGACCTGGGCGCAGATGTCGAGTGTGGCCTGTCGATCCCCGGCTTCGAGCTGACTGAGGTACGGCTTGCTGATGCCAGCAGCCTCCGCGAGTCGGGTCTGGGACAGTCCAGCATCGAGTCGCTGGGTGCGTACGGATTCCCAGAAGTGGCGTGATTCGTCATGGGCTCGACGCCGAGCCGCCGCGCGGATCCGATCAAGGCGAACGTCGCGGACGATCCGCGCCGGCGGCGGGGTGCGGCCTGCCTGCGGCGGCGTGGTGCGGCCTGCCTGCGGCGGCGTGGTGTGTGCCGGCGACAGGGTGCGTGCGGGCGACAGGGTGCGTGCGGGCGACAGAGTGCGTGCGGGCATCGCGGTCGCTCCCTTCGTGGTTGCCGTGGTGCGCGGTGCTCGTCCCTCCCGGGACGTGGTCTCGGCCCGTGTCATCCTGGCGTCCTCCGAGCGCGACGCCCGGTGACGGCCATGGGTCAGACCGCTCGGACCGGGCGTTTGCTCCCAGTGAACGCTCGGCCTCTTTGCTGATGCTCTGCTAGCTCTGCACGCTGGATCAACGCCGACTCCTGGCGCCGACGGTCGTCCGTTTGCGGTCAGCAGATCGGATGCGGCCGACACTTCGGCCAGTGGCAGGTAGCGCGGGCCTAGTTCGCTGGCAGCAAACCCGACGGCCCCAAGGGGCACTGTAGGGGCCACCGAGGACCGGAGGCCCGCGACCCAGTTGCTGGCAGCAAACCCGACGGCCCCAAGGGGCACCTCGGGGGCCATGTCGGGGGCCACCGAGGACCGTAGGCCCGCGATCCATTCGCTGGCAGCAAACCAAACGGCCGGAAGCGGCACTGGAGGGGCCACCGAGGACCGTAGGGCCGCGATCCATTCGCTGGCAGCAAACCAAACGGCCGGAAGCGGCACTCGAGGGGCCATGTCCGGGCCTAGCGACCCGACCCATTCGCTGGCAGCAAACCCGACGGCCCCAAGGGGCCTCTCGCGGGCCACCAAGGACCGTAGGGCCGCGATCCATTCGCTGGCAGCAAACCAGGGCACGGTCAGGAACCCGAGGGCACGGTCAGGGAACCCGAGGGCACGGTCACGGAACCCGAGAGCTCGGTCAGGAAACCCCGGGGCATGGTCAGGAGCCGACGCGGCTGAAGACCCGGGGCAGGCGGCGCTTCCAGGCCGTCGGCAGCACCGTATCGATCGCGTCATCGACCGTGACGATGCCTTCGAGGTGACCCTCGTCGTCGACCACCGGGACCGCCAGGAGGTTGTAGCGGGCCACGACCTGGGCCACCTCGTCCTGGTCGGCCGTGACGCCCACGGCGACCGGCTCGGCCCGCATGAAGTCCTGGATCACGGCCTCCGGACGGGCCACGATCAGGTCCCTCAACGAGAGGACACCCACCAGCCGCTCGTCGGTGTCCACGACGTAGATGTAGTAGATCGTCTCCGCGTCGGGCTCCAGCTCGCGCAGTCGGGCGATCGTCTGCTCGGCCGTGAGGTCGGCCGGGACGGCGACGAATTCGGTCGTCATGATCCCGCCGGCCGAGTCTTCGGGGTAGCCCAGCAGCTCGCGGACTTCGGCCGCTTCCTCGTGCTGCATGAGGGGGAGGATCTCGTCCCTGGCCGCGTCGGAGAGGTCGGCGATGAGGTCGGCCGCGTCGTCGGGGCTCATCTCCTCGAGGATGTCCGCGGCCCGGGCCGGCTCCAGGTCTTCCAACACCTCGACCTGGGTCTCGGGCTCCATCTCCTCGATCGCCTCGGCCGCCGCCTCGTCGTCCAGGGAGGCCAGGACGCCGGCCCGATCCCGGGGCGCCAGCTGGTCGATGATGCTGGCCAGGTCGGCCGGGTGCAGCTCGCGCAGTCCGACGTGAGGGACGCGCAGCCGGATGCTGGCGATCGAGCCTTCGACCGGGTCCACGTCCTCCCAGTCGATGTACCGCTCCGGCACCCGCAGCCGAAGGTTGCGGGCCACGGTCCGCACGGGGCCCTCGACCCCGAGCCGGCGGATGAGCCCTGCGGCGCCCACGTCTACGGCCACGAGGTGGAGCTGGCCCTCGATCTCGTCGAGGCGCAGGTCGTTGACCCGCACGACCTTGCGGCCGTCGATGTCCACGATCTGCTTGTCCTGCAGGTCCGCCTGGAGGAGCAGCTCATTGGGCCGCTGACGGAAGCGCTCGACGTCGATCGTGGTCGTGTTGAGCTGCGCCCCGGTCGCGTCGAAGCTGGCCACATCCGACCAGGGCAGGAAGATGCGGCGATGATCGGTGGCTACGACCAGCCCCGTGACGGGCGGGTAGCGATCGCCGATGGCCACGATGAGGTCCGCGACCTTACCGATCGGCTCACCCTGGCGATCGCGCACAGGCCGGCCGATGACCTGGCTGAGGTATGCCTGCATGGATCGTCCCTCGACGACGGGTCCGCCGACCCGTCGCGCGACGCCCAGCGGCGCCGGCTAGCGGGCGGGTCGGACCCCGATGGACCTCACGACGCCTGGGGCGCCGGAGGTACTGGGTCCTGGCTCCACGATGGGAGTCTTCCTCCGCTGCGAGACTTGGATGGCCCGAAGGGCCGAGCCGACTATAGCACCCGCTCTTGGCTCCGCCGCGTAGCATGCCGACGTGGTTCGACCCATTCGCCGGTGCGTCGCGAGCCCACTCATCGGGCAGGCGATGGCCCTCGTCGTGACGGTCGCAGTGGCGGCCGCGTTGACGGGCTGTACGGGGGGTCCCACCGCCCCGATCAAGGGTGTGATGGGCGCGACGGCGAGCCCACAGCCGACCGCGGGCGCCGGATCCACCTCAGGCGCCGGATCCACCTCAGGCGTCGGTTCCAACCCCGGCCCCGTTTCCACCCCCGGCGCCGGATCATCGGGCCCGGCGTCCACGGGTTCGAGCGCCCGGGCGCCGTATGTGTGGTGGATCGTCATGGAGAACCACACTGCGAGCCAGATCGTCGGCCGACCCGGCCAGGCGCCGTTCCTCGACACGCTCGCGTCGACGTACGGCCTGGCGACGGATTACCGGGCCATCACGCATCCGTCCGAGCCGAACTACCTCGCCCTCACCTCCGGCGGCACCCAAGGCGTCACCGACGACGACGTCCACGATCTCGATGCGCCCAGCCTGTTCAGCCAGCTCGGCTCGCGCTGGCGCGCCTGGCAGCAGGACTACCCCGTAGGGGAGGGCTGCTTCACGGGCGCCAAGGCCAGTGGGCCGGTCGACCTGGTGGGGCTGGCCGGGACCTACGTGCGGAAGCACGATCCCGCGATCTCGTACCGCAGCGTTTCCGGTGATCGGGGCCAGTGCGCCCTGATCCAGCCGCTGGCCGGCTTCGACCCCGCGGCCGCGGCCTTCGCCCTGATCACCCCCAACCTGGAGAACGACATGCACGACGGGACCGTGGCCGAGGGCGACGCCTTCCTCCGCGCGTTCGTGCCGCGCATCACCGGCAGCGCGGCCTTCGCCGGGGGCGGGGTGCTGTTGATCACCTTCGACGAAGGCGCGGGCACCGACAACCACGTGGCCACGGTGATGGTGCGCGCGGGCATGCCGCACGGCTTCCGAGCCACCGCGCCGGCCGACCATTACAGCCTGCTTCGGACGACCGAAGACCTGCTGGGCCTGCCCTGCCTGGGCGCCGCCTGCTCCCGCGCCCCGATCCCCATGGGCTGAACCCTGGGGCTGCAAGAAGACCCTGCCCTCCACAGCGCTGCTTCATCGGAACCATCGGCCGGCCACAGGTACCACGGAGGGCAGGACGAAGGTACCCCTCCGGACCGCTGGACACCGCACCGCACCGCCTCCATCCTCACCATCGTGGTGCAGGCGGGGCAGCGGATCGACACGGACGAGCGGCTCGCGAGGCGCGGCGGGCAGGCCGTGGGCTTGAGTGTCGGGGCCCTGGCGGCGGTCGCGCTCGTGCTCGCCGTCACGCGGCCCGACCCCCTGACGTGGCTCGTCCTGGCCGCCACGATCGGGCTGGGGATCAGCTTGGCCGTGGAAGCGTACGGTCGAGGTCGTCTCGCCCGACGCCGCGACGCCGCCGAGCAGAGCTATCGGCGCCTCCTCCAGGGCCTCTCCCGATCCGCCTCCGCCGACGCGATCGTGGCCGCCATCGTCGACGAGCTGCGTCACTCCACCGGGGCCGACCACGTGATCGTGACGCGCGCCCGCCCCCGCGACGGCGTCCTCGAGGCCATCCTCTTCGCGGCCGCCGGCGACGCACCTCCGGGGACGACCTTCCTCCCCGCCGCGCTGCTCAGCGGCCCGAACCCCGACGCCGTGGCCGCGACCGTCGCCGCCCACCTCCGCGATGCCTACGGCCTGCGCAACGTCCTGGCCGTGCCGCTGGTCGCCGAAGCCGCCGGCGTTAGCGCCGGCCATGCGGGCCATGCCGGCCACGCAGGCCACGCCGGCCGGGTGGTCGGCACCCTGACCGTCTCGCGCCGGACCGCCGAGCCGTGGCCGTCCGCCGTCCGCCAGCTCCTCGAGGCCGCGGCGGCCGAAGTGGCCACGGCCCTCCTCCGTGTCTACGCCCTGCAGGACGCCCAGGCTCGGGCCAGCCTCGACGGCCTCACCGGGCTGCCCAATCGGCGCCACTTCGACGAGCTCGGCCGGGCCCTGGCCCAGGGCCGTCGCCACGCCGATGGGCTGGGCTTGCTGATGATCGACATCGACCATTTCAAGCAGCTCAATGATCGCCATGGGCACCCGGCCGGCGACGCCGTCCTGCGCCTCGTGGCCCAGGCCATCGCAGCCAGCGTCCGGGCCGACGACACGCCCGCCCGCTACGGCGGCGAGGAGTTCGCCGTCGTCCTGCGCCAGGCCACTCCGCGGCAGGCCATCGAGGTCGCCGAGCGCATCCGGGCGGCCGTGGCCTCGGCGCCCGTGCAGCGCCTGGGGATCGAGGCTCCGGTGACGGTCTCGATCGGGGTCGCGCTCGGGGCTCCGACTTCGGCACCCGTGCTCGGACGACCTTCGAGCCCGACTTCGGCGCCCGAGCTCCGACGACCTTCGGGCCCGACTTCGGCGCCCGAACCGCTGTTCGCCCTCGTCGAACGGGCCGACCGCGCCCTGTTCCGGGCCAAGCGCGCCGGCCGCGACCGGGTCGTCATCGACGGCCTGGACCCCCTGGCGGGCGATGATCCGGTCGGCCGCCCCGCGGCCCCTGGTCCTGCGGCACACTTGCCGTCATGGCCCCCCGCCAGGTCCCCCGATCCGAACCCGTCCGCCGTGGCGACGTGGGCAGCACCACAGCCGCGAGTGGCGCCCCGGACGGGACAGCCGAGCCGGACGTCCCGCTCCTCGACAACGGCGAGCTGGCCCGCATCTTCTTCGAGATCGCCGACCTCGTCGACCTGAAGGGCGAGCTCGTCTTCAAGGGCGTGGCCTACCGCCGCGCGGCGGACGCCATCGCCCACAGCCCCGAACCCGTGGCCGAGGCGTTCCGGGCCGGCCAGCCGCCCACCCTGCCGGGTGTCGGCAAGGCCATCCGCGACAAGCTGGCCGAGCTGGCCGAGACCGGCCACCTCCGCTTCCACGACCGCCTCCGGACCGAGGTCCCACCCGAGCTGCTGGCCCTGGTCCAGATCCCAGGGTTGGGTCCGCGCTCGGTCCGCGAGCTCCACGAGCGGCTCGGCATCCTGACCATCGAGGACCTCGAGCGGGCCGCCCGCGCGGGTCGCGTCCGCGAGCTGAAGGGCATGGGCCCGGGCACCGAACAGCGGATCCTCGAGGGCATCGAGGCCCTGGGACGCCGCTCGGGCCGGCTGCGCCTGGGCCAGGCCGCGGAACACCTGGGCCAGGTGGTCGAAGCCCTCCGCGACGCGCCCGGCCTGCAGAGTCTCGTGCCCGCCGGTTCGTTCCGCCGCCGGCGCGAGACCATCGGCGACCTGGACCTCCTGGCCGAGACCGACCGACCCAAGGAGGTCATCGCCCGCCTCGTGGGCCTGCCCGGCGTGGCCCGGGTCATCGGCCAGGGCGCCCACAAGGCCTCCGTCGAGCTGCGCGACGGGCCGCAACTCGACCTGATGATCATGCCCCCCGGCAAGGCCGGCTCGTATCTCGTCCACTTCACCGGCTCGGCCGAGCACAACGTCCACCTCCGCGGCCTGGCCCGCGATCGGGGCTGGAGCCTCTCGGAGCATGGTTTCGTCCGTCTCGGCGACGACGGCCGACCCCTGGCGGCCAGCGATGCGGCGGCCGACCTGCGGACCTTCGAGACCGAAGCCGAGGTCTACCGCTTCCTGGACCTCGACCTCATGCCGCCCGAGCTGCGCGAGGACCAGGGCGAGATCGAGGCCGCGGCGGAGGGCCGGTTGCCGCAACTCGTCGAGCTGGCTGACCTGCGGGGCGACAGCCACTGCCACTCGGATTGGTCCGATGGCCGCTATCCGCCGGAGCGGATGGCCGAGGAGGCGCGTCGCCGAGGCCTCTCCTGGCTCGTCCTCACCGACCACAGCCAGAGCCTGGCCATCGCCCGCGGCCTGACCCCCGACCGGGTGGAGCTGCAGCATCGGCTCATCGGCCAGCTCAACGAGCGCTTCGCCCGCGAGACGGCCGCGGGGCAGCTCCACCAGGGAGCAGCCGCGGATGGGTTCCGCCTGCTCCACGGCTGCGAGATGGAGATCCGGGCCGATGCGCGGCTCGACTACCCCGACGAGCTGCTGGCCCGTTTCGACGTCGTCGTGGCCTCGCTCCACGTGGGCCGCCGGCAGCCGCGGGCCCAGCTCATGGCCCGCTATCGGGCGGCCATGGAGAGCCCCCACGTGGACGTCATCGCCCATCCCTCGGGCCGCAAGCTGGGCGAGCGCGACGAGCTCGACCTCGACTGGGACGCCTTCTACGCCCTGGCCGCGGAGACGGGCACGCTGCTCGAGATCAACGGCTCCGACGAGCGGCTGGACCTCGAGCCGCGGCGCGCGCGGCGGGCCAAGGAGGCCGGCTGCCGTTTCACCATCGACTCGGACGCCCACTTCGTGGGCGAGTTCGACAACCTGGTGTGGGGCACGGCTATGGCCCGGCGGGCCTGGCTGGAGGCGTCGGACGTGATGAACACCCGGGACTGTGACGGCTTCCTGGGGGCGCTCAAGGGCGGCCTCGGCGGCCTCGGCGGGCGAGCCGGGCGAGGCGGTCGAGTCGGGCGCGGGGCAGGCCGATGACTCGGCCGGGCGATCGACAGCTGGCGGTCGAAGCCTTCCATCGGGCGCTCGGGCTCACCGTCGCCCCGCCAGGGGAGGCGCCCTTCCTTCGGGATGCGGACCTGCGCGTCAACCTCTTGCGCGAGGAGGCCGACGAGGTGGTCGAGGCGCTGGAGTCGGTCGCGCTGGCCCAACTCGGCGGCGAGCTGTGCGACCTCCTCTACGTGACCTACGGGGCGGCCGTGACCTTCGGCCTGGGCCTGCCCGACGGTGAGCCGAGGCCGCTCGCCGGCCCACCCGAGATCCGAGTCCCGGCGGTCCTCGCCGAGCGGGTCCGGGCGACCGTGGGGGCTGCGCTCGGGGCCATGGCCGACCGTGACCTCGTGGGCACGGCCCGCTCCCTGGCCGCCATCCCCGCCGTCGTCGAGGAGGTAGCGGCAACGTGCGGCCTGCGCATCGGGCCGTTCTTCGACGCGGTCCAGACGGCCAACATGGCCAAGGTCGGTGGCCCTGTCCGGGCCGACGGCAAGCGCCTCAAGCCGCCCGGCTGGCGACCGGCCGACCTCGACGGCGTCCTCGCCCGCCAGCGCGACCGAGCTTAGGCTCGGTTCCTATCGGAGCTCCCCGTGAGCCCCTCGGTGTCCGGGCCCCACGCACGTTGGCCGGCGTTTGCTGGCCGCAAATGGACTGAACAGTTACGCCCGCTCCCGCCCGGCGTTCCCTCCTCCGAGGGTCGGCCATTCGCTGCCAGCAAACCGCGCACGGCGGACGCCGCGGGCCGACCGCCATCGGGGCCCGGTCCCGGCGATCCATTCGCTGCCAGCAAACCGCGCACGCTGGACGCCGCGGGCCGACCGCCATCGGGGCCCGATCCCGGCGATCCATTCGCTGCCAGCAAACGGGTCGCGGCCATCCGCTCGGCGGCGCCTAGGTCCGGCGGCGCAGGAAGTCGGCTGCAGCGTCGAGCGCCTCGTCCCGGTGGAGTGGCAGGCCGTGTCGATCCCCGTTGAACACGATCAGCTCGACATCGCGCAGCCGGCTCACGGCCGCGCGCAGCAGGTCGATCCGGGTGAATGGGTCCCGATCGCCCGATAGCAGCAGGACCGGGCAGTCGATGTCGGGCCAGTGCGCCGTCCGCGTCTCGGCCTCCGGCGCGCCCGGCCGATGCAGGGGGTAGCTGAAGCAGACGAGGGCCGCGGGGCGGGTGGCGACTGCAGCGTTTCCGGTGGCGGCGGTCGCGATAGGCTCGTGCGCCGCCTCGGCACCGTCACGCGCCGCCTCGGCACCGTCACGCGCCGTCCGGGCAGCCTCACGCGCCGTCCCGGCAGCCCCGCGCACCGTCCCGGCAGCCCCGCGCACCGTCCCCGCCCCCTCGCGCAACGCCCGTGACAGCTCGGCCGCAGCGAGGCTGGCCATCCGCCCCCCGAACGAGTGGCCGCCCAGGGCCAGGCCCGGATCGTCGCGTGCCGCGGCCAGGAACACCTCGACCGCCGCGGCGTTGCGGCCCCGCGGCAGATCCACGGCTCGGGCCTCGATCCCCCGCGCAGCCAACCCGCTCACGTAGGGTGCCATCGTGGCCGCCGTGCCCGAGGCTCCGTGACCCAGGATCAGCCGCGCCGTCATGCCGCCAGCCTACCCGGCCGATGCTTCCCTGCGCATCGTGACCGGAGAGTGGTATAACCCACACGTCCCCTTCTGCCATGCGATCCCGGCAGCGTGCGTCCCCGACCGCGAGACGCGCCCCGACGACGAAGGAGCCCATGAGCCTCACCCCCGCCCCCGAATCGACCGCCAATCCCATCCGCCTGAAGCGGCAGCTGTCCGAGCAGGCGATCGCCGCCGCCTCCGCCGGCGACTGGCCCGAAGCGGCCGAACTGAACCGCCGCCTCCTCGAGCTCGGAGCCGACAGCCAGGCCGAGAATCGTCTGGCCAAGGCGCTGTGGGAACTGGGCGAGCTGGCCGAAGCTCGGGTCCATTATCAGTCGGCCCTGGCGCTCGACCCCACCAATCGGATCGCCGCCCGCAACATCGACCGCCTGCGCGTCCTCCTGACCGAGATGGGCGAGGGCGCCGGGGAGCCGTCGAACGTGGCCAAGGCGGCCGTCTCGATCTTCATCGAGGAGACCGGCAAGACCGGCTTCGCCGGCCTCTACGACCTGGCCGACCCGCGCCAGCTGGTCCACGTCAACCCCGGTGATCTCGTCGAGCTCACGCCCGACGGCTCCGAGCTGCCCGCCTTCGTCAACGGCGTCTACGTGGGCAAGGTCGATCGGCCCGTCGCGGCCCGCCTGCTCAAGCTGCTGGCCGACGGCAACAAGTACGCCGCGGGCGTCACGAGCCTGGGCGACAAGGACGTCCGCATCATCATCCGCGAGGTCTATCAGGACCCCCGCAACTACGGCAAGGTCTCCTTCCCGACCGCGGCCAAGGCCTCCGACCTGCGCCCCTACACGAAGGGCACCCTGGTCCGCGAGGAGATCGATCTCGAGGACGACCTCGACGACGACGACGAGGACTTGGGCATCGAAGACATCGAGCGGGCGATCCCGGCCGACGAGACCGACGAGGCGGCCTTCGAGGCCGACACCGACGAGGAGCTCAGCGAAGAGGAGTAGGCCGCTTCGGCCCCCGACGCCCGACTACCCCTTCCGCCAGCTCGACCCGCCGCGTCTTCTCGCGTCCGACCACCCCTCCGGCCCCAGGCCGCTTCGGCCTCCGACGCCCGACTACCCCTTCCGCCAGCTCGACCCGCCGCGTCTTCTCGCGCCCGACCACCCCTCCGGCCCCAGGCCTGGCCAAACAGACATGAAACCGGACCCTTATGCCCGCGGCCAAGGCCGGTGGCCACCGGCAGGCCCCGATCCGGGGTCCAGAACGCCGGATTCCGCCCAGGAACGTGGCCAAAGCGGGCCGTTCTTGATCGATATGGCCACGCCGTGGGGGTTCGGACCGCGGCGCGCCTCGCGGGCCGCGGCTAACGCTCCGCCAGGAGCGTATCTGGCCAAGGATCGCGAGGATCCAGGCAGCGGCCGCGGCTAACGCTCCGCCAGGAGCGTATCTGGCCAAGGATCGCGAGGATCCAGGCAGCGGCCGGAAATACCGTCACGCCAGGGACCTATCTGGCCAAGGATCGGGGGCGAACCATCGGCGATCGAAGGGCCACCCCGCCGATAGCCAGCCCGTGAGCCGCGCCACCGGCCCAGCCGCGCCACCTGCCCGGCCGCGCCACGGGCCCAGCCGCGCCACGGGCCCAGCCGCCCACGACGTCCGAGCCCAGCCGCGCCACCGGCCCGGTCACGCCCTCGGAGCTGGCCCCGCCGCTAGACTCCGGGACGATGGCAGAGCCGCTCTCGTCGCTGATCCGGCCGGAGCTGGGGCCCAGCCTCCCATCGCTCGCCCGGCTTGCCCCGCCGCCGCCACTCAGCCTGATCGCCGCCGAGATCGACTCGCGCTCCGGGCCCGGGGACGTCGTGGTGGACCTCCATGGGCGCGGCGGCTGGATCGCTCGGACCGCCCTGGCTCGGCTACGTCGAGCTTACGACTTCGAGACCACGGCCCTCAGTCGGCTGCTGGCCGAGATCGTGCTGCGGCCGCCGGACCTGCGCCACTTCGATGCCGCGGTCAACGCCCTGGCCGCGCAGCCCCACGGCGACCTCGACGTCCGACAGAGCATCAACGCCCTGTGGGCTTCGCACTGCCCGACCTGCGGGCGCCAGGTCGTCGTCGACGAGTTCATCTGGGACGGCCAGGCCAGCCAGCCGTTCCGCAAGAGCTACCGCTGCAACGGCTGCCGCGACCAGCCCGGCGGCGCCCAGCGCAGCGCTCCGACCGACGAAGCCGATGCCGAAGCTGCCGCTAGGACTCCAGCCGATGGTCTGCCCCGAGCCTCGCTCCGCGAGCGTTTCCCGACCCTCGGCGCCTCCGCGGCCACCTCAGCTTCCGCCTCCGGCCCGTCCCGCGCCTCCTCGGCTGCCTCCGCCGCAGCCTCCGCCTCAGCTGCGGCCGACGCCGCCCCCGATGCCGCCGCCACCGTGCCGGACCTGCCCGACCAGCTGCTCGACCTCTATACGCCCCGCACGATCGTGGCCCTCGAAGTGCTGCTGGCCCAGATCGAGACCGGCCTGCGGGCCGCGCCCATCGAAGCGGCCTTGCGGCTGGCCCTCCTCCACACGCTGCTCCCGGCCAGCAAGCTCCACTCGTATCCCGGCCGCGTCGCGGCCCTCCGCATCGCCCACGGTCGGATCAGGCTCGCGGGGGAGCGGCAGTGGCGCGAACGCGATCCGTGGCTCCTCTTCGAGGACGGCTGCCGGCTGGTGCGCGGCTTCATCCAGCGCCTGGAGGCCATGCCCGGCGGGCCTCTGCAGGCGCGGCTCGGGTTCGACCTCGACAGCCTGGCCGACGGTTCGGCCAACGTCGTCCTCCGCCGGGGCACGGCCGCGGTGCCTGGGAACCTGGCCCCGTCCGATGCGGCCTCCCCGGCCCGTGGCCGCACCCGGCTCGTGCTGGCCCAACCCCCGCCCCGCTGGAGCCAGGAAGGGCTGGCCTTCGCCTACCTCGCCACCTCGTTCGTGCTCGGTCCCGAGGCCGCCTCGTCACTGCCCCTCGAGCCGCTCTTCGGGCCGCCGCCACGGACCGAGTGGGGCTGGGACGCGGCCGCCACCCGCCGCTCCCTGGCCGCCGTGCGGCCCATCCTGGCCCCGGACGCCCGAGTCGTCATGCTCCTCGATCCCGGCGGCCCCGAAGGGCTCGTGGCCGGCGTGCTCGGGGGCGTGGGGGCCGGCTATCGGCTCGTGGGGGCGCTCCTGGCCGAGGCCGGCGACGAGGTGGGCGGCACGCTCGAGTTCCTGCCGCCCGGCGCGCTCCGCCCGGACGGGCCGCGGACCCGAGCCAACGTGCCCCTGCCCGCGCTGGACGACGATCAGGAGGAGCGGCCGTTCCGGCTCAGCGACGTCGAACGCGCCGTGACCGAGGTGGCCGTGGAGGTGCTCCAGGCGCGGGGCGAGCCGGCCCGCTTCGAGCGTCTTCTGGGCGAGGTCCTGGTGGGCCTCGACCGGCGCGGCCTGCTCCGCCGCCTGGTCGGCACGCGGACCTTCGGCGAGACGGAGGCCCGCAGCGAACGCTCGATGGAGGCGGCCGGCCTGGTCAGCGACCTGCCGCTGCCCGCCCCCGCGCCCGAGCCCGCCGAGCCCCGGACGGCCGACGAGCCACGGACAGCCGACGAGCCCCGGACAGCAGACGAGCCCCGGACAGCCGACGAGCCACGGACAGCAGACGAGCCCCGGACAGCCGACGAGCCACGGACAGCCGACGAGCCCCGGACGGCCGACAAGCTGGCCACGGCCGACCAGCCGACAGCCGAACCCCCGGCGCCCGAACCCCCGGCGCCCCACGTGCCAGCGGCGGCCGAGCCGCAGCGTCCGAGCGCCGGCGACTCACCCATCCCCAGCAGCGGCTCGGACCATGTCGGCCTCCTCCTCGAGCTCGTCACCGGGGAGCTCAAGCGCGAACAGCACCCCCGCCTCGTCGAGCTGGAACCCGGCCGCTGGTGGCTGCGCGACAAGCCCGACATCGAGGCCGCCGCGCTGCCCCTGGCGGACCGCGTCGAGTGGGCCGTCTTCAGCCTGCTGTCCACCACCGGCGGGCTGTCCGAGTCCGCCTTCTTCGACCGCATCGCGGCCATGTTCCGGGGCCACGACGCGCCGGACGAGGCGCTCGTCCGGGCCTGCCTGGAGAGCTATCGCAGCCTCGCTTCCACGCCCGAGCTGCTGATCACGAACGACGACCTCCAGGCCCGCAGCCGCGAGCACACCGAGATCATCGGCACCCTCGTCGAGTACGGCCACCGGCTGGGCCTCCGCTGCTGGGTGGGGGCCGGCGAGGTCCGGCGTCCGTATCGGGGCCGACCGCTCGGGGCCCTCCTGTCGGACGCCGAGCTGCGCGCCTACCTGCCGCTCGTCTCACGCGGGGCGGAGGAGGCGCTCGTGGCCACCGACACCATCTGGTACCTCCGCAACAAGGCCACCATCCTCTTCGAGGTCGAGTGGACCGCGATGCTCGGCGAGCCGCTCCTGCGCCGCGGCCAGCGCATCCCGACCGACGAGCACGTCGTCCGTTTCCTCGTCATCGCCCCCGAACGGACCGAGCTCGTCCGCTTCAAGCTCCAGCGCTCGCCCGTCCTGCGCCAGGCCCTCGAGGCCGGCAACTGGCACCTCCTCAAGTCCGACCATCTGCGCGCCGTGGCCGCCCTCGAGGATGCGGACCTGGCCGCCTTCGAGCCCTACCTCGGCCTCGACCCCGAGATCGACCGCCAGGGCGAGCAGATGCCGCTCTTCGGCTAGGGCGCACCGACCGTCCTCCGCGCATGCCATGGCGACTGCGTCCCCGAAGTCCGCCACTGATCCCCGGGTTCCCCCTCGCCCCGGGTTCCCCCTCGCCCCTTCGTTTGCTCCCAGCGAATGGATCGGGCTTGAAGGAGATCGAAGTCGTCGAGGCGGCCGCGTCCCGCCCGCATCGTTTGCTCGGAGCGATCATCCAGGCCTCGAGCAGGCCCATGAGGAGGATCTGGCCTTGTAAACGGCTGACCCATTTGCTCAGCGCAAACGCGGCCGGCACCCAGCGGACCCAGCCGGCACGCAGCGGCACCAGGTGGTATCAAACGCGCCATGGATGACGCCGCGATTCGACCGCCCAGCCCTGATGCCTCGACCAGCATCACCGAAGGTGATGCTGCACCCGGCACCGCCGGCGACGATGCCTCCACCCTCAGCACCGGCGACGATGCCTCCACCCTCAGCACCGGCGCCGATGCCTCCACCAGCATCATCGAAGGTGATGCATCCCCCCGCATCAGCGACGACGATGCCGCGACTCGCATCGCGGACGGACGTGGAGTACCTGCGGGTGAAGCCACGACCGCGGCGGGTGAAGCAACGGCGGCCGCGGATGGACCGCACGTGCCGCACCCCGGGACGATGACCGCCGCGGCCGGGCAGGGAGCGCCGCCCCACGAGGGCGCTGTCGCGGTCGACGCACTCGCCGATCGCTTCTGGGAGGGCTTCCTGGAGCGCCACCCGACGCTCGCGGATCGCTTCGGCGACCCGAGATGGAGCGACCGTCTCGAGGACCCCGGGCCAGACGGCCGCGCCGCGGATCGGGGCGCCCTGGAGGCCCTGCTCGGCGAGGCCGAGGCGATCGACCCTGCCGGCCTGCCGGTCGAAGCCGCGATCACCCGCGACATGCTCATCACCCTCGCGCGGCTGTGGCTGCGGGCGGAGGAGCAGCACCTCTACGAGCTGGACCCCGTGGACGCCATGGGTGGCCCTCAGACGTTGCCCGGCAACTTGGCCCGCATCCAGCGGGTGGATAGCCCGGAGCGGTTCGAGGCCCTGCTGCAGCGGCTGTCCGCATATCCGGCCTACATGGCGGCCTGGGAAGCCGTCATGCGGGAGGGCGCCGCGAGCCGGATGACCGCCGCGCGGCCCACGGTGGAGCGGGTGCAGAGCCAGCTCGAACGGATGGTGGCCGCGCCTATCGAGGAGAGCCCGCTCCTGGTCGGCCTCCGCGACCGCCTGACGCCCGACCAGGTCGACCGCCTGCGCGCGACCGTGGAGCGGCACGTGCGGCCGCCGCTCGCGGCGTTCCTGGAGGCCGTCCGGGCCTACGCGCCCCAGGCCCGCTCGGCGGACGGCCTGTGGTCCGTGCCGGACGGCCGTGCGGCCTACGCCACGTCCGTGCTGTATGCCACGTCCCTGGCGGCCGACCCCCAGGAGCTCCACGACTACGGCCTCGCCCAGCTCGAGGCCATCGATGCCGAACGCCTGGCCGTGGCTCGAGACCTGGGCCAGCCAGACGTGGCCGCCCTGCGCCAAGCCCTGGCCGACGATCCGGCCCAGCGGACCAGCGATCGCGAGGCCTTCGTGGCCGTGGCCGAAGGGCACATCGCCAGAGCCCTGGCCGCCGCCCCACGGGCCTTCGGGCGCCTGCCCCGGGCGGACTGCGAGGTCCGGCCGGTCGAGCCGTATATGGAGCGCGAGGCGCCGCCGGCCTTCTACGTCGAGCCCCCGCCCGACGGCAGCCGGCCGGGCATCTTCTTCCTCAACGCCTACCGCTGCGAGGAGCGGCCGCTGTACCGGTTGGCCGATACCACCTTCCACGAGGCCACGCCGGGCCACCACTTCCAGCTGGCCACCCAGACCGAGCTCAGCGGCCTGCCCGCCTTCCGGACCCAGGGCGCATTGCTCGTGAGCGTCGCCTTCGCCGAAGGCTGGGGCCTCTATGCCGAGCGCCTGGCCGATGAGCTCGGGCTCTATGCCTCACCGGCCGAACGCCTGGGCATGCTGGACGCCCAGGCCTGGCGGGCCTGCCGGCTGGTCGTCGACACCGGCATCCACGCCTTCGGCTGGGACCGTCAGCGGTCGATCGACCTGCTCGTCGAGCGGGCCGCCCTGCCCCGCCTGGAGGCCGAGACGGAGACCGACCGCTACATCAGCTGGCCGGGCCAGGCCCTGGCCTACATGAGCGGCCAGCGCGAGATCAGGGCCCTGCGCCGCGAGCTGGAGGCGCGCGATGGGTCGCGGTTCGACCTGCGGGCCTTCCATGACGCGGTCATCGGCCACGGGTCCCTGCCGCTGGCCACGCTGCGTGCCCAGCTCCCCGGTTGGGTCCAGCCCGCGGCCTGAAGCCATCCGCATTCGGGGAGGCCGTTCATGAACCCGTAAGGTCCGGCCTCAGGGCAGCTCGACCTCGGGCTCGACGATGGCCACGGCCATGTCCAGCGAGCCGGCCGCTGGGCCGGTCCAGCGGAGCAGCAGTCTCGCCGGCCCTCGCGGCAGGGTGTCCGGGAAGTCGAGGATGAAGATGCGGGCCCGCTTGGCGACGATCCCGGCCGGACCGACGACCGCGGCGATGGGCGCCGAGCCGTCAGGCAGCAGGCTGGCGGAGACACCCTCCACGCTCGGCAGCGCGGCGACCGTCACGCTGTAGGGCGGTCCCGGGACGTGCCGCGGCGGTCCGCCGACGAGCCACACGGAGATGGGGACGATCGGCTCGAGGGTGAAGTCGACGGTGCCGAGGGTCAGGAGGCAGGGCTCGGGCGCTCCCGGCGCGTTCCAGCTGATCGTCAGGCGCGTCCGAGTCCGCCCTGCCGCCGGGTAGACGATGAGGTTCGCGGCGAACGACCCGTCGGCCGCGATGCGCGCGACGATCGTCCCGGTGTCCTGGTCCAGCGTGGCCATGAGCCGCCCGGTCAGCGGGGCCCCGCGGCCGGCGATGGGCACGAGCCCCTCGGTCGACCAGATGCTGCCCGGGGCAGGCTGGGTGATCTCGAGGCCGGAAGGCGGCGTGGGCTCGGCGGGGCACGTGGCCACCGGCAGGTCGCCGAGCACCGTCGTGGTATCGAAGGCCGACGCCGAAGCCAAAGCCGGAGCCGAGGCCGGCCCCGAACCGCTGGCGCTGGGCGCCGGGGTGGCCAGCCGCGGGTCGATGGGGAAGCCGCTGCCCGCGAAGGCCGCACCGGCCACGAGGAGCGCCGCGGCCAGCACGGCCAGGGCCGCCCGGCGAGCGCCGGGACCCCATCGTGGACGGGCTCGAGCGAGGCGTTCATCGACCGTCCGGCCCCCGAGGGACAGTCCCAGGGCGTCTCGGCGGGTTCGGCCCCATCAGTCGGGCCCGGGCGTCAGCGTCACCCTGTCCACCAGTTCGGGCGCCTGCGTGCCTGTCCGAGGATCGGTCCAGGTCAGGATGAGGACCGCCGGCCCCAGGTCGGCCCGATCCACGGCCAGGGGAGGGCTGCGGAAGGCATGGTCGCCGTTGCCGACCGCGATCGTGGCCACGGTCCGCTCGTCGATGAGCGAGCCGTCGGGCGCTTCGAGCCGGACCCGAACCTCCGGGATGGCACCGGCCGTAGCCCCGCTGACGATGAACGGCGGGCCGACGAGGGCGGGACCAGCGGGCTGCCAGATGCTGAGGTCGATCCCGGGGATGAGGGTGAAGGCGACGGTACCGCCGCAGGCTTGAGCATCGATGGTGACGCCTTCGGGGCCGGTCGGGGCGAGGAACGGGATCTCGGCCCGGAAGGCGCCGTCGGTGCCGGCTATCGCCATGGCATCGTGGCCGTCGCTGGCGCGGAGCCTGACGATGTCGCCGGCAGCGGCGGCGTGACCGGTCACCTCGACGGGGCCGGTGACCCGGACCACGGTGCCGGGCAGCGGCCGATCGAAGGAGATCCGGGTCGGGCTGCCGGGCGGCGCCGCGGGGCAGGTCGCGGCAGGGGAGGCGGGATCGCCGTGCCCCGTCACGGCCGACGGGACGGTCGCACCCGACGGGACGGTCGCACCCGACGAGACGGTGGCACCCGACGAGACGGACTGGACCGACGAGCGCGATGGACCCGAGGGAGTGGACGGCCCTGCGCCCAGCCAGGCCGCCAGGACGATCGCGCTCCCGGACATGGCGATGGCCAGGGCGGCCAGGCGGCGCGACATCCCGGTCTGGTGGACGGGCTGCAACTGCATCGGCGAGAGGTCCACGGACAGGATGCCACGCCGCCCGGCAGGACCGGGCGAGCTGCTCCCGGCCGCTGAGGCTCCGGCCGCCACGAGCGGAGGGGGTAGACATGGCCCGCTATCCTTCCCCCATGGCGCTGCTCGAGCGGGAGGGGTTCCTCGAGGCCCTGAGGGAGTACGGAGCGGAGGCCGGCGACGGCGCTGGCCGGTTCGTCCTCGTCAGCGGCGAGGCGGGGATCGGCAAGAGCGTCCTCCTCGAGGCCTTGCAGGCGCAGCTGCCGGACGTGCCTTGGTGGTGGGGCGCCTGTGACGGCCCCTCGACGCCCCGGCCCCTCGTGCCGCTCTTCGACATCGCCGCCCAGGTCGGCGGTGAGCTGCTCCGGCACTGCCAGGCCGATGCCTCGCGCCAGAGCCTGTTCTCGACCTTCTTGCGGGTCCTGGCCGCGCCGCCCCCAGAGGCGTCCGCCCGGGCGAGAGGAGGATCCCGACCGCAGCCCGTGGTGGTCGTGGTCGAGGACATCCACCAGGCCGACGAGGCCACCATCGACTGGTTGGCCTACGTCGGCCGCCGCATCGGTGGGCTGCCGGCCATGGTCCTGGCGACCTATCGGGACGATGAGCTGGAGCCCGAGCATCCGCTCCGCACGGCGATCGGGCAGCTGGCCAGCCAGCGCACGACACGGCGCGTCTCCCTGCCCCGGTTGACCCGGGAGGCCGTGGGCGAGCTGGCCCGAGCGGGCAGCCTGGACCCCGACGAGGTCTATGCCCTGACCGGCGGCAACCCCTTCTACGTCAGCGAGGTCCTGGCCGCTGGCGCCACGGCCGTGCCACCCACCGTTCGGGACGTGGTCCTGGGCCGGGTGGCGCGCCTGTCCCCCCAGTCGCGGCTGGCCCTCGAGGCAGCGGCGGTCATCGGGCCGCGCGTCGCGCACTGGCTCCTCGACGCGGTCGCCGGGGACGCCGCCCCAGGCATCGATGCCTGTCTCGCCTCGGGCGCCTTGCTCGATGACGGGGCCGGCTGGCGCTTCCGCCACGAGCTGACCCGGCGGACGGTCGAGGCCTCGATCCCCGGCCACCGCCGGACCCGACTCCATCGCGCTGCCCTGGCGGCCCTGGAGGGGACTCCCAGCGACCGCGCCCCGGCCGATCATGCCCGACTGGCCTACCACGCTGAGATGGCTGGCGATGGGGCAGCCGTGCTCCGTCACGCCCCACGCGCCGCCCGCTATGCGGCCGAGATGCGTTCCCACCACGAGGCCGCCGCCCAGTATCTCCGGGCCCTCCGCTTCGCCGCCGCTCTCCCACCTCGGGAGCGCGCCGAGCTGCACGAGGCACGAGCCACGGAGCTGTCGCTCATCGACCAGTGGGAGGAATGCGCCGCGGAGCTCCAGCAGGCCCTGGCCCTCTGGCAGGAGGTCGGCGACGAGCTCCGATACGGAGCCCTCCATCGCCCGCTCGCCCGATCCCTCTGGCGCCTGTGCCGGGGCGAGGAATCGGAACGCCTGGCCGAGGAGGGCCTGCGCATCCTGAAGGGCCTGCCGGAGAGCCCGGCCCTGGCTTGGGCCTATGCCCACCTGGGGGCCGTGCGTGGGGACGACAGCCGCGACGCCGAAGGCATCGAGCTCTCGGAGGTCGCTCTGGACCTGGGGCGGCGCCTCGATCTGCCGCGGGTCAGGAGCTATGCCCTGAACACCATCGGCTGCTCGCTCATCGCCCTCGGCCGGGACGGCTGGGGCCATCTCGAGGAGGCGCTCCAGATCGCCCGCGACGCCGACGCCGAGGACGAGGCCGGTCGCGGCTACGCCAACCTCTATCAGTTCGCCGTCGGCAGCCTCAAGGTCGCGGCCTACGAGTGGGCCTACGAGGAGGCGATGCGCTACTGCGAGGAGCACGATCTGGGCACCTACTCGCTGTGCCTCAACGGCTCGCGCTCGGAGGCCCTCGTGCTCCTCGGGCGTTGGGACGAGGCCCTGGCCCTGAGTCACCAGAGTCTGGGCCGGGTCGCCTCGCCGATCAATCGGCTCCACCTCCTCATCCCCCAGGCGGCGATCCAGGCCCGCCGGGGGGGCCACGACCGCTGGGCCTTGCTGGACGAGACCAAGGTCCTGGCCGACGGCACGGGCGAGCCGCCCTGGCGCGTCTTGGTGGCCGCGGCCCGCGTCGAGGCGGCCTGGTTCGAGGACCGTGTCGAGGCGTTCAGGCCCGAGGCCGAAGCCGTCCTGGCCCTGGCCCGTTCGACCGGCGACCCCTTGTTGATCGCCAGCCTGGCCGTCCCGATGGTCCGAGCGGGGCTCCTGACGGCGGAGGAGCGAGACCTTCTGCCACTGCCCGTCGAGGCGCCCGTGGCCCACTCCATGCGCGGCGAGCACGAGGCGGCCGCCGCCCTGTGGGCCGAGTTCGACCATCCCTACGAGGCGGCCATGGCCCACTTCGACAGCGGCACCGAGGCCGGCCTGCGCCGTGCGCTGGAGCTGCTGGCCCCCCTGGGCGCTGAAGCGGCGGCCGGGGTCGTCCGACGCGCCCTGCGGGATCTGGGCGTCCAGGCCGTGCCGCGTGGCGCCCGACCCACCACGCGGGCCAATCCGTATCAGCTCACGGAGCGCGAGCGGGAGGTCCTGACCCTCGTCGCCGGCGGCCTGGCCAACGGCCAGATCGCCGAACGGTTGTTCATCTCGGAGCGGACGGTCGAGCACCACGTGTCGGCCGTGCTGGCCAAGGTGGGGGCCCGCTCGCGCGTGGCCGCGGCCCGCGAGGCGATCAGGCTGGGCCTCGTCACGGCCTGAGCTCCCGGCGGCTCGCCGGGCTGTCGCCGGGCGCTCGCATCCCATGCCGAAGCTCCCGGCGGCTCGCCGGCCTGTCGCCGGGCGCTCGCATCCCATCCCGATCTAGGTACAGCCGACGCCCGATTCGGGCGTTCCTGCCGATGTGCCGCCGCCCGGGCCCCGACTACGGTCGGGGCAGGCGTTCGACCCCGGACGCATCAGCCATGAGGGAGCTGCCATGCCCTTGTTCATGGACGTCCACAGCATCGACGGGCCGGTGACGATCGACGACGTCGTCAAGGCTCACAAGGCCGACCTGCAGACCCAGGGCCGCTACGACACCCGCTACCTGCGCTACTGGGTCTCCCCGGATTCCGGCAAGATCTTCTGCCTGGTGGAGTCGCCATCGGGCGAGATCGCGGCCACCGTCCATCGCGAGGCCCACGGCCTCGTGGCCGACGAGATGTACCCGGTCCAGGAGGGTGTCTGAGATGACCCACGTTCCCATCGCGCGCCGACCGCGCTCGTTTACCTTGGGGCTGCCGCTGCTCGGCGTCGCGCTCTCCTGCCTGCTGCTGGCCGTGCCGACCCTCGCCGCGGGGAGCGGTCAGGCGAACGTCGCCGGGGCACGTGCCGCGACGGCCGCCTTCCACAGCCTGCCCGCCGCGCAGGCGGCCGGCTATGGCGTCGAGGTCGCCGACCTGGCCGGCCTGACCTGCATCGCCGATCTCGACACACCGAGCGAGGGCGGCATGGGGGTCCACTACCTGGATCCCAGCCTCATCCCCGAACTGACCGACCCGACCTTCAGCGGCACGCCATCGGTCGATGCGGCGAGGCCGGAACTCCTCGTGTATGCACCGGGAGCGAACGGTAAGCTCCACCTCGCGGCCCTCGAGTACCTGACCCTCAAGGACGCCTGGGATGCGACCCACAGCGGTCCGCCGGAGCTCTTCGGCACGATGTTCATGTCCACCCCGGCGACCAACCGGTTCGGCCTGCCGGCCTACTACAGCCTCCACGCCTGGATCTGGGACCCGAACCCCAACGGCCAGTTCGAGATGTGGAATCCACGGGTGACCTGCCCCTGAGGGAGCCGTCCCAGGCGGGAGATCCCTCCTGCCACCGCACATCCCGTCCGTCGATCGCGGGGCCGGTCTCCTCCGGCCCCGCGATCGTTCGTCCGGTGGCCAGGGCCTGACCTCGAAGCTGGCGCGGGGTCCCTCGCCCAAGGGAGCCGGTCGGCTAGGCTAGGCCTCCGCGATGGATGCCTTCCTCGACCACCTCCAACACCTTCCCGCGGCCGTCTACGGCACGCTCGGGACGCTGGCCCAGTTGGTCATCATCATCGTCGCCACGATCGTGGCCCTGTGGGTGGCCAGCGCCGTCGTGCGCGGGGTCATCGCCGCCCTGCTCGACCGCGAGACCAGCGAGGGCACGGCCCAGGAGCTGTCGGCCATCGAGGTGGCCAAGCGGCGGGCCACCCTGCAGAGTCTCGTCGGGGCCGTCGTGCGCACGGTCATCGCCATCATCGGTTTCCTCATGGCTCTCGACGCCCTTCGCCTCAACGTGGCCCCGGCCATCGCCGGGCTGGGCGTCCTGGGCGTGGCCCTCGGCCTGGGAGCCCAGAGCCTGGTCAAGGACTACCTGGCCGGGGCCTACATCCTCATCGAGAACCAGTACGCCAAGGGCGACGTGGTGCGCATCGCGGGCGTCTCCGGGACCGTCGAGGACTTCACCCTCCGCCGCACGACCCTGCGCGGCCAGGACGGGACGCTCCACTCGGTGCCCAACGGCCTCATCACCGTGGCCAGCAACCTGACCCGCATCTGGGCCCGCATCACGGTCGATCTGCGGGTCCCCTTCGGCACCGATATCGAACGGGCCGGCGCGATGATCGACGCCGCCGGGAAGGCCATGGCCGACGATCCCGCCTGGGCCCGCCGTCTGCTCGAGGCGCCCCGCTTCGAACGTGTCGAGTCGCTGGGCCCGGGCCTCACCCTGCGGATCGTGGGCAGCGTTCGGGCCGCGGACCGGTGGGCCGCCGCGGGCGAGCTGCGCCGCCGGCTGGCCGAGGCCTTCGCCGGGGCCGGGATCGAGCTCCAGGGCTGAGCGGCCGGCTATCATCCCGCCGATGCCCTTCAATCTCTTCCGCCGCGGCGCCTCGCCCGATCAGCCGTCCGGCGACGGCGCGTCCGGCACGGGTCGGGGTGACCCGGCTGCCGATGACGCGGGGGGCGAGATCGCCTTCGATGCCCTGACCGAGGAGTGGCGCCTCCGCGGCCGGTTCGCGGCCAGCGGGCGGCTCTCGGACGTGCTCAACCGGCGCGAGGCCATCCGCATCCGCGACGTCAGCTGGGCCCCGGCCGACGCCAGTGCCGGCTTCACGGCCGTGCCGGGCCTTCAGGCCGTGGACCCCTACGACCTCATCGTCGTCATCCTCACCGGCCCTGACAGCCGCTCGCTCCAGGGCGCCGAGCGGGTCGCCGCCGGCCGCCTCCACAAGATCGAGTACGACGTGGCCCTCGACTGTCCGCCCTACCGCGTCGTGGGCACGGTCCACCTCTTCCCCGGCACCGATCCGGAGCGGCTCATGGAGCGCCAGACCGAGCTGTTCGTGCCCGTCACGGACCCGTTGCTGTTCCACGATGGGGACGCCATCGAGGCGCCCGAGGTCCAGCTGGCCCTCGTGAACCGGAGCTACCTCCGTGGCGTCGAACAGGTCGATCGGCGGACGCTGAGCAAGGTCAAGCCGCTCCCAGGCCGCCCCCTGGGCGGCACGAGCTACCAGCAAGACTAGCCGCCCACGCTGCTGCTGCAGATGGAGGGGTCATCGAGGCGCCCCAGCCTCGAGTCCCTGGCCACCCCGCCCCGGATCGGTCCAGCCCCGGCAGCCGCGGATCGGCCCCCTCAGCCCCGACCCTTGGCCAAACGATGTCGATCCGGCACCCTTATGCCCGAGCCCTCGACGCCCACGGTGTCCTGGCCACGCTGGAGCCCGCGTCGAGCCCGTTTGGGGCCGGATCCGTGGCCATATCGTCCGCCCAGCGTGCGGATGGCCAGCGACGAAGCCGATGTGGAGGATCAGGCGGCGACGGCTCGGACCCGTTCGGATATAACACGCCGCCGGCGTGTTATTAGGCCAAGACCGGGGCCCTCAGGACGCTCCGGCCCTAGTGCGGCCCGGATAACGCTCCGCCAGCGACGTGTTTGGCCAAGACTGGGGCGCCGCGGGAGTCCGAACGCTGGTGGGCCCCCGATGAACAAGCCGAAGGCGCCTCGGACCAGGACCCGGCCGGACGGCGCCGACGCGGGATGGCTCGGACCCCCTCCGGCTAGGCTCCGACACGGGACGGGTCGGACCCCCTCCGGCTAGGCTCCGGCGCGGGCCTGGCGGCGGCGGGTCAGCAGGTCGAGGAGGCCGCGCGAGCTCGGTACCGGGCGTGGCTCGCGGCCCAGCAGCCGATCGGCGATGGCCACGAGGTCGCCCGTGACCGGATCCTTGGGGTACTTCTCGACGACCGTGCGGCCTTCGTTGGCGGCGCGCACGAACAGCAGGCCGCCGGAGCGGATACGGCCGAAGGCGCGCATGCCCGTGGTCTGCTCCATGTCCTCCACGCTGACGCCGCTATTGGCCCGATTGACGACCAGCGCGAGACGCTCCCGGACGCCCAGGTCGCCGGCGATCTCGACGAACTGGAGCGCGGCGCGGAGCGCGGGCAGGTCGGGCGTGACCGGTACGAGGATGCGGTCGGAGCGCTCGAAGACGACCCGGTTCAGGTCCCCGTAGTCGGGGTGGAGGTCGACCACGACGACGTCGAAGCCGACCCGGGAGGCCAGGAGCTGGTCGCCCAGGCGGGCCGGCTCGATGCGGTCGGCCTGGAGCGGGTTCGTGGTCAGGATGGCCACCTGGAGGCCGGTCGGGTGGGCGTTCGAGGCGCCCGCCAGGCCGTGGGGCAGCGACTGCTCCTCCTCCCAGGCGTCGGCCACGGTGGTCACGTGCTCCAGGCCCAGGGAACTGGCGATGTGCCCGCTCGTGGTATCGGCGTCGACCAGCAGGACCTGCTGATCGCAGCGCATCTGAAGGGCCATGGCGAGGTTGCTGGCGAGCGTCGTCTTGCCCACGCCACCCTTCGGGTTGAAGACGGACACGACCGTCGCCCGACGGGCCAGCCCGTCGCCGCTGAGGGCCTGGGTCTGGATGACCGGGCCGCTGCCGTCGTCGACGGTCTGGGAGCGGATGAGGAGGGCCTCGAGCCGCCAGCGCAGCTCGGCCGGAGCGAAGGGCCGCAGGAAATACTCGACGTCTGCCGCGTCGCTCACGGCAGACTCATCGGCCAGCCGGTCCAGCGAACGTTCGCCGAGGACGACGAGGCTGGGCACGAGATGGCCGGCCGCGCTCAGCAGCTGGCTGTACTCGCGGAGACGATCCGCGTCGACGTCGCCGTCGAGGATGGCCGCGCCCACGTCCGGCCGCCGGGCGAGGGTGGCTTCGAGGTCGGCCGGATCACGGAGGGCGAGAAGGTCGAGGCCGGCTTCGGAGAGCGCCTCGGCGACGGCCTGGTGCTCGCCTTCGGGCAGGGTGGAGACGATGGAGGGTCGAGCCACCTGGCTTGCCCTCAGTCCCGCAGGTCCGGGTCGCTGGCGGCGACCTGGATCGTGCCGTCAGCGCTGGACACCACCCGGGCGGCGAAGCCCGGCAGGGTGGGCAGCACGTCCTGCAACTGGAGCACCGGGTCGTGCTCGACCTTGAAGACGAACTCGCCGTCAGGGCCGGAGCTGACGCCCACGGTCCGCACGCCTTCGATGCCGGCCACGTGGCGCTTGAACGAGGCGATGGACGAGACGCTGACCAACCCGACCACCACGACCCGCGTGGTCGCGTTGGCGCCCGTCGCCTCCTCCGGCGCTCCGGACGGTGACGGGGTGGTCTCGACCTGGATGCCGAGGATGCCGAGCCGGGCGGCCAGGGCATCCTCGCCCAATGACGGGTCATCGTCGGCGGTGGAGCCGGCCAGCGTCTGGCCGTCGTGCACGTCGCCGCTCCGGCTGCCGCGGAGGACCGCCAGGCGCGGGTCCTCGTCGGGGCTCGCGGCCAAGGCCTCGGTGACCGCGTCGGTCTCTACCTCCGCGGCGGCTTTCGCCTCGGCCGTGGCTTCGGCTTCGGCGCTGGCCTCGGCTTCGGCCGCGGCTTCGGCCCGGGCTGACGCCTCGGCCTCGCCGGTGGACGGATCCAGGGTGTCGGCCGTGGCGGCCTCCTCGGCGGGGGAGGCGAGGTCCGGTCCGGTCTCGATCCCGGCGGTGGCCTCGGCCTCGGGGGCTTCGACGGCCTCCGAGGTCAGGATGGCTTCAGGTGAGGTGAGGGTCGCCTGTTCGGCCACCAGCTCGGCCAGATCGGGCGGCTCGGGCAGGTGCGCGGCGGCGGCGGCGAAGGCGCCCAGGTCGTCGATGTGCTCGAGCTGCTCGAAGAAGGAGGTCATCTCCGTCTCGAAGCGCTGGACCTCCGCCTGGACCCGCTCGATCTGCCGCTCCACGGCGGCAGCGTGCGCTTGGAGCGCCGTTTCGAGGGTCTGCTTGCAGTGCTCGACCTGGCTGTCCGCCTCGCTGCGGATGCGGGCGATCTCCGCCTTGGACCACTCCCGGACCGAAGCCACGTCCTCGTCGCTCTTGCGCCGCAGCTCGACGACCTCGTCACCGGAGCGCGAGTGGATGAGTTCGACCTGCGACTTGGCGTCGCCACGGACCTGCTCGAGGTTGGCCTCGCGGCTCTCCTCGGCAGCGGTGCGCATGGCCCGCACGAGATCGGCCATGAGCCGATTCGACTTGGCCTGGGCGCGGCCGACTCCGGCGGACCTGTGGGCGCCGGCCGAGCTGTCGGGGGCGGTGGTCTCGGAGGGCGTTTCGGGATCAGGGCTCACCTGGGCCGTCGCGGCGTCCGCGGCCACCTCAGGCTCGGTGTCGGGGCCCGGCTCGGCGCTGGCTTCAGCGGCCTCGGACGTCTCGGACGTCTCGGACGGCTCGGCGGTGGCTTCAGCCGCCTCGGAGGTCTCGGACGTCTCGGACGGCTCGGCGGTGCCGGCTCCGGCGTCCGTCGCGCTCGCGTCGGCCTCGCTGCCGATCTGGGTGATCATCTGAGCCCTCCCATCATCTTGCCCGCTCGCCTGCTGGTCCTCCACGGCGGCTCGTTCGGACGCATCGTGCTCGCCGGCCTGGCCCTGGCTCGTCTCATCGTCCTGGGGTCGCCGGGGCGCAGCCGGGCTCTCCCACGGGAAGCGAAAGCCGGTGCGCTGGTCGGTGGTTGACATGCGATCTTCCTCGGATCCCTGGGCGGTGGAGTGCGGTGGACCGCCGTTTGGCGATGCTAGGACGGGGGTCGGCGCGCGGGTGGGGGCCAGTGGTACCTGTCGGGTGGGGTCGGTGGTACCGGGCACCACGGCTCGCCGGACCGCTGGCGCACCCTGACACCGGCGGTGCCGCCCCGCACCCGCTGCTGGGCCTCTGCGCGGGGCGGGCGTACGATGCGGTCATGAACGTGGTCCGCCAGCCCGTAGCCGGAACGTGGTCTGGGGCCGAGACCCAGGCCGCGGCCGAGGCCCAGGCTGCGGCCGAGGGGGCCCAGGCTGCAGCCCAGGCTGGGGCCGAGCTGCGCCCGGCCTCCCGACCCCGAGACCGGCTGGAGCGACCCCTGCGCGACCTGCGGGTCAGCGTCACCGACCGCTGCAACTTCCGTTGCCTGTACTGCATGCCGCGCGAGGTCTTCGGGCGCGACTTCCAGTTCCTCGAGCGCCAGGAGCTGCTGAGCTTCGAGGAGATCGAGCGGCTCGTGCGCGTCTTCCTCCGCCTCGGGGTGGAGAAGGTCCGCCTGACCGGCGGCGAGCCGCTGGTGCGCAAGCACCTCGAGCGGCTCGTGTCCCTGCTGGCCCCGCTGCCCGGACTGCAGGACCTGACCCTGACCACGAACGGCTCGCTGCTCGCCCGTCAGGCCCAGGCCCTGGCCGATGCGGGGCTCGATCGGGTCACGGTCAGCCTCGATTCGCTCGACGACGCGATCTTCCGGCGGATGAACGACGCCGACTTCCCGGTGGCCAAGGTGCTCGAGGGCATCGATGCTGCCGAGCTGGCAGGCCTGACGCCGATCAAGGTCAACATGGTCGTCCGGCGCGGCCTCAACGAGGGCAGCGTGCTGCCCATGGCCCGCTTCTTCCGCGAGCGCGGAAGCATCCTGCGCTTCATCGAGTACATGGACGTGGGCACGACCAACGGTTGGCGACTGGACGACGTCGTCCCGGCGGCCGAGATCGTGGAGGCCATCGACGCCGAGCTGCCCCTCGAGGCGGTGGCCCCCAACTACCCGGGCGAGGTGGCCAGCCGCTGGCGCTACCGCGATGGCAGCGGTGAGATCGGGGTCATCTCCAGCGTCAGCCAACCGTTCTGCGGGGCCTGCACCAGGGCCCGCCTCTCGGCCGAGGGACTCCTGTACACGTGCCTCTTCGGGGTCCGCGGGCACGACCTGCGGGGCCCGCTGCGGGCCGGGGCCAGCGACGACGAGCTGGAGGAGCGGGTGCGCTCCATCTGGACGCGGCGGGTGGACCGCTATTCGGAGCTGCGATCGGCGGCCACGGAGCGCTTGCCCAAGGTCGAGATGTCCCACATCGGCGGCTAAACGGCCTCCGCACGCTCAATCGAGGCTCAACCAGCCGCATCTGACAACCCATCTGACAACCCTGGGGCCCGCCCTCCGGGAGCCGAGACCGTCCAGAAGCCGTCTTCGGGGCTTGCGCACGCTTGTATCCTGTGGCCCATGGGTCGGCACCTGGTGCCGGCCCGTCTGTCACACCTGCCGGCGCGTCGGGCAGCCGGTCGAGGGGCCAGCGACCGGGTCGGGCACGAGCGGTCGCCGTCACGGCATCGACGATCAGGTGCTGCTCGGGAGGTTGAGATGCAAGAACCGGGACAGCCCGGAGGCCAGATGCCTGATCCACAGGCGCCGCAGGCGCCCCCGCCGCCGACGCCCCCGTCCGCGCCGCAGATGCCGGCCTGGACGAGCAACATCACCTCGTCCGTACCGACGCCCGGACCGGCCGGGTTCTTCTACGCGGACGTGCCGAACCGGATCTTCGCCTACATCATCGACGCGATCATCATCGCCATCCTGAACCTGGTGATCATCGCCATCATCGGCGCCATCTTCGGTAGCGCGGTGAACACGAACATCAACAGCGGCGACTTCGGCGCGATCAACTACGTCACCGTCTTCGTGGCCGGCGTGATCGGGCTCGTCGTCAATGCCGGCTACTTCATCTACACCTGGACGCGCATGCGCGGCACGGTGGGCATGAAGGCCCTGGGCATGCAGGTGGGGGCCGAGACGGACGGCTCGACCCTCGACACGAACCAGGCCGTCACCCGCTGGCTCCTCCTGGGCGGCATCTTCAGCATCGCCCAGCTGTTCAACCCACTGCCCCTGCTGGGGCTCCTCCTGGCGCTGCTCGCGTTGGTGTGGGTCATCGTCCTCCTCGTGACGACGGCCCAGAGCCCGACGAAGCAGGGCCTCCACGATCGCTACGCCCACACGATGGTCGTCAAGGCGGCGCGCCAGGTCGCGTGATCGCCAGATAGACCCGCTCGCAGGGTCGCCTCCGTCGCGGTCCCCACCACTTCGATCACTCTGGCCCGCGAGCGCCTGATCGCCTATCGGGTAACGCTCTGGACGCCCCTCGTCTCGGGGCCCGAGCGCGCTACGTCGCATGGCGATCGGACACGACCCGACGCCCGACCCCGAAGCCCCGCCGGCAACCCCGGCGGGGCTTCACCTTCTGCGGTCGACGAACCGTTCGCTCCCAGCACATGGATCTCATCCGGACGAGGTTCCCGGGGTCCGAGGTGGCGCTCCGCGCCGCGATCCTTCGCTCCCAGCGAACGCATGGGGCCCAACGGCCCGCGTCAGGCTCCTCGACCGCGGCAACGGCGTCATCTATTCGCTGCCAGCGAATGGGCCCACGCCAACGCGGCTCGAACGACCGGGGCCACCACCGTCGTCATCCGAGAGCGTCCGCGCGGGCGTTCGAGGTCATCGCGATGCGACCGCTCGGGTTCGGGGCGGCCTCGTACGCCTCTGCTCTGCCCGCGGGCCGCGGCCCTTGCGCAGCTGCGGGGGGACGCTCCCGCGGACTGTCCACCTGTTGTCCACACGCACCGTGGATTCGTGGACGACGGACGGCCCCATGTGGGGTATTTGGTGGATAACCTCGTTGACCGCCCACAGGCCGGCCCGTATGGTTGGTCTTGCCCGAAGGGGCCGTCGGAGGAATGACGAGGCGCCGAGCTTGCTCTGGTGCCAGCCGAGACGGGTCGAGGTCGCCGAGATCGCATCAAGGCACCGCGAACTCGCCGAGGCGAGCGGCGATCACATCAATGCCGTCGGTTCCACTGGCCGGTCACTTCGGGCGCTTCCTTGCCTGACGGTCGGTCCGCCTCGTGCGGCAGGCCAAGGGGACGCGCCGGAGGGGTGCGATCGGCATCCCGGTGTCGATACCTCCTCCGGCCGCCGAAGCCACCGGGGGAGGCTCTACACTCCGGCCGATGTCTGCCGCCGTCCCCCCTGACCCCATCCCGGACGAGATCGCGCCGCGCGACCTACCCGCCCGACTCGACGCGCTCGAGGCCGCGGTGAGGGCCCGTACGGCGCTCGTGCCCGAGCTCGGGCTCGTCCTCGGTTCCGGCTTGGGTGGCCTGGCCGCAGCCGTCGAGGAGGCGGTGGCCATCCCCTTCGCCGAGCTGCCCGGCTGGCCCAGCGCCTCGGCCCCGGGCCATGCCGGCCGGCTGCTCCTGGGCCAGCTCGAGGGTCGGCCCGTGGCCTGCCTCCAGGGTCGGCTCCATCTCTACGAGGGCCTGCCCCTCGGGCTCGTGGTCCAGCCGGTCCTGCTCATGGGCCGACTCGGGGCCCGCGCGATCGTCCTCACCAACGCCGCGGGCGGGGTGGACCCGGCCTTCGACGCCGGCACCTTGATGCTCATCCGCGACCATCTCAACCTGACCGGCCGCAACCCGCTCATCGGGCCGAATGCCGACGGCCTGGGGCCGCGCTTCCCGGACCTCGTGGCGGCCTGGAGCCCGCGCCTGACCGATGGCCTGCGGCGGGCCGCTGCCGAGGCGGGGGTCGCGGTCGAGGAGGGCGTCTACGCCCAGCTCCTGGGCCCGAACTACGAGACCCCGGCTGAGGTGCGCATGCTGCGGACCCTGGGCGCTGATGCGGTCGGCATGTCGACCGTGGTCGAGGCCATCGCGGCCCGCTGGGCCGGCCTCGAGGTGTGCGGCGTCTCGCTCATCACGAATCCCGGAGCGGGCGTGACCGGCCAGCCGCTGACCCACGAGGAGGTGCTGGCCGCGGCCGAGGCGGCCGGGCCGCGTCTCGCCGCCGTCCTGCGGGGCTTCGTGGCGAGGCTGGCCTAGGCGAACCGGCCTCGGGCCGCGCTCGACGCGCTCGACGCGCTCGACCGAGCGGCAGGTCTCTTCTCTGTGACGCCTCGATTGTGTACCCTGTCCCGGAAGTATCCGGCTGCCGGACACGCCACGGACCCCGGGGAGAGGGTCGCGGCACGGCCGGTCCGAGCCGGTGAGGATGGAGGAACCATGACCCGCAAGCTTCGGGTGCCGGCCTTGCTGCTCGGCGCCGTCTTCCTGGCCACGGCCTGTAGCTCAGGCACGTCGCCCAGCCCCAGTGCTCCGCCCGCTAGCAGCCCGGCGGCCTCGACGCCGGCTTCCTCGGCTTCGGCCGCTCCGTCCAGCGAGGCGCCCACCGCGACGCCGGCCCCGACGCCCGTGGCCACCGTGCCGGACGGTCAGTTGATCTTCCCCGGCAAGCTCGAGATCTGCTCGGACATCCCGTATCCGCCCCAGGAGTTCTTCGACGATCAGGGCAACCCGATCGGCTCCGACATCGAGATCGCCCAGGAGATCGCCAAGCGCCTCGGCCTCGCGCCTGAGATCGAGAACTCGGTCTTCGACACCATCATCCTGGCCGTGACGGGCGGCAAGTGCGACATCATCGCCAGCGCCCAGAACATCACCGCGGCCCGCGTGGCGCAGGTCGACATGATCCCCTTCTTCCAGGCCGGTCAGTCGTTCGTCGTCGCCGCCGGCAACCCCAAGAACATCAAGACCCAGGATGACCTGTGCGGCAAGGCCATCGCCGCCGAGTCGGGCACGACCGAGCTCGACTACCTCCAGGGCACCGGTGACTACAAGGACCAGGGCCTGAGCGCCGCCTGCACCAAGGGCGGCAAGACCGCCATCAACATCAAGACCTTCGCCAAGGACAGTGATGCGCTGCTGGCCCTCCAGTCCGGCCAGGTCGATTCGTACTTCGCGGACTCGCCGGTGGCCGGCTACTACACCGTCCAACACCCCGACCAGTTCGCCCTCTCGGGCCTGACCCTGGACGTGGCCCTCGAAGGCCTGAGCGTCAATAAGACCAATACCGGCCTGCGTGACGCTGTCCAGGCCGCGCTGGTCTCCATGATCAACGACGGTACCTACGCTTCGATCCTGAAGAAGTACGGCGTCGATTCGGGCGCCATCACGGCCGACGTCGCCATGCAGCTCAACAAGACCAAGTAGCGATCGTCGCGTGACGGTGTCATCCGACTGCCGTCCACGCGGAGCGCCCCGGCCGACCTTCGGGCTGGTCGGGGCGTTGCTCGTCGTGGCTCTCGTGGCTTCGGCCTGCCAGAGCTCCGCCCCGGGCGCCTACCAGTACAAGTGGTACATCCTCTTCGATTCGATCTTCCACCCCGACGGACTGATCATCAACGGCATCTGGCTGACGGTCAGCATCGCGGTCGTGTCGCAGATCATCGGTGTCGTCCTCGGCATCCTAGCCGCCTTGGCCCGGCTGTCCAGCCGCGCGATCCCACGCTGGATCGCCAGCATCTACATCTGGCTCTTCCGGGGCACGCCGCTGCTGGTCCAGATCTCCTTCATCTTCTACGGCCTGGGCGTGACGAAGATCTACGCCTGGCCCGACTTCGTCCTGAACGGGACGCTCATCGTCTCGGGCGCGGTCCAGGCGGGCATCTGCGCCCTGGGCGTCAACGAGGGCGCCTACATGGCCGAGATCGTGCGGGCCGGCATCATCTCCATCGACCCCGGTCAGGCCGAGGCGGCCAAGTCGCTGGGCATGACCTACGGCCAGACCATGCGCCGGATCATCCTGCCCCAGGCCGCCCGGGTCATCGTCCCGCCCCTCGGCAACGAGTTCAACAACATGCTCAAGAACACCTCCCTGCTCGTGGTCATCGCCGTCACCGAGCTGTACGTCACGTTCTCCAACAAGAACGGCAGCGGCAGCACGAGCTTCCATCCCCTCGAGCTCTTCCTCGCGGCGGCCTTCTGGTATCTCGTCCTGACCACGATCTGGGGCTTCATCCAGGCCTGGATCGAGCGCCGCCTGGGTCAGGGCATGGGCCCGGGCAATGATCGGATCACGGCCCGCCAGCGGCTGCTGGGATTCCGCTTCGGCGAGAAGGTCGAATGACATGACCGAAGCGATCGGGCACGACCTCCTGGCCGTCATCGGCGGTCCGGCCACGCCTGCCGCGGGGCGGATCGTGGAGGCTCGGGGCGTCCACAAGTGGTTCGGCCGCAACGAGGTCCTGAAGGGCGTCGACCTGGCCGTCGAGAAGGGCGAGACTGTCGTCATCATCGGCCCCTCCGGCTCGGGCAAGACGACCTTCCTGCGCTGCATCAACCACCTCGAGAAGGTCCAGCAGGGCCGGATCATGGTCAACGGCCAGCTCATCGGCTACCGCGAGGAGGCGGGCGGCAAGCTGCGCGAGGACAGCGAGCGCAACATCGCCCGTCAGCGGCGGGAGATCGGGATGGTCTTCCAGCGCTTCAACCTCTTCCCCCACAAGACGGCCATCGACAACATCGTGGAGGCGCCCATCCAGGTCCGCGGAGAGAAGCCCGATGCCGCGCGCGAGGTGGGTCAAGCGCTCCTGGCCCGGGTGGGCCTGGCCCACAAGGCCGACGCCTACCCCAACCAGCTCTCCGGCGGTCAGCAGCAGCGCGTGGCGATCTGTCGAGCCCTGGCCATGAAGCCCGCCCTCATGCTCTTCGACGAGCCGACCAGCGCCCTCGATCCGGAGATGATCGGCGAGGTCCTGGAGGTCATGAAGGAACTGGCCCGCGAAGGGATGACGATGATCGTCGTCAGCCACGAGATGGGCTTCGCGCGCGAGGTGGCGGACCGGGTGGTCATGATGGACGAGGGCCTCATCGTCGAGGAGGGCCCGCCGGCGCAGGTCTTCAGTGCCGCCAAGAGCGAACGGACGAAGAGCTTCCTCTCGAAGATCCTCTAGGGCGGCGCTGGCCGCGGCACCGCGGAGTGCGCTCCGGCGGCACGTAAGCCTCGACAATTCGCTCCCCGCAAATGGATTCGCCCGCAACGGGACCGCAGCGCCTCCCAAGGGCCCTCGGAGCCCCGTCTATTCGCTCTCCGCAAACGGAACCGCGCTGAGCGGGGTGGCCGTGACACCGGGTGGCCCTCAGGGCCCCTTCTATTCGCTCTCCGCAAACGGAACCGCCCGCAACCCGGCCGCGCCGCCTCCCAATGGCCCTCAGGGCCCCTTCTATTCGCTCTCCGCAAATGGAACCGCCCGCAACCCGGCCGCGGCGCCTCCTAATGGCCCTCAGGGCCCCGTCTATTCGCTCTCCGCAAAGGGAACCGCGCTGAGCGGGGTGGCCGTGACACCGGGGGGCCCATAGGGCCTCGATCATTCGCTCCCCGCAAACGGGCTCGCTCCCGTCGAGGCCAGATCCCGCTGCGACGCTCGTCAGCCGGGTCCGGCGTAGCGGTAACAGGTCGGCAGGTGGTCATCGACCAGACCCACGGCCTGCATGAAGGCGTAGACGACGGTCGAGCCGGTGAAGCGCCAACCGCGCCGGCGCAGGTCCGCCGCGAGGGCGTCCGAAGCGGGGCTGGTGGCCGGGACATCGGCCCTCGTCGCTTCCGGTGGCAGGCGCCGTGGCGGTTGCTCGGCGAAGCTGGCCAGGTACGCGGCGAAGGAGCCGGTCTCGGCCTGCACCTCCAGATAGCGTCGCGCGTTCCCGATCATGGCCGCGATCTTGGCCCGATTGCGGATGATGCCCGGGTCGGCCAGCATGCGGGCCACGTCGTCCGGCCCGAAGTCGGCCATGATCTCGGGCTGGAATCCGGCGAAGGCCGCCCGCAGCGCCTGGCGCTTGTGGAGCACGATCGACCACGACAGGCCGGCTTGGAAGGCGTCGAGGCTGAGCTTCTCGAAGAGGGCCCGGTCATCGGTCAGGGGCCGGCCCCACTCCTCGTCGTGGTACGTGACCATCAGCGGGTCGGCGCGTGCCATCGGCTCGCCGGGTGCCCACCAGCAGCGGCGAAGGGTCGGGTCGAACGCGGCGGCCATCACCGCAGTGTGCCAGCCCATGGCCTCGCGTCGCTGCGGACGTGCCGCCGCGGAAGCCGGCGAGTCGTGGCGCCGGGGCGGGGCGCACCTCGTGCCATGCCGCGCACGTTTACGCGATCACGTTCGCCTCCTGGCCCTCGATGCGGGGTGATGTTCGATGATCGCGAAGGATCGTCGGCGCGAGGGTCCCTGAGCGCCGCCCTGTGCGCCGATCGCAGAAATGGCGGGCGTCCCGACCGACGAAGTCTCCGATCCGGCCGTCGGAGCGTGCGTGATCGCGAAAAGGGGGCGCCACACCGACGGCCACGCACGGTGCCGCCACGCACGGCCCGAGGCACCGCTGTGGCACCATCCCCGGCATGTCCATCGAAGTCAGGCCCGGGCGGCCCGACGAACTCATCCCCATGTGCAGGGCCGTGGACGTCACGTTCGGTGGCGCCGGCCTGCGCGACGAGGAGATCGCCTCGGCGCGCGAGCGGCTGGGCGACCGCTTCTACGTGGCCAGCGACGAGGGGATCGTGGTC
>DASUKL010000086.1:0-26773 GCA_036278755.1 Candidatus Limnocylindrales bacterium | reverse complement strand
AGTCGCGCAGGCGGGTCGCCGGCTGAGGGATGCCGACCATGCCCAGGAGCTCCGCGGCCCGCTCCCGCGCCTCACGCTTGGCGATGGTGGTGTGGGCCTGGATCGTCTCGACCATCTGCTCCTCGACGGTGAGGACCGGGTTCAGGCTGGTCATGGGGTCCTGGAAGATCATGGCCAGATCGCGCCCGCGCAGGTCCCGCATCTCGCTCTCCCTGAGGGCGGTCAGCTCCTGCCCGTCGAAGGTCACATGGCCGCCCTCGATCCGCCCGGCCGGCTTGGGCAGGAGGCGCATGATGGCCAGGCTGGTCACGCTCTTGCCGCAGCCGGACTCACCGACGAGGCCCAGCGTCTCGCCCTCGTCGAGGGCGAAGCTGACCCCATTGACGGCGTACACCGTCCCGTCGTGGGTCCGGAAGCGGACGACGAGGTCCTCGACCTCGAGAAGGGCCATCGGCCTACCGCCGCAGCCGCGGGTCGAGGGCTTCGCGGAGCCCGTCGCCCAGGAGGTTGAAGCCGATGGCGCTGATCACGATGGCCGCCCCGGGGAAGAAGATGAGGTAGGGCGCCGACTGGAGGAAGCGGGCCGAGTCGGTCAGCATCTCGCCCCACTCGGCGATGCGCGGGTCGCCGGGGCCCAGGCCCAGGAAGCCCAGGCCGGCCACGTCGATGATGGCCGTGGCCAGGGCCAGGGTGGCCTGGACGATGAGGGGGGTGAGGGCGTTGGGCAGCATGTGGCGCAGCAGCAGGCGGGGTCCGGAGGCGCCGATGGAGCGGGCCGCGGTGACGAAGTCGGCCTCGCGCAGGGAGAGCAGGCTGCCCCGCAGGAGGCGGGCGAAGATCGGCGCGTAGCTGATGCCCACGGCGAGCATGATCTGGAGCTGGCCGCGGCCCAGCCAGGCGACGATGCCGATGGCCAGGAGGATGCCGGGGATGGCCAGGAAGACGTCCACGACGCGCATGAGCACGGCGTCGACGCGACCGCCGGCCCCGCCGGCCAGGGCGCCCACGGTGATGCCCAGGATGAGGCCGAAGATGACGGCGATGATGCCCACCTGGAGGCTCACTCGGGCGCCGAAGAGGACCCGGCTGAACTCGTCCCGGCCCAGCAGGTCGGTGCCCATGAGGTGGGTCGCGCTGGGCGGCTGCATGCGCTCGACGATCTTGCCCACGGTGGGGTCGTAGGGCGCGATGACGGGGGCCAGGATGGCGCCCAGGATGAAGACCGCGATGCAGAAGAGGCCGATGAGGGCCGGACCGTTGCGCAACAGGCGGTGGAACGCATCGCTCCACAGGCCGCGGCTGGCCCGGGCGGCCACGGGGCGGCTGGCGGCCACGGCTCCGGCGCTCACGTCAGCCGTACCTGATGCGTGGGTTGAGGAAGGCGTAACCGATGTCCACGATGAGGTTCACCACGAGGAAGATGAGGGCGAAGATGAGGACCGTGGACTGGACCACGAAGTAGTCGTGGTCCTGGATGGCGTTGACCACCCAGGAGCCGACGCCGTTCCAGGTGAAGACGGTCTCGGTGATGACCGCGCCGGCCAGCAGGCCGCCGACCTGGAGGCCGATGATCGTGGTCACCGGGAGCCAGGCGTTGCGCATGATGTGGCGGCCGTCGACGCGGCGCTCGGTGAGGCCCTTGGCCCGGGCCGTGCGGACGTAGTCCTCGTTGGCCACGTCGAGCACCGAGGCCCGAGTGATGCGGGTGATGATGGCCAGGGGGATCGAGCCCAGGGCGATGGCCGGCAGGACGAGGTGGGCCAGAGCGTCGAGGACCGCGTCGGGGTTGCCCGAGATGATGGCGTCGATGAGCACGAAGTTCGTGACCGTCGGCACGTCCAGGCGGGGATCGATCTGGCCGAAGGCCGGCAGCCACTGGAGCTGCACGCCGAAGAAGAAGACCAGCGTGTAACCGAGGACGAAGATGGGGATCGAGATGCCCACCAGGGAGATGACGGTGACGATGCCGTCGATCCAGCCGTTGGGATGACGGGCCGCCAGGCGGCCCAGAGGGATGCCGATGCCCACGGCGAAGATCAGCGCCGCGACGGTCAGCTCGACCGTGCCGGGGAAGCGGACGGCGAACTCGGAGAGGACCGGCCGGCCGTTGATGATGCTGGCCCCGAAGTCGCCATGGAAGAGCTTCCACAGGTAGTCGACGTACTGGACGTAGATGGGCCGGTCGAAGCCCAGGGTCTCATTGACCTGCTTGATGAGCTCGGGGGTGGCGTGCTGGCCCAGGATGGCGATAGCGGGGTCGCCGGGCAGCAGGCGCACGAAGGCGAAGAGCACGATCGACAGCCCGAAGAGGACCGGGATGGCCCCGATGAGCCGGCGGACGATGTACTTCAGCATCCGTGCCTGGCGGGCCCCTCTACGACCGTCCCCCGGAGCCGACGGGCGGATCCGGGGGACGGGTCATGCTCTGGAGATCCGCGCCGGGCGCTGTCGCGCCCGGCGCGCCGTCAGGCTACTTGTCGAGCCAGACGGTGTTGAACAACTCGGTCAGGTTGCCAGCTCCCTGGAAGCCCTTGACGTAGGCCTGCATGGCGCCGGGCGGGGTCGAGTTGACCAGCGGGACGGTGGGCATGTCCTGAGCCAGGATGTCCTGGGCCTTCTGCCAGTGGGTCTGGGCATCGGCATCGGTCGTGGCGGCCAGGGCGGCCAGCATCTCGTTGTTCAGGTCCTGGTTGACGTAGCCGAACTCGGGCTGGGTGTTGCCGGTGAGGTGGAAGAAGGCCGTGTACAGGAAGTTGTCGGCCCCCGCCCAGTCACAGGTCCAGCCGAGGATCCACATCGGGAACTTGCCGACTTCCTCGTCGGCCAGATAGCCGGTCCGCCAACCCTCGGACTTCAGGTTGATGGTGAAGCCGACGGCCTCCAGGTCCTGGGCGATGGCCTGGGCCAGGCCCTTCGGATCGGGCATGTAAGGCCGGACGACGTCTGATGGGTAGAAGAGGTCGATGGTGAGATTCGTTTCACCCGACTGCTGGATGAGCTGCTTGGCCTTGTCCGGATCGTAGGTCGGCAGGTTCTCCGGCTTGTAGTTCTCGGTGGCCGGAGGCATCCAGTTGTCGGCCGGCTTGGCCAGGCCGCCGTAGAAGGCATCGATGTAGCCCTGCTTGTTGACGGCGTAGGCGATGGCCATCCGGATGTCCTTGTTGGCCAGCAGCTTGTGCTGCTCGGGGGACACCGCGTCCTTCGTGTCGGGGTCCTGGTTCATCGAGATCTGGGCCGCGTTGCACGACTCGCCGCGGTCGATGACGGCCAGCTTCGGATCGCTCTTGAGCGTCGCCAGGTCAGCCGGCGAGACCGTCTGGGCCAGGTCGATGCCGCCCGACTGGAGGGCCTGCAGCTTGGCCGTCTGATCGCTGAAGGGCTTGAAGACGACCTGATCCACGTGGGCAGCGCCGTCCTTGTCCCAGTAGTCGGGGTTCTTGACGATGGTCACGTGGTCGTTGGGCACCCACTCCTTGTAGATGAAGGGGCCCGTGCCGACCATGTCCTGGCCCTGCGGCAGCTGGCCCTGGGCGTACTTGTTGTTGGCCAGAGGCGTCGAGTCGGCGTTGCCGTTCTTGAGGGCCGTGGGACTCTGGATGCCGAACACGCTGAGGGTCTGGCTCAAGGTGAAGTTCGACTGGGGCTGCTTGAGGGTGAAGACCACGGTGGTCGCGTCGGGGGCATCGACCGAGATGATGTTCGAGTCAGCGCCGAAGCCGCCGAAGACGGCCGCGTAGTAGTAGTCGTTGTCCTGGAGTTCACCCTTGGGGAAGTTCTTCCAGCGGTCGTAGTTGTACTTCACGGACTGGGCGTCGAAGTCGGTCCCGTCGTGGAACTTGACCCCGGTGCGCAGGGTGAAGGTGTACGTCTTGCCGTCGGCGCTGACCTGGGGCAGCGAGGCGGCCAGGACCGGGATGACGTCGCTGACGGTGCCCGGCTTCAGGCCCACCAGGCCCTGGACGACCTGGTTGTCGACGTACGACGAGTTGCTGTCGCTGATGAGGGCCGGGTCGGCGAAGACCATGTCGCCGTCGAGGCCGACGACGAGGATCCCACCCTCCTTGACCGCGGCACTGGCAGTGGCGCTGGCGCTCGACGAGGCGGGCGTCGAAGCGCTCGCGCTCGACGACGCCGATGCCGACGGCGACGGCGAGGTGCCCGCCCCGCAGGCGGAAAACACCAGCCCCGCCAGGGCGAGCAGCGCCCCGAGTCGTTTCCTACCCATGCGATCTCCTCCTCTGATCGTCGCACCGTCCGGCTCCGCGGGGTTTCGCGCCCCTCCGGGCTCGGTCTGCAGGCACGGCGACGGCTTGCGAGTCCCCCATCATGCCATGCGTCGGGACCTGCCGCCAGCCGATTTCAAGGCGCCAGGGTCCACTCCAGGCGGGTCGCGTCGTAGCCGGCCCGGGACGGGTCGACGGGGTCGTCCCCCAGGTGAAGCCGCTGGGAGACGGCCGCGGCCTGGCTGTCCCAGCTGATAGGCAGGATGGGGACCTGCTGGGCCAGCAGGCGCTGCAGCTGCCCGTAGTCATGGGCCCGGGCCGTCGTGTCGGCGCTGGCCACGGCCGCATCGATGAGCGTGTCGGCGGCCGGATCGGACCAGCCGCCGATGTTGCCGTCGGCCGGGTTCTCGGCCGTCGTGATGTGGCGACTGTGGAAGAGGCCCAGGCCGGCGTCCGGATCGGGGCCGGCAGCGTTCGCCACGAGGACCGTGTCGAAGGTGTTGGGGTACTCCAGCTGGGCCAGCAGGAGCTGCCCGCTGGGGTCCTGGGAGAGGACCTGGAGGTCGATCCCGCAGGTCCTCAGCTGCTCCGCCGCGGCGGTGGCGAAGGCCAGCAGGTCGGGCCGCCCGGTACGCACGATGAGCTGGCTGCTGAGACGCAGCCCGCCCCGGGTCATGATGCCGTCCGGGCCGGGCTGCCAACCGGCCTTGCTCAGCAGGCCTCGGGCCCGGGCCGGATCGTAGGCCGGCCAGCCGGGATCGCTGGCGGCGGCCCAGGACCCCACCTGGACGGGCCCCTGGGCCAGGATGCCCTGCCCGCCCGTGGCCGTGTCGAGGTCCCCAGGCCGGTCGATGCATGTGGCGAAGGCCAGGCGCGCCGTGGGGTCGGCGTACGGATGGCCGGCCCGGACGTTGAAGACGATGGCCCGGTAGGTCGACGAGGGGCGGAGGGCCGCGTGCAGTCCGGCCTGGGCGGCCACGGCCGCGACCTGGTCGGGGCCCAGCTCGGGGAGCCAGTCGAGGTCGCCGGTCTCGAGGGCCGTGGCGGCGATCGCCGGGTCGGCCAGCACGACGATGTGGATGCGGGCCGGGGCGCCCTGGCCCGGCGCCGCCTGCCAGCGCACCAGGTCGAGCGAGGTGCCCGGCTCGTAGGCCGCCACCCGGAAGGGCCCGCTGGCCACGGGGGCCCGGCGCAGGTCGAGGAGCGGGAAGGCCGCGGCCAGGCGATCGGTGCCGGTCGCGCCCAGGGCCGTGGCCAGGGCCTGGGCCTGAGCGTAGAGGGCGGCCCCGTAGGCCGAGGCATCCGGCTTCCCGTCCGGGCCCAGGAGAAGGGCCCGCTCGGGCAGGGCGATCCCGGTCGGGCGCAGGATGGCCTCGAGCTGTGCGCTGTACGTGGCCAGGTCACACGATGAGGGCGGGGTCGCATCGAGGCAGGCGTCGGCGTTGGTGGCGGTCGCGATCCCGTCGGTCAGGGTCGTGAGGCTGCCAGCATCGACGCTCCCGAGGTGGGTCAGCAGCCGGCCGAGACTGGCGTCGAGGGCCGCGCCCGAGACGATCCCGAGCTGGGCCAGGACCTCCGCCCCCAGGGCCGCGTCAGGGCGGGCCAGATGGAAGACCGCCCGCTGGCTGCCGCCGGTGGCGACGGAGGTGACGGCGGCCTGGACAGCCTTGCACAGGTCGGCGAAGGGGCAGTCCGGCGAGAGCGCCAGCTGGTAGGTCCGTACGACATCGGCCGAGGTGAGGGTCGATCCATCGCTGAAGCGCAGGCCGGCCTTCAGGGGCACGTTCCAGATCCGGCCATCAGCCGAGACGTTGGCCGCCGCGGCGGCCAGGGCCGGCTGGGGCACGAGCCGGGCATCGAGCCGGTAGAGGGGGGCATAGACGAAGCCGTCCACGATCGCCGCTCCGTCGTCGACGGGGGCCGGCGTGAAGCCGCCCGGGTCGGCCGGCAGGGCCAGGCGCAGGAGGTCGGCCGCGGCCGGTGTGGCCGTCAGCGGGGGGAGCGTCGAGGTGGGGATGGGCACGCTCGGCGAGGGGGTCCCGCCCAGGCAGCCCGCGACGAGCGCAGCCAGGGCCAGGTTGGCGATCCGCTCGAACCGGCGTCGGAACGGATGCCAAGCGCCGTTCGGGCCCGGCGAGGGACACGGGGTCGCGCGCCCCGGCGAAGGGCACGTGTGCTCGCGCCTCAGCGAGCGGCCGAGCCTGCCGAGACGGAGGGATCTGCGCACGGAAGCCCGAGTCTAGCGCCGGCCGCCAGGGCCAGCAGGACCCTCCGGGCGGGCTGACGCGCCCGACGATCCGGGTCAGATGCGCGCGGACGTGGCACTGGACGGTCTCCCGGGCACGGCCGGTGCGCCCGACCATCAGGGTCAGATGCTCGTGGGGATAGCACTGGGCGGTCTCCCGGGCACCGGAACGGTCTTCGCGGCGGTCGCCAGCGGGCGGGCGCTCCTGGCTCCTGCACGGGATCCCGGCATCGCGCGCGGCTCGGCCGGACAGGATCGCCCCTTTCGCGACCGTACGCTACCTCGGCGAGCGCACGGCCATGATGTGGCGCCCTGACGGTCCCGAAGGCCAGGATCAGGCCGCGGGCGAACCCGTCCCTGTGCCGTCCGCTGACGGAGCCTCGGTCGTGGTGGAGGCGGGAGCCGCGGACGGGGTGGAGGCGGGAGCCGCGGACGGGGTGGGCTCGGGCGCGGCGCCCCCGGACGCCGTGGAGGACACCGCCGCGGCCACGGAGGCGCCGTTCCCGCCACCGGCCGCCGCGGCCGTGTCGCGGAGCATCACCTCCGGCTGCTCGGCCATCCGGTCGGCGAAGTGGCAGGCCGCCAGATGGGCCGGGCCGGTGCTCGTCAGGGTCGGGTCGGCGGTGGTGCAGATCTCGGGCTTGCCCAGCCGCTCCCAGAGCCAGCAGCGGGGATGGAAGTGGCAGCCCGAGGGCGGGTTGACCGGGCTGGGCACGTCGCCCTTGAGGATGATCCGCTTGCGCCTCAGGCGCGCGTCCACCTCCGGCACAGCCGACATGAGGGCCACCGTGTAGGGGTGGCGCGGTCGTTCGTAGAGGTCGTCGACGCCGGCCAGCTCCACCACCCGGCCCAGGTACATCACCGCCACCCGGTCGCTGATGTAGTGGATGACCGAGAGGTTGTGGGCGATGAAGAGGTAGGTGAAGCCGTGCTCCTGACGGAGGTCGGAGAGGAGGTTCAGGATCTGCGACTGGATCGACACGTCGAGGGCCGACACGGCCTCGTCGCAGACGATGAAGGCCGGGTTGAGGGCCAGGGCCCGGGCGATGCCGATGCGCTGGCGCTGGCCACCGCTGAATTCGTGGGGATAGCGGCGGGTGTAGTCGCGGCGGAGGCCCACCGCCTCGAGCGAATCCTCGATCTGCTTGGTACGCGTGGCGTGATCCTTGACCCCCTGGGCCTGGAGCCCCTCGCCGATGATGTCGTAGACCGGCATGCGGGGGTTCAGCGAGCTGTAGGGGTCCTGGAAGATGATCTGCATCTTGCTGCGCCGGCGGCGGAGCGCCCCGCTGCTGATCTTGCTGAGGTCCTCGCCCTCGAGGACGACCCGGCCGGCGGTCGGCTGCTGGAGATAGAGCATCGTCCGGCCCAGCGTGGTCTTGCCGCAGCCGGACTCGCCCACCACGCCCAGGATCTCGCCCCGCTGGATGTCGAAGGTCACGCCATCGAGGGCCTTGACGTCGCCGACCTTGCGGCGCAGGACGCCGCCCAGGACGGGGAAGTACTTGACCAGGCCTTCTACCTTGACCAGGGGCTGGGCCGCAGCAGCGGCCGTCGCGGTCGGAGCGTCCGCCGCGGGCGCCGTCCCGGGGGCCGTAGAGCCGGGCGGAGGCACGGGCGGGGTGGCCGGCTGGTCCGGCATGGCGGTCACGCGGCGCTCCCGTCAGCGTCGGCCTTGGCCCGCTGGGAGGCCTGGTGCTCCGCCCCCACCGGTGGCTTGGTGTAGAGCCAGCAGGCGACGGCCCGGTCGGGGCCCGTCTGGTCGAGCGGCGGCTCGTGGCCGGCGCAGGGCTCGAAGGCGTACGGGCAGCGCGGGTTGAAGCGGCAGCCGACCGGCATGCGGAAGGGGTTGGGCACGGTGCCCTTGATGACGTTGAGGCGGTCGCCCCGCTTGCCTCGCGAGGGGATCGAGGCCAGGAGGCCCTTGGTGTAGGGGTGCTTGGGCGACTCCAGGATCTCCTTGACCGAGCCCTGCTCCACGACCTTGCCGGCGTACATGACGACGACGCGCTGGACGACCTCGGCCACCACGCCCAGGTCGTGGGTGATGAGCAGCAGCGACGCGCCGGTGTCGCGTTGGAGGCGGGCGATGAGGTCCAGGATCTGGGCCTGGATGGTCACGTCCAGGGCGGTCGTGGGCTCGTCGGCCACGAGGAGCTTGGGGTCGCAGCTGAGGGCCAGGGCGATCATGACCCGCTGGCGCATGCCACCGGAGAGCTCGTGGGGGTACTGCCGGAGGCGGCGTTCGGGGGCCGGGATGCCGACCGCCTTGAGCATCTCCAAGGCCCGCGCCTCAGCCTCCTTGTGGCTGGCCTTCCGATGGATGATGACGGCCTCGGCGATCTGCTCGCCCACGGTCAGGACCGGGTTGAGACTGGTCATCGGCTCCTGGAAGATCATCGACATCGCGCTGCCCCGCAGGCGGCGCATCTGGTCCTCGGGCAGCGACAGGATCTCCCGGCCGTCGAACCAGATCTCGCCGGCCACGATCTCGGCCGGGGGGATCTCGAGGAGCCGCATGATGGTCAGGGCGGTGACGCTCTTGCCGCAGCCGGACTCGCCGACCACGCCCAAGGTCTCACCGCGGCGGACGCTGAAGCTGACCCCGTCGACGGCCGGCACGGTGCCGTCCATGACGTGGAAGTGGGTCCGCAGGTTGCGGACCTCGAGGAGTACGTCAGGCGGAGGCGGCACCCCCGGCGAGTGGACCTCTTCGAACTGCCCCTCGGGGACGGTCGCCTCCTGGACCGTCACAGCCGGGTCCTGGGGTCGAGCGCGTCGCGCAGGCCGTCGCCGATGAAGTTGATGGCGATCACGGTCAGGGCGATGGCGATGCCCGGGAAGAAGGCCCACCACCAGTTGCCGAAGACGAGGTAGTTCTGGGACTGGGCCAGGGCGTTGCCCCAGCTGATCTGGTCGGCGCTGATGCCGAAGTTGAGGTAGCTGACGAAGGCCTCGAGGATGATGTTGTTGGCCATGATCAGGGTCATGGCCACGATGATGGGGCCGATGGCGTTGGGCAGGATGTCGCGGAAGGCGATGCGCAGGTCGGACACGCCTACGGCCCGGGCGGCCTCCACGAAGTCCACCTCCCGCAGGCTCAGGAACTGGGCCCGGATGAGTCGGGCGATGAGGGGCCAGGAGAGGAGGCCGAAGATGAGGACCAGGGAGATGACCTTGCCCTCGCCGAAGAAGGCCGCCGCGACGAGGATGACGAAGAGCAGGGGGATGGCGAAGAACGTGTCCACCACGCGCATCAGGACGTTGTCCACCCAGCCCCCGAAGTAGCCGGCCAGGGTGCCCACCGTGATGCCCACGAAGCCGGCGATGAGCATCGAGGTGATGCCGATGGTCATCGAGATGCGGGCCCCGTTGACGACCATCTGCAGGACGTCGCGGCCGTTGTTGTCGGTGCCCATGAGGTGGGCCAGGGAGGGCGAGTCGCCACCCGGGTTGGTGCCCGAGACGCCGGGGATGATCAGCGGGTCGTAGGGCCAGACGATGGGCCCGATGATGGCCACCAGGACGGCGAAGGCCAGGAAGGCCAGGCCGAAGAGGGCCATCCGGTGGCGCTTGAAGCGCCGCCAGGCCAGCTGCCACTGCCCGAGGGACTCGAGGGCGACCTCGACGTCGGCGGCGGCGACGTCGGCCGGGGCGGCGATGTCGACGGGCATCGTCCCCTGACCGGTGACGAAGACCGTGCTGCCGGGCGGGGCCGGATCGTCGCGGCTGGTCATCGCCGTCTCCCCTAGTAACGGATGCGTGGGTCGGCCCACGCGTACAGCACGTCAGCGACGAGGTTCATGATCACCACTAGGATCGATCCGATGAACAGGATGCCCATGACCAGGAAGTAGTCGCGGGCGTTCACGGCGTCGAAGTAGAGCCGCCCCATGCCCGGCCAGGTGAAGACCGTCTCGGTCACGATGGCGCCACTGAACAGGAAGGCCAACTCGAGGGCCACGTTGGTGAGGATCGGCAGGAGGGCGTTGCGGAAGGCGTGGCGGAAGATCACCGAGCGCTCGACGGCGCCCTTGGCCCTGGCCGTGCGGACGTAGTCCTGGCTCAGCGAGTCGAGCATGGCCGAGCGCACGAAGCGGCTGTCGGCGGCGATGCTCACGGCCACGAGGGTGATGACGGGCAGCACGAGATGCCGGCCGATATCGAAGAGGTTGGGGATGGGGTCCTTGGCCAGGGCGGCCCAGTAAGCGTCGGTAGCGAAGGGTGCGGGTGCGGCGCGGGTATCGACGATACCCTGGACCGGGAACCAGCGGAGGGCCACCCCGAAGATGAAGATGAGGATGAGGCCGAGCCAGAAGGTGGGCAGCGAATAGAAGATGTAGCTGAAGAACGTCGTCGCCTGGTCCCAGACGCTATAGCGCTTGACCGCGGCCAGGACGCCGATGAGGATGGCCATGGTGACCCAGATGACCCACGAGACGCCCATCAGGATCAGGGTCGCCGGCACCCGGTTGAGGATCTCAGAGAGGACCGGCTGACCACTGGCGATCGAGAATCCGAAGTCACCGTGAAGCAGGCCATTGGTCCCGCCGCCGAGGGCCGCCGGGAGGAAGTTGGGCAGACCGTGCGCGGAGAGCAGGCCGCCGCCGGTGCAGTTCCAGACGCCGAGCCAGCCGGCGAACTCGCGGATCGTGCCCACGACGCCGGGATCGCGCTCCAGGCACCAACTCTTGAGCCAGGAGTCGATCTGCGCCGTGGTGATGTGGTGATTCTGGTTGAAGGCCAACTGGGGCCCGCCGGGCGCCTGCTGCATCAGGAAGAAGCTGACGACCGCGATGAGGAAGACCACCGGGATGGCCTGGATGATCCGGCGTGCGACGTAGGTCAGCATCGGTGCCTCATTGTCCCATGCGCCCCGGTCCCTGGATAGGGGGTTGCCGGCGGACGGCTGGCGCCCGACGGCAGGTGTGATAGGTCGAGTCCGGGCCCGACGGATCGGGCCCGGACTCGACGGCTACGAGTGTCTGTCTACGGCTTGAAGTACCAGTCCTCGACGTCCCACAGGGGGCCGACGCTGCTGGGTGCGTACTTCGGCCAGTTGCCGAGGTGGACGCCGACGCCGGTCGCCTCGTTCCGGTAGTAGAGCGCGACTTCCGGGGTCCCCTCCACCCAGGCCTGCTGGATGGTCTTGGCTGCGTCGAGCTGCTTCGAGAGGTCGATCTCGCTCTTCAGCTGGTTGGTCGCATCGTCCAGGGCCTGGCTCTTGAACCGGGTGTCGTTGGCACCCTGATGGTCGCCATTCTCAGGCCACTGGGCCGAGTTGTAGGTGTAGTAGAAGTTGCTGTAGAGGTCGGCACCCTCGATGTAGGCGAAGTCGCCGATGTCGTAGTTGCCGCGATAGAGGCTGGGATCGGTATCCGGCTTGGTGTCAGCCCAGCCGGCGAAGAACACCGAGCCCGCGTCGCCGGTCTTGATGTAGCTCTGGAAGCCGACCTTGGCCAGGTAGCCCTGGATCAGCTGGAGCTCGGTCAGACGGGTCGGGTTGCCCGACGTCGTGGCCAACTCGAGGTTGACGGGCTTGCCGTTGTACTGCCAGCAGTTCGTGCCGGTCTTCGTATCGCAGGCGGCGGTGCCGCCGGTCATGCCGAAGGCCTGGATGAGCTGCATCGCGCCGGCCGGATCGTAGGCCGGGCACTGCACGGTCTCGTCACGGAACCAGAGGCCCGGCGGGACCGGCGAGCAAGCCTGGGGGGAGATGGTCTGGCCGGGGAAGACCTTGGCCGTGAGGTCGTCCTTGTTGATGGCCATGGCGATGGCCTTGCGGACGTTGGGATCCCACAGGCCGTTGCCCCGCTTGTGATCGGGGTCGTTGTTGAGGTCGACGTGCTCGTACTGCCAGGCCGGCGTCAGCTCAGCCGTGCCGACGGTCGGCGCGACCTTCTGGATGGCCGGATAGTCAGCCTGGGTCATGTCGAGGGCGAGGTCCAGGTTGCCCGACAGGAAGTCGGCGATCATGCCGTCCTTCGTGCCGTAGAACTTGAACTTCAGGCCGGCCAGGTACGGCGCGTGCGGGCCGCCCACGCCGCCCGCCCAGTTCGGGTTGGGCACGTAGTCGATCTCGCTCTTGGACGCCGCGGAGACCATGAACGGGCCGCTCCACGGGATCTTGGTGGCCGTGCTGTCGACCGGCATGCTCTTGGGGAAGTCGGCCGCGGCGACGTTCTGGAAGTAGTGCTGCGGCAGGATCGACGTCGTCAGGAAGGCCAGCCAGCCGGCGTACAGATCCTTGAAGTGGATCGTCCCGGTCAGGCCGTCGGAGGAAACGTCGACGCTGCTGATGTCGGGAAAGCCGATGGCGCAGCTCGAGCAGCCCTCGATCTTCTGCTGGGCGTACGTCACGGTGAACTTGAAGTCGTTCATCGTCAGAGGCTGGCCGTCGGACCACTTCAGGTTCGGCTTGAGGGTGACTTTGACGTCGAACGTCTTGCCATCCGGGTTGGCCACCACACCACCGTTCTCCTGGGTCGGGATCGAGGCCGCCAGGTCGGGGATGTACTTGCCATCGGAGTCGATGGTCAGGAAGCCACGCATGATGGGGCTGATGGCCTCGAACGTGGCGAATGCTGTCGTGGTGAACGGGTTGAGGGTGTCCGGGGCTTCCCACTCGCCGACGACGATGGTATTGCCGGGGGTGCCCGTCTCGGGCTTGTAGGTCGAGCCGAAGAGCGCCTGGTCGACGGCGCTCTGCGAGGCCGTCGGCGAGGCCGAGGTGCCTGCCGACTCGCTGGGCGAGCTGGCCGGCGTGCTGGCTGCGGCCGACTCCGTGGCCGACGGCGACGGGCTGCCCGTACTGCCGCAGGCCCCGAAGACGATGGCCGCCGCGGCGACGCTCGTCAAGAACCGTTTGCTGATCACTCGGTGACTCCTCCTATGTGATCGTGCGACGCTGCGGTCACGGCCGCAGGCGTGCCTGGACGTCCTGGAATCGCCTGTCGGTCTCCTCCTCTAAGCGATCGTCCTGTCACGGTCGGCCGCTACCGGCGGCGGACCGGCACTCCATGCCGCCCGTCAGCGAGCCCATACGATGGTACCCGCTGTGGCGGGGCCGATATACCACACCCGGCGCGGCGATGTCGAATCACGGCCCGCTCCAGGCCTCAATCCGGGCATGGCGTCTGGGCCCCTGTCATGGGCCGCCAGCGGAGGTCCGGCTGGCGGGCCGCGGCGGCCTCGTCGAGGCGGCGGAGCGGCGCCTCGTGCGGCGCGCTCTTCACCAGCTCGGGGTCGGTCCGGGCCTCCCCGGCGATCTCGACGAAGGCGGCGGCCAGGGCGTCGAGTGTGGCCAAGTCCTCGGTCTCGGTGGGCTCGACGAGCATGGCCTCCTCGACGATGAGGGGGAAGTAGATCGTGGGCGGGTGGAAGCCCTTGTCGATGAGCCGCTTGGCGACGTCGAGGGTCCGCACCCCGGTGGCCGCCTTGAGCGGCCGGGAGGTGGCCACGAACTCGTGCATGCAGGGCCGCTGGTAGGGGATCTCGTAGGCCTCCCCGAGGCGGGCCCGAAGGTAGTTGGCGGCCAGCACCGCATCGTCGCTGACCTGGCGCAGGCCGGTCCCGCCATGGGCCCGGATGTAGGCGTAGGCCCGGACCAGGACGCCGGTCGAGCCGACCCCGGCCCGCAGGCGCCCGATCGACGAGGGCCGCTCACCGGGCCGCTCCAAGCGGAAGCTCCCGTCCGCCTCGCGCATCACCCGCGGCTCGGGCAGGAAGGGCACGAGCGGTGCTGCGACGCCCACCGGACCGGCCCCCGGACCGCCGCCACCGTGGGGCGTGGAGAACGTCTTGTGAGTGTTGAAGTGCATGACGTCGAAGCCGGCCTGGCCGGGCCGGAAGCGGCCCATGATGGCGTTGAGGTTGGCCCCGTCCATGTAGGCCAGGGCGCCGACGGCATGGACCGCCTCGAGGAGCTCCACGATGCGGGCCTCGAAGAGTCCCAGGGTCGAGGGGTTGGTGATCATCACCGCTGCCGTCTGCGGTCCCAGCGCGGCCCGCAGGGCCTCGAGGTCCACTCCGCCATCCGGGGCCGAGGGCACGGTCACGGTACGGAAGCCGGCCATGCTGGCCGTGGCCGGATTCGTACCGTGGGCCGAGTCGGGCACGATGACCTCGCTCCGCCCGTGGTCGCCGCGGGCCAGGTGGTAGGCCCGGATCATGAGGATGCCGGTCAGCTCGCCCTGGGCCCCCGCCGCCGGCTGGAGGGAGACGGCGGCCATGCCCCCGATCTCGGCCAGGAGCCCCTCCAGCTCCCACAGCAGCTCCAGGGTGCCCTGGGCCAGGGCGTCCGGGGCGAGGGGGTGGAGCTCCGCGAAGCCGGGCAGGCGAGCGCCCCATTCGTCGAGCTTGGGGTTGTATTTCATGGTGCACGAGCCCAGCGGGTAGCAGCCGGTGTCGACCGAGTAGTTGAGCTTGGAGAGGTTGGTGAAGTGACGGACCACCGACGGCTCGTCGAGTTCCGGCAAGGCCAGGGGCTCGACCCTGTGCGCGGCGGCCGGGATGCCCTCCAGAGCGTCGGCCGGGGGGTGGGGCACGCGCGTCCCGCCGCGGCCGGGCCGCGAGAGCTCATCGAGGGTGGGCTGGAGGGTCGGGCCGAGGACGCTCACCGGGCCGCTCCGGCAGCCGTCGGCACAGCCGCGTCCGCGGCGCTCGGCCGCTCGGCGTCCGTTGCCAGGACTGCCGCGAGGCCGTCGGCGAAGCGCCGGATCTCCTGTCCGCTCGTCAGCTCCGTGGCGCACACGAGGAGCGCCTCGGCGAGGTCCGGATCGTCGGGATACCAGCGGGCCAGCGGCAGCCCGGCCAGGACGCCGCGCTCGAGGAGGGCCGCATGGACGGCCGTGGCCCGGGGCACCCGGACGGCGAACTCGGCGAGGTAGGGCCCGCGATGGAGGCGGGGCGCCCCGACCGCGGCGAGGGCTTGCTCCAGCTCCCGGGCCCGGGCCGCGCCGAGGGCCGCCACGTCCCGCAGGCCGTGCGGCCCAAGGGCCGCCAGATAGACCGTGGCGGTCAGAGCGCAGAGGGCCTGATTGGTGCAGATGTTGCTGGCCGCGCGCTCGCGTCGGATGTCCTGCTCGCGGGCTCGGAGGGTCATGACGAAGGCCCGCCGGCCCTCGGTGTCGGTCGTCCGGCCCACGAGCCGGCCGGGGATCTGGCGGGTGAGGGCCGTGGTGCAGGCCAGCAGGCCCAGCGAGGGGCCGCCGTACTGGGGCGCGATGCCCAGGGGCTGCCCTTCCCCCGCGCAGATGTCGGCGCCGTAGGCCCCTGGCGGGGCCAGGACGGCCAGCGAGACCGGCTCGACGACGGCCACGAAGAGGGCCCCAGCGCCATGGGCCAGCGCCGCGGCCTCGGCCATCGGCTCCAGCAGGCCGAAGGCGTTGGGCTGACCGAGGAGGACGGCGGCCACCGGGTCGCCCGTGGCCAGGGCCCGCCCAAGGGCCTCCAGGTCGGTCGTCCCGTCCGCTGCGCTGGGCAGCAGCTCGAGGGCCAGGCCGGCCGGCTCGAAGTAGGTCCGGCAGGTGGCCAGATAGGGCGGCGGGATGGCCCGGCTGGCCAAGACCCGGCCCCGCCGCGTGGCCCGCACGGCCATCAGCGCGCCTTCGGCCGTCGCCGTGGCCCCGTCGTAATGCGAGGCGCTCACGACGTCGAGCCCCGTGAGCTGGGCGATCAGGGACTGGAACTCGTAGATCGTCTGCAGGGTGCCCTGGCTGATCTCGGGCTGATAGGGCGTGTAGGCCGTGGCGAACTCGCCCCGGCTCACGATCTGGTCGACGACCGGCGGGATATGGTGGCGGTACACCCCGGCCCCCAGGAAGCTGGCCAGGTCGACCCGGTTGCGCCCCGCCAGGGCCCGCAGCCGGTCCGCCGTCTCGAGCTCCGATTCGGGCGCCGGGAGGTCCAGCCCCCGAGCCCGCACGGCCTCGGGGATGTCGGCGAACAGCGCCTCCACGGAGTCGAGACCCAGGACACGCAGCATGTGCGCCCGGTCCTGGGGGGTGTGGGGCCCGTAGCCCATCGTTCGCGGCGCTCCCTCAGGTCCCTGGCTCAGGCGGCGGCGATCAGCTCACGGTAGGCGGCGGCGTCCTTCAGGCCGTCCGCCGCGACCGCCTCGGCCAGGCGCAGGCGGAGCATCCAGCCCTCGCCGTAGGGGGCGCTGTTCACCAGCTCGGGATGATCGGCCAGGGCCTCGTTGACGGCCACCACCTCGCCGGCCAGGGGCGCGTAGAGGTCACTGACGGCCTTGACCGATTCGACCACGCCCAACGTCTTGCCCGCCTCCAGCTGCGTCCCGACGGCCGGCAGCTCGACGAAGACGACGTCGCCCAGCTGGTCAGCGGCGTAGGCCGTGATGCCGATGGTGCCCTCCTCACCCTCGAGGCGAAGCCACTCATGGTCGTCGGTGTAGCGCAGTCCGTCGGGGACGTCCACGGGTGCTCCTTCGCTCACTTGGGCCGGCGGTAGAACGGCAGGTCGGCGACCTCGGCCGGCACGCGTGCCTCCCGGATGCCGACCTCCAGCATGGTACCCGGCGCGGCCTGGTCCGATGGCACGTAGGCCATGGCGATGGCCTGGCCGAGGGTCGGCGAGACCGTGCCCGAGGTCACGACCCCCTCCCGGCCGTCGGCCGTCCAGACGGGATAGCCGTGACGGGGCACGCCTCGACCGCGCAGGACGAGCCCCACCAAGCGGCGGGCCGGAGGACCCTCGGCGGCCCGCTGCTCGAGGACCGCCCGGCCGACGAAGGGCCGCGGCCGCTCGAGCTTGACGATGCGCCCCAGGCCGGCCTCGAAGGGGTCCGTGTCGAGGCTCAGCTCGTTGCCGTAGAGGGGCATGCCCGCCTCGAGACGAAGCGTGTCCCGGGCCCCCAGGCCACAGGGCTGCAGGCCCTCCCCCGCCCCGGCCTCGAGGAGCGCGTCCCACAGCCGCCCGGCGGCCGACCAGTCGACGAACAGCTCGAAGCCGTCCTCGCCGGTATAGCCGGTGCGGGCCACCTGGGCCGCCACGCCGGCCACCTCGCCGGCGGCGATGGCGTAGTTCCGCAGGGCGCCCAGGTCGACCTCCGTCAGGGGGGCCAGGATGGCCGCCGCCCGGGGGCCCTGGATGGCCACCAGCGCGGTCCGCAGCGAGGCGTCGTCGAAGGACGCGGCATGGGCCGCCAGGCGCCCGGCGAGGGCGTCCGCGACGGTCGTCCTGTTGGCGGCGTTGGGCACGGTCAGGAAGCGCTCCGGCCCCACGCGGTAGACGATGAGATCATCGAGGATGCCGCCGTCGGCGACGCAGATCAGGCTGTACTGGGCCCGGCCCACGGCCAGCCCGGCAGGGTCGTTGACGAGCGCCTGGGCCAGGCCCTCGAGCGCCCCCGGGCCCTCGACCCACAGCTCACCCATGTGGGACAGGTCGAACAGGCCGGCCCGCTCCCGGACCGCCCGATGCTCCTCGAAGATGCCGCCATACTGGACCGGCATCTCCCAGCCGGCGAAGTCGATGAGCCGTCCCCCGGCGGCCACGTGGCGGTCGTAGAGCGGGGTCCGCTGCATCCCGGGCACGAGCTTCAGGCCAGCTCGTCGGCTGCCCGCGCGGGCAGCGGCCAGCGCCGCTCGATGGCCGGCAGGGCGCGGGCCAGCACCGCCCGTTCCGTCTCGTGGCTCATGATCCCCGGCGCGTCGAGGAGCGGAACCCAGCGCACCGCCTCGAACTCGTGGTCGTGCTGCGACAGGTCGCCGCCCAGCGGCTCCATGAGGTAGAAGTGGACCGTCTTGTCGATGCGCCGGCCCTCGGCCGTGAAGGTGTAGCCGATGGAGCCCAGCGGCTCCAGGGCCCGGACCTCGAGGCCCGTCTCCTCGGCCACTTCGCGGACCGCGGTTTCCTCGAACGTCTCGCCGGCCTCCACGGTGCCCTTGGGTAGCACCCAGGTCAGGCCATCGCGGGCTCGCCGCCGCTGGCCCAGGGTGATCTCCCGGGATCCTTCGATGACCCGCACCACGATGCCGCCAGCGGAGGTGGCCCGCCCGCGCCGCGAGGAGCCTGGTAGACCGTGTCTCAGGCGGGCCACGGCGAGCCGGCGCGGCCGCGGACCCCCCGCGGTGCAGCGGCCCGGGACCAGGTCATGGGCGACCCGCGGCGGGCGATCGTCCAGCCCGTCCGCGGCCCTGCGGCGATCGTGGCCCGCCGCGGCCGGAGGGCCGCCGCGAGGGCCCGCGGCGCACCGTCGCCGGCCGCGACCGCGGTCCGCGGAGCGCGGGTCATGGTCGGGCGGCGCAGCCCCAGGCTGCGTTCCCGATCACGGGCCGTCGGGCGGGGGAAGCAGGTCCGCGGCCGCGTCCCCCGGATGGCCACGAGGTTGCTCTGCATCCGTCCATGCTACCGAATCGCCGGCGCCCTGCAAGCGGCCGCCGAGCAGGGTCGCCAGGGCCGCCGCGCGCCGGTCATCGAGGGCCCCGCGGCGGACGGCCAGGACGAGCTCCTGGGCGGCCACAGCACGGTAGACGTCGAGAGCCGCGGGGGCTCGGCTGCGCAGCGCCTCGAGGTGGGCCCGCAGGGTTCCCACATCGCCGCGCACGATGGGGCCGGTGAGGGCCGCAGCGACGCCCAGGGCCTGAGCATCGGCCAGGGCCTGGCGCGAGAGCGGGGCGTAGACGGCCAGGGCGGCCGCCTCGTCGAGGCCCGCTCCCCGGCCCAGGGCGACGATGGCCTCGTAGAGGCCGATCAGGCCCCCGGCGGCCAGCACGGCCGCGGCATGGTAGGCCGGCTTGGCGCCCGGAGGCAGGCTGACAGGCTGGCCGCCGATGGCCTCCGCCAGTTGGCCGAGCAGCGGCACCAGGGGCGCGTCGCCCTCGACGGCGATGGTCGCCCCGGGCAGGGCGGCCAGGGCCCGATCCGGATGGGCGAAGGCGACCAGGGGGTGGAAGCTGCCCTTGAGGGTCCCAGCCGCCATGGCCGGCTCGAGGACCGTCGACTCGAGCAGCCCGCTGGTGTGGACGAGGGCCTGGCCGCCATACAGGCGCAGCCCGCCGGCCACGGCAGCGATGGCATCGTCGGGCACGGTCAGGATGCAGATCTCGACCTCGTCGAGGACCGCCGCCGCCTCCGGGAAGAGCAGCATCCCGGGCACGGCCGCAGCCAGGGCCGCCCGACCGGACTCGCTCCGGCTGGCGCCGGCCACGACCGGCCAGCCGGCGGCGGCGAAGGCCCGGGCCAGGGTCCGGCCGACGGAGCCTCCGCCGACGATGCCCAGGCGGGGCGGGGCATCGGGATCGTCGTCGGTTCGGGCGTGGGGGTGGACGTGCGGCCGGGGCGGCTGGGACGGTGGCTGGGGCGGCTGCATCGACGCCTGCATCGGCCCATCCTGCCAGACCGGGCGTATACTCGACCTCGTAGATCCAGCCACTCTTCGACCCGAGGCGGGCACTCCCGTCAGGCGCCGACCAGGCCCGCGCAGCGCGCCATGGAGGCCCGACGATGGAACAGCGAATCGACCCTGATCCCTTCGGCGCCCGCCGATCCCTGACCCTCGGCGACGGCTCGACCGTCGGCTACGTCAGCCTCGATGCGCTGGGCGCGGCCGACCTGGGCCGCATGCCCGTCACGGTCAAGATCCTGCTCGAGAACCTGGCCCGCCAGGCGGGGCGCGGCATCGCCACCGAGGAGGAGGCCCGGGCCCTGGCCGCCTGGCGGCCCGACGGCGGGGTCGAGGCCGAGCTGCCCTTCTTCCCAGCCCGGGTCATCCTCCAGGACTTCACCGGCGTGCCGGCCGTGGTCGACCTCGTCGCCCTCCGCGATGCCATGGCCGAGCTGGGCGGCGACCCCTCGCGTATCAACCCCTTGGTCCCGGCCGACCTCGTCATCGACCACTCCGTGCAGGTCGATCGCTTCGCCATCCCCCAGGCCTTCGCCATCAACGTCGAGCGTGAGTACGAGCGCAACGGCGAGCGCTATCAGCTCCTGCGCTGGGCTCAGACGGCCTTCCGCGACCTGCGGGTCGTGCCGCCCGACACGGGCATCGTCCACCAGGTCAACCTGGAGTACCTGGCCAGCGTCGTCCAGCGCCGCCCGGACGGGCCGGCGGGCACGGTCCTGGCCTTCCCTGACACCCTCGTCGGCACCGACTCCCATACCACGATGATCAACGGCCTGGGCGTCCTGGGCTACGGCGTGGGTGGCATCGAGGCCGAGGCGGTGCTCCTCGGTCAGCCCCTCTACCAGCCCATGCCCCGGGTCGTGGGGGTCCGGCTCCACGGCGAGCTGCCGCTCGGCTCCACGGCCACGGACCTGGTCCTTGTCGTGACCGAGATGCTGCGGGCCCACGGCGTGGTGGGAGCCTGGGTCGAGTTCGCCGGCGACGGACTGGCCGGCCTGGCCCTTGCCGACCGGGCTACCATCGGCAACATGAGCCCCGAGTTCGGGGCCACGGCGACGCTCTTCCCCATCGACGACGAGACGCTCACCTACCTCCGCCTGACGGGTCGGAGGGCGGACCAGGTCGACCTCGTGGAGCGCTATGCCAAGGCCCAGGGCCTGTGGCGCGAACCCGGTCCGGGGCCCGATTTCGACGAGGTCCTGGAGCTCGACCTCGCATCCGTGGAGCCCAGTGTGGCGGGGCCCAAGCGGCCCCAGGACCGCGTGCCGCTGACCGCGCTGCGGCCGAGCTTCCGGGCCGCCTTCCCGGACGGCTCGGCCGGGCCACAGGGCACCGCCGAGATCGTCGCCAGCCAGGTCGCCCGCTTCGAGAGCGAGGGTGGCGGAGCCGACCTCAGCGGCCTCCCGCCGGACCAGGCCGAGGCGGCCCTCGAGATCGAGGCCGAGCACGACCGGCGCTACTACCGCACCGTGCCGGTCGAGCTGGACGGGCGCCGGACGGAGCTGGGCACCGGCTCGGTCGTCATCGCCGCCATCACCAGCTGCACGAACACCTCCAATCCCACGGTCATGGTGGGAGCCGGCCTGCTGGCCCGCAACGCGCTGGCCCGCGGCCTCGACGTGGGTCCGCTGGTCAAGACCAGCCTGGCCCCGGGCTCCCAGGTCGTGACCCGCTACCTCGAGCGGGCGGGCCTGATGGAGCCCCTCGAGCGGCTGGGCTTCGGCCTCGTGGGCTACGGCTGCACGACCTGCATCGGCAATTCGGGGCCGCTCGACGAGCCCATCGCCCAGGCCATCGAGGCCAACGGTTTCACCTGCGCCGCGGTCCTCTCGGGCAACCGCAACTTCGAGGGCCGCATCCATCCCCTGGCCCGGGCCAGCTACCTGGCCAGCCCGCCCCTGGTCGTGGCCTTCGCCCTGGCCGGCCGGGTCGACATCGACCTGACCCGCGAGCCCCTGGGCCACGACCGGGAGGGCCGGCCGGTGTTCCTGGCCGACCTGTGGCCCAGCCCGACCGAGATCCGTTCGGTCATCGGCCAGAGCGTCTCGCCCGAGCTGTTCACCGAGATCTACGCCAGCGTCTTCGAGGGCGACGATCGGTGGCGGGCCCTGCCCATCCCCGAGGGCGACCGCTACACCTGGGACCCCGAGTCCACCTATGTCGCTCGACCCACCTTCCTGACCGACCTGGGGCCCGAGGCGGTCCCGGTCCGGGACATCAGCGGGGCCCGCGTCCTGGCCCTCCTCGGCGATTCGGTGACGACCGACCACATCAGCCCGGCCGGCTCGATCCCACCGTGGAGCCCAGCCGGCCAGTGGCTCCAGGCCCATGGCGTGCCACCGCTCCAGTTCAACTCCTACGGCTCGCGTCGCGGCCAGCACGAGGTCATGGTCCGGGGCACGTTCGGCAACATCCGCCTGCGCAACGCCCTGGCCCCGGAGCGCGAGGGGCCGTACACGTCCCACCAGCCCTCTGGCGAACCGATGTTCCTCTACGACGCGGCCGTGCGCTACGCCGAGGAGGGCGTGCCGCTGCTCATCATCGCGGGCAAGGAATATGGCTCGGGCTCGTCCCGCGACTGGGCGGCCAAGGGCACGGCCATGCTCGGGGTGCGCGCCGTCCTGGCCGAGAGCTACGAGCGCATCCACCGCTCCAACCTCGTGGGCTTGGGCGTCCTGCCGCTGCAGTTCCTGCCCGGCGAGAGCGCCGCCAGCCTGGGCCTCGACGGCACCGAGCGCTACGACGTCGTCGGCCTGGCCGACGGCCTGCGGCCGCACCAGGAGGTCACGGTCAGCATCACCGGCGCCGACGGCCGGGAGCGCTCCTTCCAGGCCCTGGCTCGCCTCGACGGCGCGGTCGACGTCGAGTACTACCGCGAGGGCGGCATCCTGCCGGCGGTCCTCCGCAAGCTGGCGCGAGGCGACTGAACGGGGCGGGTCGTTCGCCCGATCCGGACGGTCGGGGCCTCGGAGCCCCTCGCCCCTCCTCCCTGAACCCCTTTGGCCCCGGATCGGACCCCTCGCCCCGCCTCCCTGAACCCCTTCAGCCCCGGATCCGGCCCCGCAGTCCCGGATCGGACCCCTCGCCCCGCCCCCTGGCCAAACAGTGTCGATTCGGCACCCTTATGCCTGGGCCCTTCGACGACCACGGTGCATTGGCCACCCTGGAGCCTCCTCGAGCCCCGTTCGAGCCGGATCCGTGGCCATATGGTCCGCCCAGCGCGCGTATGGCCGCGATCGAGGCCGATCCGGAAGATCCGGAGGCGAGGACCTGGATCCGGTCGGATATAACACCGCGATTCCGCACCTGTCTGGCCACGGGCGGGTCCTTCAGGACTCTCCACCTCGGATGCGACCGAGATAAGGCGCCGTGGGCGACGTGTTTGGCCAGGACGGGAGTCGATCGCCACGACCGAGGCCTCAGGGACCGCGGGCGCCGGAATGACCTGACGGGCCAGGGCGGCCGCGCCCGCGGCGGGGCCGGCGCGTCAGCCCTTCGGCGTCTTCGTCGGCTTCGGTGACTTGGTCGCCTTCGGCGTCTTGCTCGGCTTCGGTGACTTCGTCGCCTTCGGCGTCTTGGTGGGCTTGGGGGTCTTCGTCGGGTCCGGCGTGGCGGTCGCGTCAGGGCTGCCGCTGGATCCCGGATCGGATGAAGTCGCGCCGGCGACGGACTGGCCCACTCCGGTCAGGGCGGCGAGCCAGTGGGTCCCGGCCGAAGGTCCGGGCCGGATCGGGGCCCTCAGGCCGGTCGGCGGGCCCTGGCAGCGTGGCGGCCGTCTCGCGAGCCGACCTCCAGGTCGAGCCCGAAGGCCTCCGAGAGGCGAGCCTCGGTGAGGCTTTCGGCCAGCGGGCCGGCGGCCACGAGGCGGCCGTCGTCGAGGAGCGCGGCATGGTCGAAGCCGTTCGGGATCTCTTCCAGGTTGTGGACGACGAGGAGGACGGCCCACGGTCGGGCTCGAGCGGCCAGGCAGGTGAGGGTCGCCACGAGGGCCTCGCGACCGGCCAGGTCGAGGCCGGCGAAGGGCTCGTCGAGGAGCAGCAGGTCGGGGCCGGCGACGAGCGCCCGGGCCAGCCCGACGCGTTGCTGCTCCCCGGTGGAGAGGCTGCCCACGGGACGCTCGGCCAGGGCGGCGCAGCCCACGGCCGTCAGGGCCTCGCGGGCCCGCTCCAGTTGAGCGGCCGTGGGTCGGCGGTAGGCCGGGTCGGTGACCCCGCTCAGGCCACCGGCGACGAGCGCCTCGACCCGGGTCCGATCGCGGACGAGGGCTCGGATGGCGGGACCCGCCTGGCCGATCCGTGCCCGCAGGGCGGAGACGTCGACGGCCCCCAGGCGCCCGCCGAGCAGCTCCACCGTGCCGCGGGTCGGATGGAGGTAGCCGCCGGCGATCCGCAGGATCGTCGTCTTGCCCGAACCGTTGGGGCCCAGGATGACCCAGCGCTGGCCGGGTCGGACGTCGAGATCGATGCCATCGAGGATCGTCCGGCCACCGATGCGGACGCTGACGCCGGACAGGCGCACGACGGACGGCGGCAGAGGCTCGGGGCCAGGCTGGGGCATAGGCCTCCCGAGCATACCCAGGAAGGCGGGGCACGGTGTCGTCCCGGCAGGCGAAGCCCACGGGAAGCCGATGGGAGCGGACCGCGTGCACGGGTGGCCGATGCGTGGCCGATCCGGCGGACCCGCGCGGCCGCTACGGCGCGAGGCAAGCAACCGCCGGCCCGAACCGGTCGCTGGCGAACGTCCCCGGAGGGATCCCCTGGGGGAGGTGCGCTGGCCCGGGGCCTGGGCCCACGGCAGACTCCTCGGTCCCCACCGTAGCGTTGGTCAGCGCGAAGACGTAGAGCTGATCCTCGACCTGGCCGCCGATGGCTGGGCCGGGCACGAGCTGCAGCTGGGTCCCGTCATCAAGGTAGACCGAGCCATAGATGTAGCCGGTCCGGACCAGGGATGGATGGGCGCACAGCAGGGCCGTGGCCGAGCTACCCAGATGCGGCGTGGCGGACGCCTCGGCCGGGCCGGCGAGCGACGCCGTGGTGCCGATGACGGCGGCTTGCCACGAGCCGGCCGACCGCTGGGCGAGGACGAGCTGGATCTGGCCATCACCGAGGCGGACGGCCACAGCGCCGTCCTCGGTGGGCACGACTCGATCCTTGGGTACGCCGAGGGCTCGGGCCGCGGCGGCCAGATCGGCGGCCGAGAGCGTCGGGGTGGGCGCCGGGGAGGTCGTGGCGCCGGGTGATCGGGTGCTGCTCGCGGATGACTGCCCGCCGACGCCGGCTCTCGGCAGCGACGGCAGCACGATACCGACCACCAGCGCCAGGGCAACCACGACCGCGGCCGCCGCCAGGACCCAGGTGACGAGCCGGCGCCGTCGCGAGCCGGCCGACGGTGGACCGCCCCGCGGCCCGCGGCGTCCGGCCACCACCGGGCTCAGGACCGTGGCTCGAGCTCGGATCACGTCGAACTCCGGCGGCACCCAGCCTCGTTCCTCGGGGTCGCCCAGGCGGAGGATGGCCTCGAGGTCGAGGCCGCTGGCGCCGGCGTCACTGTCGCTCGATCCCCTCGCTCGGTTCATCGTTCCACCATCCGTTCACGCAGGCGCTCGAGGGCGCGGAAGACGTTGGCCCGGGCCCCGCTCTCGGAGATGTCGAGGACGCGGGCGATGGTCGCGAAGTCGAGGTCGGCCCGATAGCGCAGGTAGACCGAGGCTCGCTGCCGCTCGGGCAGGCGGTCGACCTCCTCCCAGACGGCGGCCGCTTCGATGTCGGCCTCGGCGATGGCCGTCTCGATCGGCACGGCCCGCAGCTGCCGGGCTGCCTGACGATGGCGGTCCATGGCCAGGTTGTGGACGACCCGGAAGAGCCAGGCCTCGGGTTCGGGCGGCACGACGCGCTCGCGGAGGAGGCGGACGAACGCCTCCTGCACGGCCTCCTCGGCTGTCGGCGGGTCGAGCCCCAGCCGTCGCCCGTAGCCGTAGAGGTGGGTAGCCCGCTCGCGATAGCAGCGCTCGGCGACGCGGTCGAGACGGTCCTGGGTGAAGGTCCGCGGCTCGCTCACGAGCGCCCCTAGCTCATGCTCCACGACCATCCGACGCCGGACCGGCCTCCGGCGTTTACACGGCCGTGGGCCGTCCTGACACGGGATCCTCGATCGTGGGACGGTGGTGGGCGATACTGGATTCGAACCAGTGACCCCTCGGATGTGAACCGAGTGCTCTAACCACTGAGCCAATCGCCCCCGAGGCCCGATTATCGAGGCCCGACCGCGCGACCGTCAACGCGGCCCGAAGATGGCTTGCCCCACCCGTACCAGGGTCGCCCCCTCCTCCACCGCGACTTCGAAGTCGGCGCTCATCCCCATCGACAGTCCGGGCCCGAGCCGCGGCTCCCGAGCCCCCAGGCGCTGGCTCAGGTCCCGCAGGGCGACGAAGGTCGGGCGGGCCTCCTCTGCCCCGGCCACGAGCCGACCCACGGTCATGAGCCCCGCGACCCGCAGGCCGGGCAGGTCGCACAGCGCCGCCAGGTCACGCTCCAGCACGGTCGGGACAAAGCCGCTCTTGGCCGGATCGGCATCGACGTTGACCTGGAGGTAGATCGGCAGGGGGCCGGCGCCCGCGGCTCGGACCTCCAGGCTCAGCCGGGAGAGGCGGCGGGCCAGGTCCAGCGAGTCGACCGACTCGATGGCCGAGCACAGCCCGACGGCAAGGCGAGCCTTGTTGGCCTGCAGGTGGCCGATGAGGTGCCAGTCCACGCCATCGAGGAGCGCCGCCTTGCCCGCCAGCTCCTGGACGCGGTTCTCGCCGAGGGTCGTGAGGCCGGCCGCCACGGCGGCCCGCAGGCGGGTGGCGGGCACGGTCTTCGAGACGGCCACCAGGGCCACTGCGGAGGGGTCGCGGCCGCTCCGCTGGCAGGCCGTGGCGATGCGGGCGAGGACGGCCGC
>DASUKL010000085.1:0-32578 GCA_036278755.1 Candidatus Limnocylindrales bacterium | reverse complement strand
TCGGGTCCTAGCCCGCGTGGCGCCCGCAGGTCGGGGCGCCTGAACGATGCCGGGCGGGACGGCGGGGCCTGAGGTCCAGATCTTCGGCCGGCGCGACTCGCGGCCCACCCGCCAGGCGCAGCGCTTCTTCAGCGAGCGGCGCGTGGCCGTCGCCTTCGTGGACCTGGCTGTGCGGCCGCTGGCGCCCACCGAGCTGCGGCGCTTCGTCGAGCGCCTCGGGGCCCGGGCCCTGGCCGACACCAAGGGCCGGGTCTGGCGAGAGGCCGGGCTCGGCTACCTGCGCCAGGACGAGGCCGAGCTAGCGGCGCGCCTGCTGGCCGATCAGCGCCTCCTGCGCCTGCCGCTCTGCCGCATGGGCAGGGCCTGCAGCGCGGGCCTGGACGAAGCCTGCTGGCGGTCGTGGCTCACGGCCCCGGACGGTGCCCGGACCCGATGAGCCGACCGGCATCGCCGTTCACGGCGGCCCAGATGGCCGCCACGCGCCAGCCGGTGGACCAGGCCCGCCAGCTCCCGGCGCGGGCCTTCGTCGACCCGGCCGTCTTTGCCTGGGAGCAGGAGGCCTGGTTCGCTCGCGATTGGATCTGCGTGGGGCGGGCGGACGCAGCCGCCGACCCGGGCACGTACATGCTGGCCGAGGTGGCTGGGGAGCGGCTGGTCCTCATCCGCGGCCGCGACGCGGTCCTGCGCGCCTTCCACAACGTCTGCCGCCATCGCGGGGCGACCCTGCTGGAGGCCGAGACGGGTCGCCTGCCGCGTATCCAGTGCCCCTACCACGCCTGGACCTACGGCCTCGACGGTCGCCTCAGCGGGGCCCCCCACACCGAGCGGCTGGTGGGCTTCGAGCCGCAGGAGGAGGGGCTCGTCCCGGTCCGCTGCGCCACCTGGCAGGGCTTCGCCTTCGTCTCCCTGGCCGCCCAGGGGCCGTCGCTGGAGGAGAGCCTGGCCGATCTGCCGGCCCACCTCGAGCACCTCGACCTGGCCGGCCTGCGCTGCGTCCGGCGCATCGACTACGAGGTCGCGGCCGATTGGAAGGTCGTCGCCCAGAACTACTCGGAATGCCTCCACTGCCCGGGCGTCCACCCCCAGCTCAACCGCATCACGCCCTACGACGTGGGCCAGAACTTCGTCTCGGCCGGGCCGTGGGCGGGCGGTTTCATGTGCCTCGCGGCTGGCTTCGAGACGCTCTCCAGCGATGGGCTACGCCACGGCCGGCCGGCCCTGCCCGGCTGGTCGGCGGCGGACGAGGGCCAGGCCTACTACCTCGCCGTGTGGCCCAACCTGCTGCTGAGCGTGCTGCCCGACTACGCCATGACCCACCAGGTCTGGCCACTGGCCGCCGGGCGCTCCCGGGTCCGCTGCGAGTGGCTCTTCCCCGTCCAGGCGGTGGCCCGGCCCGACTTCGACCCCTCCGCCGTCATCGACTTCTGGGACCTCACGAACCGTCAGGACTGGCACGTCTGCGAGCTGGTCCAGCAGGGCCTGGGCTCGCGCGCCTACGTGCCCGGGCGCTACACCCTCATGGAGGACATGGTCCACGCCTTCGACCTGCTGCTGGCCGACCGCTACGCCGCGGACGGACGCCGGACGCGCTTCGCGCCCCGGGCCGACAAATGGATCGCCCGGCGCCGCTGACGAGCTGACCGCGGAACCCGACCCCGCTCCGGCGCGTCTGAGGTCCACCGTCGCCGCGGCCGTCAGACCCGGCACGTCCAGCGTGGAGGGAAACCTGCATGTCGTCCCTGGATGGCCGCCGTCGTGTGGCTGCGCCCCTGGCGATCCTCGTCCTCCTGCTCGTGGCTGCCTGTGCCGGCGGGGCAGCCACGGCCGACAAGGGCCTGACCGACGTGGGGGCCGTCGCCTCCGACGGCTTCGAGCCGGCCGGCCCGGCCGCCATGCCCTCGGCCGCCGACGAGGGCAGCGGCGCGGGCGCCCGCTCAAGCAGCGGCGGCAGCGGTGGATCGGCGCCCCTGCCCAGCTCGGGACCGCTCATCGTCAAGACCGGCACGCTCGACCTCCAGGTCGCTGACGTCGATGCCGCCCTGGTCAAGGCCCGCACCGCGGTGGCCGGGCTGGGCGGCTTCGTCAGCGGTTCGGCCGAATCGAGCTCGGGTCGCCAGCCCACGGCCTCCATCACCTATCGCATCCCGGCCCAGCAATGGGACGCCGCCCTGGCCGACCTGCGCAAGCTGGCCTCCAAGGTCCTGGGCGAGAAGACCGAGGCCCTCGAGGTCACCGGCCAGGTCCTCGACCTCGAGGCCCGCATCGCCAACCTCAAGGTCACCGAGGCGGCCCTCCAGGCCATCATGGCCAAGGCCACGAAGATCAGTGACGTGCTCGCCGTCCAGGACCAGCTGACCGACGTGCAGGGCCAGATCGAACAGCTCTCGACCCAGCAGGCCCACCTCCAGGACCAGGCCAGCTACGGCACGCTGACCGTGGCCTTCTCGATGCCGGTGGCCGAGGTCGAGCAGGCCCAGCAGGGCTGGGACCCGGGGACCCAGCTCGACCAGGCCGTGGCCCAGCTGGTCCAGCTGGCCCAGGGCGGGGCGACGCTGGCCATCTGGCTCATCATCGTGGCCCTGCCGTTCCTGCTGGTCCTGGGCCTCGTGCTCGGCTTCGTCCTCCTCATCGTGCGGCGGGTCAGGCCGCGGCGTGACCCGAGCATGCCGCTGGCCGGCGGCGAGACGCCACCGGCCAGCTGAGCGCGTTCCTCGGGATCGGGGGGGGCAGACCCCCCGGATCAATCGGTCGCCGAGGCCCGCTCCAGACGGGTGGTGTCGGCGACCGTGTCGCCGTGGGTCACGCCCAGGGTCGAGCTGAGCGGCAGCTCGCGGATGAGGAAGGTCGTGAGCAGGGCCAGGATGGCCGCTCCCACGCCCAACCACATCGATTGGGCGATGGCGATCGAGAAGGCCTGGTCGAAGCCCTGGATGAACTTGGGCACGAGCGGCTCGATGAGCGGCCGGAACTGCTCCGGCACCTGCGAGGCCAGGGCCGCCACCGGGTTGCTGGTGGCGCCCACGTTCGTGGCGTTCGAGAGATCGATGGCCCCGGCCGGGATCTGGCTGAGGACCTGCTGGGGGATGCCAGCCTTGGCCCATTCGGACTTCAGCAGGTCAAGGCTGAGGAAGTTCTGGAAGAGGGTGAAGCCGACGGTCAGGCCGACCGTGCCGCCGATCTGGCGGAAGAGGGTCAGGTCACTGGTGGCCGTGCCAAGGAACTTGAAGGGCACGGCGTTCTGGACGATGAGGGTGAAGATGGCCATGGTGGGTCCGATGCCCACACCGGCCAGGAACATCCAGGCCCACAGGACGGGTGTCGGGGTGTCGGCCCGGAGGTTCGTGAAGAGGGCCATGCCGATCACCAGCATGACCATGCCGACCACGATGAGCGTCTTGTAGCGGCCCGTCTTGCTGACCAGGAAGCCGGCCAGGATCGAGGTGCCCATGAGCCCGATGAGAAAGGGCAGCAGGTCATAGCCTGACGCGGTGGCGCTGGCGCCCTGGACCACCTGGAACCAGAGGGGCAGGAAGATGATCGCGGCGAAGAAGCCGAAGCTGGCCAGGAAGGTGGCCACCACGGACACGGTGAAGGTCCGGTTGCGGAACAGCTCGAGGGGCACCATGGGGTCCTTGGCCCGCCGCTCGGCGAACACGAAGAGGACCAGGAAGACGGCCCCGAAGACGAGGAAGCCCCAGACCGAGGGATCGCTCCAGTCGCCTTGCTCGGCGTTGGTCAGGCCGATAAGGATGGGCACGAGGGCCAGGCCCATCGTGACCACACCGGCCATGTCGATGTCGACCGGGCCGGCCTGGCGCTTGAGGCCGGGCAGCAGTCGGGCGATGACGAAGAGGGCGACGAGCCCGATGGGCAGGTTGACGAAGAAGACCCAGTGCCAGCTGATGTTGTCGGTCAGGAAGCCGCCCAGGCCCGGCCCGACGATGAAGGCGATGCCGAAGACGGCGCCGAAGACGCCCTGGTACTTGCCTCGCTCGGCGGGCGTGAAGAGGTCGCCGATGATGGCCAGCGAGATGGGGAACAGCGATCCGGCGCCGAGGCCCTGGAGGGCCCGGAAGAGGATCAGCTGCCACATCTCCTGGGAGAGCCCGGAGAGGGCCGAGCCGACGAGGAAGAACGAGATGCCGGCCAGCAGCAGCGGCTTGCGGCCGTAGAGGTCAGAGAGCTTGCCGTAGATGGGGATGGTGACGGTGCTCGTCACGAGGTAAGCCGTGACGACCCAGACGTAGAGGTCGCTGCCGTGCAGCGTCGTCACGATCTGGGGCAGGACCGGACCGACGATGGTCTGGTCCAGGGCGGTCAGGAAGAGGCCGAGCAGGACGGCGCCCAGGATCTCGAAACGCGTACGCGGATCGACCTCGATCGCCGGGTGGGTGAGCTCGGGGCCCGTCGCCGTGACGGGTGCGCCTTCGATCATCGAAGCGGGACTCCTTGGTGTGAGCGGGTGGTGGCCGGGGGTGGGTCGTCCTCGAGCTCGCCGCAGTCGCGCAGCCGGTCGGCGGTTTCGAGGAACGTGCGGAACGAACCGATGAGCTGGTGGCGGCGCTCGGCCGTCATGGCGGCCAGGACGCGCACCAGATGTGCTCGGCGCATGAATTCGCGTTCCTCGATGAGCTGCCGGCCGCGGTCCGTGAGCCGTACCAGGACGAGGCGGCGGTCCGTCTCGTCGCGCGTGCGGCTGACGAGGCCGTGCTCCTCCATCCGGGTGACGATGCCGGTCGCGTTGGGCAGGGCCAGGACGAGCAACTCGGCCAGCTGGCTCATCCGCAACGGACCGTCGGCTTCGAGGGCCAGGAGGACATTGAGGTGGGTCGAACTGATGGGCTGGCGACACCAGCCGCGCAGCCGGCCCGCGCGCTGGCGGGCGACGAGGCCGAGCAGCTCCTCGACGTTCGCGTCGAGGTCACTGCCGGTCAGTGACGGGGCGGGGATCCGAACAACTCCTTTCGGCCGGATGAATGGTTCATGGGATGTGGACGATTATCGTCAAGCGAACCGTCTTGTCAAGAGGCATCATGGAGGCACCCGGCCGTGGGTCGGGGATGGGCCTCGGAGGGCCTTCGGACGGAGGAGCGGCATGCGCCTGGCCTTGATGTGTGAGCCCCAGCAAGGCCTGCGCTACGTGGAGTCGCTGGCCCTCGCCCGGGCGGCCGAGACCGCCCGTTTCGAGGCCCTCTTCCGCTCCGACCACTACCTGAGCTTCCCGGGCGACTCGGGGCGGCCGACGACCGACGCCTGGGCCACGCTGGCCGGCCTGGCCCGCGAGACGGCGACCATCCGCCTGGGGGCCCTCGTCTCGCCCATCACCTTCCGCCTCCCCGGGCCCTTCGCCAAGCTCGTGACGACCATCGACGAGATGGCCGGCGGGCGCATCGAGGCCGGTCTGGGGGCCGGCTGGAACGAGGCCGAGCATCGGGCCCATGGCATCCCCTTCCCGCCGCTCCGCGAGCGCTACGACCGGCTCGAGGAGTCACTGGCCGTGATCCACGGCCTGTGGACCGAGCCCGACGGCTGGTCGCGCCCGGGGCGCTGGTGGTCCGTCGAGGGGGCCGTCTACCGGCCTTCGCCGGCCATCGGCGAGCGGCGCCATCCCCACCTCATCGTCGGCGGCGACGGCAAGCCGCGCGGCCTGCGCCTGGCGGCCACCTACGCCGACGAGTACAACATCAGCAGCGTGCCGCCGGAACGGACGGCCGAGGTCCGCGAGGCGCTCAGGGCGACCTGCGCGGACGTGGGCCGCGATCCGGCCCAGGTCGCGTTCTCGGCCATGGTGGGCGTCCTCGTGGGGCGCGACGAGGCCGACCTGCGCGAGCGCACGTCCGCAGTCCTGGCGGCCGTCGGCGCGGCGGCCGATGCCCGTTCGGCCGAGGCCTGGCTGGCCGAGCGACGGCCACGCTGGATCATCGGCACGCCCGACGAAGCCGTGGCCCGGATCGAGGCCTTCGCCGCGGCCGGCGTGGAGCGGATCATGCTCCAGGACTTCCTGCCCTGGGACCTCGACCAGGTGGCCCTCCTGGGCCGCGAGATCCTGCCCCGGGTGGCCTGAGTCCGATCGCCGGGGACCCGCCCCGGAAGCCCCCGACGGGGTCGACGGGGGGCGGGTCAGCCCAGGCTGCCCCAGCGGCGCGGCGGCCAGTAGCGGGCCCAGGGTCGGCCCTGGACGGCGCTCGGCTCGACGGGACCGAACTCGCGTGAGTCGGTAGAGGCACTCGGATCGTCGCCCAGCAGGTCGAGCCGCCCGTCCGGTCCGACGCCCACCACGCGCTTGACCAGCAGGCGGTCCGGCTCGCGCGGGTCGCTCACGACCACGATGTCACCGGCGTCTGGCGTCCGCCGGCGATAGGCATCGGGGTCGACAAGGAGCCAGTCACCCGGTCGCAGGGTGGGCAGCATGCTCGTCTCGACGACGGCCACCCGGCTGGACCACGATCGGCTCAGCCGGCGCAGCTCCGGGACCAGGGCCACGGCCGCGGTGCCGGCCAGGAGGCCGACGCGCAGGCCAGCGGCGAACCGCCCCACGGCGGACCGCCCGCGGAGAGGCGCTACTTGACCTCCCAGGCGATGGCGTTCAGGGCCGTGCCCTCCGCCGCGGCGGCCATGGTGTGGACCGGCTTGCCCTTGGTGGCCCAGAAGATCTCGGTGAAGCGAGCCACGAGCCGCTCGAGCTCGGCCGCCGCGGCGGCATCGACGCTCTGCTTGCAGGCGCCGGCCTGCTTGAGGATCTTCCAGGTCAGATCGTGCAGCTCGGGGAACTGCTCGACGTGCTCCGGCTTGAAGTAGTCGCTCCAGATGATCTGGATCTCCCGCTTGACGTTCTCGGCGTGGGTCTCCTTGACCTGCACGCAACGCGCGAACTTGTTGCGGCTGGCCACGTCGTCACCCGTGTTCTGGCCGATGAGCTCGACCATCCGCGAGACCGTGCGGGCCGCGATCTGGGCCGGTGCGGGATCGTAGATGCCACAGGGGATGTCGCAGTGGGCGTGGGCCATCCGGCGAGGGGCGATGGCGGCCAGGAAGCGGCGGCGCAGCATGGCAGCTCCTTTCGTGCTGGTGATGGGGTCATTGTGACCACTCCCCGGCCCGGCCGCTGAGGGCGCATCCCCCGGCCTGACGGGGCGCCCGCGGATGGTGGCTGGACCCCGGCCGGGCGGGCGGCGCGAGCGAGGCGGCGGGTATCATGCGGGACGATGACCGACCGTCCGCCCGGCCCCGGCGACGTGCCGATGGCCTGCCCTTTCATCGCCTTCGAAGACGACCGGCAGCGCCGCTCGACGCAGCCCGACCGGCGGCATCGGTGCTACGCGGAGACGCCGCCCGCCCCGCGGGCCATCAGCCATCAGGAGACGTTCTGCCTGACGGGCAATTTCCCGGCCTGTCCCACCTTCCAGGACTGGGCCCGGCATGAGGCGGCCCGCAGCGTCGCGGGCGAGGCTCGCAGCGAGGCCCCGGCAGGCCGCCGCGAGGACGCCCTGGCCTACCTGGCCCAGACCGCGCCGGAGGCGGGCCGGCCGCTATGGGGTTCGGGCCCCGAACAGCTGGGGGCCTTCGACGCGCTGGGCGCCGAGGAGGGGCGATCATCGACGGCCGCAAGCGGCGGCGGGGCAGGGATCGGGGCGGGCGGGAGCGCAGGTGCGGGCAGCGGCCCCGGCCCGACAGGGGAGGAGCCCTTCACGGACGCCGAACTGGCCGATCTGGTCCGTCATCCCCGCCCCGGAGGTGAGGCCTCGCGGCTAGCGGGACCGCGGGGGGCTGATGAGGGCGGCGACGATGCCTCCGACGACGCGGCCGGCGAGGGTGGGGAAGACGATGAGACGCCCGCTTTCCTGGCGGCCCGGGCCCGGGGGGCCGGAGCACTGGCCGGCGCGGGCGATGACGACCGGGGGGCTGGGCTGGCCGGCCCGCGAGGGTCAGCCTCGTCCGCCGGTCGCAGCCCCCGACCGCCGATGGCGGCCCGCACCCCGCCCCGTCCGCCGGTCGATCCGGATGCCCCCGCGTGGGAGCGGCCGCGGCGGTTCGAGGCCTATCCGACCCTCCGCACGCGGACCGGCTTCGGTGGCTCGTCGACGATCCTGGTGGGCCTGGTGGTGCTCGTCCTGGCGGCCATCGTGCTGTTCTTCCTGCCCGGCCTGCTCAGCGGCTCGGGCCAGCAGGCCGGTGCCACCGCCACCCCGACCAGCCCGGCCAGCGGCGCGTCCTCGGCCACGCCCACCGTGCCACCGACCATACCGCCCCCCACGGCGCAGCTCTACACGATCAAGGCGGGTGACACGCTCTCGGCCATCGCCCGGCGCTTCGATACGACCGTGGATGCGCTGAAGGCCGCCAACCCGCAGATCAAGGACATCAACAAGATCGCCATCGGGGATCAGATCACGATCCCGACGCCGGCGCCCTCGACCTCCGCCGCTGAGAGCGCGGGTGCCACCTCGTCCGCTGGGGGCGGTGCGGCAGGAGGGACGTCGGCGCCCTGAGTCGCCCAGCGAGGGCGCTGCCGCGTCAGCGAGGGGCGAGGTTGATGGCCGTGATGAGGCCGGCCTCGACCCGGAACGTGGCGTCGAGGTGCTGGGAGTTGACGCCCGGCCGGACCACCAGGAGATCCGTCTCGTAGGTCGAACCGGTGTCGCGCACCTCGCCCGGGATCATCTTCAGCCCGCGGTCGGCTCGCAGGAACCAGCCGCCCACGCGCTCCACCCCGCGCAGCAGCTGCGAACCCTCGCCCACGTGGATGCGCATCTCGGCGTCCTCGGCCATGAGGCCCACGGCGCCCTCGCGATCCCCGGTGTTGAGGCGCTCGAAGAAGAGCTCCATGGTCTCGACGGCACCCACGCCCGCAGTCTAGCGTCCACGACCGGCCGAGGTGAGCATGGCCGAGCCGGCCGATGCGGGCCTCAGAAGCCGCCGCCCGCCCCGCCACCGCCGAAGCCACCGCCCCCGCCCCCGCCTCCACCGGACGAGGAGGGCACATCGCCGATGGAGCTGATGGCCGCCATCATCCCGCCGATGTCAGGCACGGCCGAGGTCGACATCAGGCCCGGGGCCAGGCCTCCGGCGGCCCCCGAGGTCGAGGCGAAGCTGTGTCCGCCGCTTCCACCGCTCCCGTACCAGACCGGGATCCAGCTGCTGCCCGGCTGGGCCGTGCCGGCCTGGACGTCGGTCACGGTCCGCTCGACCACGGCCTGGGCCTGCTCCTCGAGGCCCAGGGCCACGCTCCAGACGAAGGCCTGATCGGGGCTCTCGAGCCAGGCCAGGCCGGCCTCCTTGACGACCTGGTCCATCGAGCGGGCCTGGAGCATCGTCTTCTCGAGCGTCCTCCGGTAGGCCGCCAGCATGGCCGCGATCATGGCCCCGGGCATGGTCCGGGCCGGCATCCAGCGGGCCAGGACGAGGGTCACCGCGCCGGCCGCCGCGAGGCCGATGCAGAGCAGGATGAGGCCGCTCGCGGGGGCCGAGCTGCCGCCGAAGAGGCCCACCGCGGCCAGGATGATCTCGATGATGCCGCGCTGCGTCCAGCGCCGGATGACCTTGCCCGGCGCCTCGGTGAACCAGCCCTTGTCCAGGACGTGCTGCTCGAGGCGCTTGTCGAACTCACCCGTCTGGCGGCCGAAGTCGAGGAGGGCCTGCTTGTCGACGAGGCCGTCGTCGGCCCGCTGGGCCAGTTGCTCGTAGGCGAAGTCCTCGGCCTGGCCCAGGGGTCGTCGTCGGGCCAGCTGCATCTCCGTGGAGACCGGGGCCTCGCGGTCCAGCACGTGGAGGGTGACGTCCTTGGCGGTGAGGCGCTTGTCCTCGTCGAAGCGGAGATAGCCCCGGCTGGCCAGGTCCAGGAGGGCCGCCGTCAGGTCGCGGCGCGTGGAGCGGCCGGTGGCCACCAGGGCGCCACTGGCCGCGGTCAGGTCCGGCGGCGGGGCGGGCATGTGGATGGAGGGGTCGTCGAGGTAGACGGGGTCCTTGCCGAAGCGCCGCCAGTGGAAGTAGGCCCAGCCGGCCAGGATGAGGAAGACCGCCGGGGCGCCGATGAGCCCGACCACGGCGTTGATCTGGCGGGCCAGCTCGAGCTTCTGGGCGTGGGCCGGCGTGGCGTTGGCATCGACCTTCTGGAGAGCCACCAGGAGCGCCCCGTCGAGGTCGCACTGGTGCAGCAGGGGCAGCATGTCGTCCTCGTAGATGGCTTGCCGCTCGCCGTTGTCGAGGAAGGCCGCGGCGTAGCCCGAGCCCGCGTCGAGCTGGATCTGCCCATGGCACTTGCTTTCGTCGAGGTCGAAGAGGATGACCAGGCCGTCGTCGAAGCCCCTGCGGCCGACGCCCCAGGAGGTGCCCAGCGCGTCGGCGTCGGCCTGGGCCGCTTCGGTCGTGTCGCTCTCCGGCTTGACCTGGGTGTAGACGATGACCTCGGCCCCGGTCCGCTGGGCGATGCCCTCGATCGTGGCCGTGGCCTGCTCGATGGTGGCGGGCCGGAAGACGCCGGCCGTGTCGTAGACGACCCGGCCCGGCACCCGGGCCGGGAACGGCGGGCCCGCGGCGAGGACCGTGGCCGCGGCCAGGACGAGGAGCCCGGCCCCGCCCAGGGCGGCCAGGACCAGGCGCCGCAGCGGGCCGCCGCCGGAGGCCGCTCCCCAGGCCGGACCGGGCCGCCCCAGGGGCCCCGTCGGGTCGCCCCCCACGACCCGGCGGGCGGGCCTCATCGGGTCGCCCCTACGGCTCGACGCAGGCGTCGGACGAGCTCGGCCGCCAGCTCGTAGCGGCCGAAGCTGGGCATGATGTAGGTGCCCTGGACCTGTCCCCGGATGTCGGCCAGGAAGCGCTCCGCCATCTCCAGCCCGACCTCCGCGCCGCGTTCCCCGGCGGCGTGCATGGCGGCCCGGATCTCGTCCGGCACGGTGATGCCCGGCACCTCGTGGTGGAGGAACTCGGCGTGACGCGCGGTGTGGAGGGGCAGGACCCCCACCAGCACCGGCCGTCCCACGTCACGGCTGCCCCAGCGTGTCTCGAGCCGGTCGAGGAAGGTCGTCCACTGCTCCAGGGCGTAGATAGGCTGGGTCATGACCAGGTCCGCCCCGGCCTCCAGCTTGCCGCGCAGCCGATCGATCTCGCGGTCGAGGTCGCCGGCCGTGGGGTCGACGGCGCAGGCCACGGTGAAGCCGGCCCGGGCGCCGATCGGCCGGCCGGCCTGGTCCTCGCCCCGGTCGAGGCGCTTGAGGATGCCGATGAGGCCGGTCGAGTCGACGTCCCAGATGCCCGTCCCCGTGGGGTAGTCACCGATGCGTGGCGGGTCGCCGGTGAGGGCCAGGATGTCGCGCACACCGAGAGCGTGGGCCCCCAGCAGCTCAGACTCGAGGGCCATGAGGTTGCGGTCGCGGGTCGTGACGTGGACGAGGCACTCGAGGTCCAGGTCGTGCTGGATGGCGAAGGCCACGGCCAGGGCCCCCATGCGCACCCGGGCCATGGCCGAGTCGCTGACGTTGACCAGGTCGACGCCGGCCTCCTGGAGCAGGCGGGCGGCCTCCAGGGTCCGCTCGATGCGCACCGAGTGGGGCGGATCGATCTCCACGCTGATCACGAAGCGGCCTTCGGCCAGGGCCATGGCCAGGCCGCTGGGCGGAGGGCCCTCGGCTTCGGCGGCCGCGCCCGGGGCGAACGCCGTGGGCGGGGCGGCGGCCCGGTCGGTCGGTCCTTCGACCATCGTCGAGCGGGGCGTGGCCCCGGCGTCCAGGCCTCGGGCGGAGCGGCTCGTGGGCGCCTCCGCGCCTCGCTCCCGAGCCCGGCCCAGGTCGATGGCCTGCCGCATGGCCGCGGTGTGCGCCGGGGTCGTGCCGCAGCAGCCGCCCACGATGCGGGCCCCGGCGGCCAGGCAGCGTTCGACCACGGCCCCGAAGTACTCGGGCCCGGCGGCATAGACGAAGTGGCCTTCGATGCGCTGGGGCAGACCGGCGTTGGGCATGATCGAACGCCCCACCGTGGCCGAGGGGCGACCCATCTCCACCAGGGCGTCGAGGCAGACGAGGGGCCCCACGCCGCAGTTGACGCCCACGGCGTCGACGTCCGCGGCGGCCAGGGCCGTGGCCGCGGTCTGGGGGCTCGTGCCGTCGATGGCCACGAGGTCCTCGCCGAACGTCATCTCGGCCACCATCGGCAGGTCGGACAGGCTGCGGGCCACGCTCACGGCCGCCAGCAGCTCGGCCAGGTCGTTGAACGTCTCCAGCACGAGGAGGTCCACGCCGCCCTCGAGGAGGCCCTCGATCTGCTCCCGGAAGGCGGCCGCCACGTCGGCCTCCGTGGGTCTCGACGGGCCGTGGACGGCGGCCGCCAGGGGGCCCACCGAACCGGCCACAAGGGCCGTCCGACCGGACACGTCGCGGGCCTCGCGGGCCAGCTGGGCGGCCCGACGGTTGATGCGCCCGGCCGCGTCATCGAGCCCGTAGCCGGCCAGCCGGAAGCGGTTGGCCCCGAAGGTGCAGGTCTCGATGACGTCCGCCCCGGCCACCAGATACTCCCGATGGATGGCCCCGATCAGCTCGGGCCGGCTGAGGACCAGCTCGTCGAGCGAGGCTCGCTGGGGCACGCCGCGGCTGAACAGCAGCGTGCCCATGGCCCCGTCGAAGAGCAGCGGCGCGCTGGACAGGCGCTGGGCGAAGTCGCGCCGGGCCGAGGAGGCCGGGCCCGCGGTGGGCCGGTCGGGTCGACCGGGCGTGGGTGGGTCGGGCAGGCGAGGCGTGGGGCGGTCGGTCGGGCGGGGCATCTCGGGTCGATCGGCTGGCGGGCTCAGATGCGGAGGCCCAGGACGCGCTTCTGACCGAAGGCCAGGCCGAGGACGGTGGAGACGACGCTGACCACGATCGAACCCAGGAAGGCGGCCACGACGACGTCGCTGGTGAAGGCGCTCTTGGGCCAGCCGTGGATGAGGAAGCCCAGCGTCAGCTGGCTGCTGGCCAGGGCCAGGAGGAGGAAGAGCGCCGTGTTGATGACGAAGCCCACGAGGCCCATGGTGAAGAGGCTGATGGGCAGGCTGAGGGTCTTGAGGATGGGCTTCAGATAGGTGTTGATGACACCGAAGATCAAGGCCACGAGGACCAGCTTCCACCAGTCCTGGCCGAAGTCGAAGCTCAGCCCGGGCACCAGCTCGACGGCCACGAGCAGGGCGATGGCGTTGATGACGAGCTGGACGACGAAGTCGATCATCGGGGCCTCCCTGCCTCGAACCGGCCGGTCGCGCTGCGGCGCCAGGCGCTGGGGCCGGCGCCCATCCTACATGGCTCGCCGCTGGCCCACGGTTGGTAGGATGCGGCCGACGCCCGGCACCCCGAGCCACCTCTCCGGCCGCCGGTGCTCCGCCCCGTCCGCACCTCGAGGTCGCCATGCCCGGAACTCCCGCGCCCGCCCTGCCGCCCTACGTGGACCGCACGGTCGATAGCCGGCCGGCGCCCACGACGGCCTACGAGCGAGCCCTGCACGACATCCTTGACGCGCTCTTCGCGGCCTATCCGACCCTGGCCACGAACGTGGGCCTGCACCGCTACGACGATCGCTGGCCCGACCTCGGGCCGGCCGGCCGGGAGCGGCGGCTGGCCGTCCTGCACCGGGCTCGGGAGCGGGTCGAGGGGTCGGAGGAGGCCCAGCTGGAGGCCGGGGAGCGGTTCGATCGGGGCATCCTCCTCGATGCGCTCGAGGGCATGCTCTTCGAGGAGGAGGTGCTCGAGGAGGAGGCCTGGGACCCGCTGGCCGTGGTCGGCCTCCTGGGCGGCGGCCTGTTCGCCCTCCTGGGCCGCGAGTTCGCGCCCTGGGAGCAGCGCGGCACGGCCTTCGCCTGGCGCGTGGCCGGCATCGGCGAGGTGCTCGAGGCGGGTCTTGCGAACCTGGTCGGGCGATCTGGCCGGCCGGTCTCGCTGCTCCACACCGAGACCGCCCTGGCCCAGCTGGCCGGCATCCCCGAGCTCATCGACGAGGGCCTGGCCGAGGCGGTCCGTCGACGCGACGCGGGCGAGGCCGACCTGGTGGCCGCCATCGAGTCCGTCCGCCCGGTGGCCTTGGCCGCCGTCGAGCGCTTCCGGGCCGGGCTGGACGGGCCCGTCCGCGAGCGGGCTGCGGGCGAAGGGCGGCTGGGGGAGGAGCTCTTCGCGGCCAAGCTCCAGCAGACCCTCTCGAGCGACATCAGCCCGGCCGAGCTGGAGGCCCAGGCCCACCGTGACTACGACCTCGTGCGCGAGGAGATGCGCCGTCTGGCGGCCGGCCTGTGGGCGACGTGGTGGCCCGACGAGCCGCTGCCTGAAGGCGTCGATCCGGTCGTGCGCCGGGTCCTCGACCGCATCGCCGAGCAGCACCGCCAGCCCGAGGAGCTATTGGACCATTGCCGGGGGCTCATCGGCGAGCTGGAGGCGTTCGTTCGGCAGCACGCCGTCCTGGGCCTGCCCGACGAGCCCCTGCGGGTGACGTGGACGCCCACCTTCCAGCGGGCCCATGGAGGCGCCTTCCTGGCCCCGCCGGGACCGCTCGAGCAGGGTCAGGCGAGCTACTTCTGGATCACCCCGCCAGGCGACGACTGGCCGCCCGAGCGGGTCGAGTCCTACCTCCGCGAGGACAACGACCGGATGCTGCGCCTGCTCTGCATCCACGAGGCCGTGCCCGGCCACTACGTCCAGCTGGCCTGGGGCAACCGCTGCCCGTCGCTCACCCGGGCGGTCTTCGCCGACGGCAAGTTCGCCGAGGGCTGGGCCGTCTACATCACCCAGGTGATGATGGACCTGGGCTACGGGGCGGACGATCCGGCCCTCCTCCTGACCCACTGGAAGTTCTACCTGCGCTCGATCACCAACGCCCTCATCGACGTCGGCATCCACGCCCGCGGCATGACCGAGGAGGAAGCCCTGCGGCTGATGATCGAGGGCGGCTTCCAGGAGGAGCAGGAGGCCAGGGCCAAGTGGCTGCGGGCCCGCCTCAGCTCGACCCAGCTCTCGACGTACTACCTGGGCTCACTGGAGATGTGGGACCTCGAGCTCGAGGCCCGACGGCGGGCCGCATCGGCCGCTGGGGCCAGCGCCGAGGCCGTCCCCACGCCACGGGTCGTGGGCGGCCTGGGGGCTAGCCCGGGCTTCGATCAGCGGCGCCATCTGGAGGCCGTGCTGTCCCACGGCACGCCGCCCATCCGCTGGGTCCGCCGCATCCTGTTCGACGAGCCGGGGGATCCGGCCGGGGACTAGGCCGGACCTGGGCCAGCGCTGTCCCAGAGGCGGATCAGCGCGGTTCGCCCAGCGGTCGACCCTCCCGGCCATGGCGGCCGTCACGCCGCAGCGAGGCGCCCACGGCCAGGCCCAGGATGACCGCGATGACCATGAGCGAAGCCAGCGGCGAGATGTGGACGAGGCCGCCGAGGAGCATCTTGACCCCCACGAAGATGAGCACCGCGGCCAGGCCCAGGGGCAGGTAGCGGAAGCGCTCCCGAGCATCGGCCAGGAGGAAGTAGAGCGAGCGCAGGCCAAGGATGGCGAAGGCGTTGCTGGTGAAGACGATGAAGGGGTCGGTCGTCAGGCCGAAGATGGCGGGGATGGAGTCGGCGGCGAAGATGAGGTCGCTGGCCTCCAGGGCGATGAGCGCCAGGAGCAGCGGCGTGGCCCGTCGGCCGGCCGCGGTGGCCACGATGAAGCGCTGGCCATGGAGCTCGGAGGTGGCCCGCAGGTGGCGCCGGGCGAAGCGGACGGTGGGGTTGGCCTCCGGGTCGCCGGGCTCGTCCCCGCCGCGGGCCATGCGCAGGCCGGTGACGACCAGGAAGGCCCCGAAGAGCAGCAGGATCCAGTCGTAGCGAGCGACCAAGCTGGCCCCCAGGACGATGAGCACGAGGCGCATGGCCAGGGCCCCCAGGACGCCCCAGAAGAGGACCCGGTGCTGGAAGCGCGGGGGCACGGCAAAGGCGCCGAAGACCAGGGCGAAGACGAAGACGTTGTCGACGCTCAGCGAGTACTCGATGAGGTAGCCGGTGAACCAGGTCAGGCTGGCCTCCCCGCCGCGCCACCAGCCGACGAAGAGGCCGAAGGCGCCGGCCAGGCCGACCCACAGTGCGGTCCAGCGCAACGCCTCCCGCGGGGGCACGACGTGGGCCTCGCGATGGAGGACGCCCAGGTCGAGGGCCAGGAACAGGCCGATGAGCCCGGCGAAGGCGAGCCAGGCGATGGGATCCACGAAGACGAGTGTGCTCGCTCAGCGGGTGGCGGTCACGCTCAGCCCCAACTGCGGAGCCGGCGGACCCGCTTGGCGATGGGCGGGTGGGTGCTGAAGAGCGACCCCAGCCCATCCGCCGTCAGCGGACTGACCGTGAAGAGGTGGGCCGTGGCGGCCGGCGTGGGCACCGGTCGGGCTCCGCCACGGCCAGGGAAGCGGCGACGTCGGGGCTCCACGGCCGGAAGGCCGGCGGGCTGGATGGGCATCGCCCGGTTGGCCTTGAGGGCCAGCGTGTCGCTGAACCACCAGGCGCCGAGGTCGAGGACCGCCGCCAGGACGAGGGCCACGAGCATGCCGCCCTGACCGGCCAACAGGCCTCCGGCCAGGACCAGCAGTCCGGCGAGGGCGCCCAGGAGGGCCGTCGTCTTGAGCGTGTTGGCGAAACGGGTAGGGAAGGGGTCGATCATCCTGCCTGCTCCTGCCGCCCCAGCGGGCGGCGCTGTGCTGTCCACCAGCCTACGCGCCGAGCCACGGCAGGGAAGTACGATGTGCGGCAGATGAGCGATCCGTCGTTTGCCGAGACCCGGCAATCAGAGGTCCTGCTGCGCAGCCTGCGCGCCGAGCTGCCGGCGCTCGCCGCGGACGTGGCGGCGGACGTCGGCGAGCCGAGCGACCTGCTGGAGCCGGTGGTGGCCCACGTCCTGGCGGGTCTGTCGCGACCGGGCCGCCTGCCGCCCGCGGAGCTCGAGCGCCTGCGGGCCGAAGGGGCCGCCGCGGCCCGCGCCGGGTCGCCCGTGCAGGTGATCATCGATCGCTACCTCTCGACCGGCTGGGTCGTCTGGGCCCGGGCCCGCGAGCTGATCCCCGACGCCGAGGCCGGGACCCTGGCCGCCCTGGGGGCCGCGCTGCTGCGGGCCGGCGACGACGCAGCGGCGGCCCTGGCGGGCGGCTATTCGGCCGTCGAGCGGCAGCTGGCCACCCGAGCCGGCGCCGCCCGGCGGGCGCTCGTGGACGAGCTGTTGCTCAGCGGCCCGGCCGAGGGTCAGCCGGTCGGACGTCTGGTCCATCAGGCGACCCTGGCCGGCCTCGTCCCGGACACCGCCCACCGGCTCGTCGTCATCCGGGCGGCCGAGCCCTTCGAGGACGAGGATCCGGCCCTCGAGACCCTGGGCCGCATCCTGGCCCGCAGCCCGGGCCGCGAGGATCACCTCCTGGCTGCCCGGGGCGGGGACCTGCTCCTGGTCCTGGCCGAGCCGTGGCGCTCGCCGGCCATCCTCGACGAGGTCCGGGCCGGTCTGGATCGGGCCGGCGCCTGGTGGGCCGTCGCCATGGCCGGTCTCGAGTCGTCTGCCCTGGCGGGGGCCGTGGTGGAGGCTCGGACCGGCCTCGACGTCGTTCGCCGCCTGGGCCGCGAACGAGAATTCGTGCCCCTCGCGGCCATCGCCCTCGACCGCGCCCTGGCGGCCGACGAGCGCCTCCTCCGCCTCGGCATCGCGGCCTGGCTGGGACCGCTGCTCGAGGCCCCCCGGGGCGGCGAGGCGCTGGTGGCGACGCTGGAGGCCTGGCTCGCGGCCGGGCAGTCCGTCACCGCCACGGCCCGGACCCTGGGCCTGGGGCCGCGCACGATCAGCTACCGGCTGGCCCGCATCGCCGCCCTCCTCGGGCGCAGCGAGCTCGATGCCGAGGCCCGCCTCCACCTGGCCACGGCCCTCCTCGGTCGACGGCTCCTGCCCGAGGCCGGCCTCGGGGGCGGGCGTGGGATGGGGTCCGGGATCGGGCGGGAGATCAGGCCCGGGATGGGGCCCGGGCCCACGACCGCCGCCTGACGGCGGGCTACGATCGCAGCGCGATGACCGACGCGCCGCCCCCGCTCCGCCGCCCCGCCACTGCCCGGCCCCGCCGAGGCGGTCCGGCCGACCCCGAAGGCGCGGGCCACGGGGAGCCCGAACCGGCGCCGCCGGATGGGGCCGAGATCGAGGCCATCGAGCATCAGCTGACCGAGCTCACGGCCATGGCCGGCGCGACCATCGAGGCCGCACCCGAGCTGGGCTGCCGGCTCTGCCGCTGGCCCGGCCGGGGGGCCAGCGCCAGCCACGCCGTGGAGCCGCGCTGGAGCGCCAGCGGCTGGCAGGCGGCCGCCGAGGCGCTGGCCGCGCATCAGCTCGCGGCCGGGGAGTTGCCGGCCCTGGCCCTGCTCGAGGCCTCGGCCCAGCCCGCGGGCCTTGCCGAGCGCCTCGAGGGCGCCGGCTGGGTCCGTGTGGCCCGCGAGGTCGTGCTCTGGACCCGCCGGGCGGCCATCGTCCCCCACCTCGACCCCCATCTCCGCATCGAGAGCGTGACGCCCGCCCGGGCGGCCACCTATGAGGCCGTCGAGCGGGCCATCTTCGGCCTCGCGCCGCGTGAGGCCGAAGATCGACGGGCGGCCCTCGAACGGGGCCTGGCCGAGGCGCGCCTGCGGGCCTACCTCGTGCGGCTCGACGGCGAGCCCATCGCCACTGCCCGCCTCATCCCCGGATCGGGTGTGGCCGCCCTGCAGGGTGTGGGCGTGGTGCCGGCTCGACGCCGTCAGGGCTACGGGGCCCTGATCACGACCATCGCCACGCGGGCCGGGCTGGCCACCGGCCACCGCCTCGTGTGGCTGGCCGCCGATCCCGATGATGCGGCCGCCCAGGCGCTCTACGCCGGGCTCGACTACCGGCCCTTCAGCGCCTGGGATCGGCTGCTGCGACCTGCGTGAAGGCCCGGTAGCGGACCTCGACGCTGGCCTTCTCGCCGGGCGCCAGCCGGAGCGGCCAGCGCTGGAGGAGGCAGGAGCCCTGGTAGACGCGCTCGAAGCCCGCGTCGGAATCGTTGATGGTCTCGATGGGGTACCAGAGGACCCTCGCCGAGGGCCGGATGGCGGCCTCGACGCGGAGGCCCAGATCGTCGTTGCCGAAGGCCAGCCCGCGGGCCTCCACGAGCTCGCCCGCGCCGTCGTGGGGCCGTCGCTCCGGGCTGCCGGCGATCCCGTCGCCCGGCCCCCCGGGGAGCTCGTACCAGGCGGCCGGGTTGTGCCCGCCGCCGGCCAGGTCGAAGCCCCACTCGAGGGCCAGGTCGCAGGCCAGGGGCCGCCGGTCGAGGTCGACCACGGTCACGGCCAGGCGCAGCTCGGGCTGGTCCCGGCTGCCACCGACGAGGAGCCGTTTCGTGACCCGCACCGCTCGCGGGCCGTCCGGCTGACGGACCGTGCCGTCGCGCCGGGCGACGAGCTCGCCGGGCCGGAGGCGGATGACCGCGAAGGGCCGGTCGAGGAAGTCGCCCAGCTCGTCCTCGCGCGCGGCCAGCAGGTCGGCCGCGCTGGTCTCGGGCTCGAGGAAGCGGACCAGGCCGCCCCGCCGTTCGTGGCGGTCGTCGTGGATGGCGGCCGCCAGGCCGGGCTCCAGGGCCAGGCCGGGGGCATGGATGCTGTGCACGGCCTCGGCGTCGGCCTTGGCGTCGGACTCGGCGGCTCGGGCGTCGGGCTCGGGTGCGGCGTCGGGCTCGGGCGCCTGCTCGGGCTCGGTGGTTCGGGCCTCGGCGGCGCGGAGGAGGTCGTGGTAGGCCTCCGGCCGGCGGCGCATGACCGCCAGCAGGGCGGCTCGGGCGGCTCGTAGGTCCCAGCGCGTCAGGCCCGCTCCCTCGTCGGGGTCCACCACGCAGGTCTGGGCCGCGTCGCCCAGGACCGCCTCGGGCAGACCGTCGAGGTCCCAATCGAGCAGGTGCGCCTCGCTCGGGGCGGCCGCTCCGCCGGCGGCCAGGTCCTCGGCGGCGATGAGCTCGGCCAGGGCGGCCAGGCGGAGGTGGACGAGGTAGATGCCGCCGAACAGCCCGTGCCAGTAGCAGTCGTTGGACTGCCCGCGATAGAGGTGCTCGGCGGCGGCCTCGCGATCGGGGCCGGGAGGCATGGCTGCCACCGCCCGGGAGGCCGCCAGCATCTGGGCCTTGAGGTCGTTGGCCTCGCGGTAGCGCGCCTGGAAGCCGCGCCACGTGCCGCCCCGCAGGAAGCGGGCCTCGGGCCGGTCCTGGGCCCGGGCCGCTGCCCGGGCCGTCCGGTAGCGGCGGGCCTCGGCCGGCGGTAGGGACCACTCGGCCATCTCCAGATACGAGCCGCTGGGCGGGTAGATCCGGGCCGTCGGCGGGTGAGCGGCCAGCCAGTCTGACGGCCGGACCGTGGTCAGCCAGGCCTCGTTGGCCTCGAGCCCCGCGAACCAGCGCTCGACCCAGGCGCCCGAGCCCCAGCAATGCTCGAACGTCGTGGGCCAGGCCCCGAACTTCTCGCCGTCGTCGCCCATGACCGCCACCCGCCGGCCGTCGAGGGTGGCCAGGTCGCGGAGTGACCCCAGCATGCCCTCGACCTCGCCGAAGGGCAGCCCGTAGCGCAGGGCCTGGCTGGTGGCCAGGAGGGACACGGGCCAGCCCTGGTCGTCGCTCGTGGCCGACTCCCAGACGAGGTCCGGTGGGGCGAGGGCCGTCCGCAGGTGCTCGTCGTCGAGGATCGTCCAGGCATAGCCGGCTCGCCCGAGGTCGGCCGGCACGGACGGCTCCCAGACCCGCTCCGTCAGCCAGGCACCCTGGGGGCGGCGCCCGAAGCGCCGTTCCAGTTCGTCCGCGGTGCGCCGCAGCTGGGCCTGGCGGTCGGCCTCGGGCAGGAGGGCCAGCACCGGCTCGTACCAGCCGCCGCCCAGCAGCTCGACCTGCTCGCGGGCCAGGAGGGCCGCCAGCCGCTCGCCGAAGGCGGGCTGCTCGCGGTCGAGCCACTGGAGGAGAGGACCGCTGTAGTGGAGCCCTACGCGGATCCGGGGATGGCGCTCGAGGGCCGCCAGCATGGGATCGTAGGCCCGCGCGAAGGCGCGAGCCACGACCCAGTCGAAGTTGCCGATGGGCTGGTGGTTGTGGAGGACGAGGCAGAGGGAGATGCGCCGGGGCCCGGCCGGATCGATGGCCTCCGGCCGTCCCTCCGGCCGGGCGGCGGAGGTCACGACGGCCATGCGGCTGCTGTCGGGACCGACCCTCAGCCCGGCCTGGTCGCCTGGAGGTCGGCCGACTCACCGTCGGCCGCGCCGCGCCGCTCACCGTCGGCCGCACCCGTCGCGGCGGGCAGGTAGAGCTCCGCGACGTATTGCTGCAGCATCCGGGTGGCCGAGAAGCGCCAGATGGTGGAGCTGATCGAGCGCCGCATGAGGGCGATCCAGGCTCGCGGCAGGCCCGCCGCGTCGCGCTCGTAGTAGCGCGGCACGATCTCCTCTTCGAGGAGCCGGTAGAGCTCCTGCACGTCGGCCCAGTCCTGGGCCCCTTCGTCGGGGTCGGTCTCGCGGCCGCCGATGGCCCAGCCATTGCTGCCGTCCCAGCCTTCGTCCCACCAGCCGTCGAGGACGGAGCAGTTGACGATCCCGTTGGCCGCGGCCTTCATGCCGCTCGTGCCCGAGGCCTCCAACGGCCGGCGGGGGTTGTTCAGCCAGACGTCGACGCCGTGGACCAGGAAGCGGGCGATGCGCATGTCGTAGTCCTCGAGCATGAAGACGCGCCCCCGCAGCCGCGGCGATCGGGTCCGCCCGAAGATGTCCTGGATGACGCGCTGGCCGGGCCGGTCGGCGGGATGGGCCTTGCCGGCGAAGATCACCTGCACCGGCCGCTCCGGGTCCCACAGCAGCCGGGCCAGCCGCTCCTCGTCGCTGAAGAGGAGGGCGGCCCGCTTGTAGGTCGCGAAGCGGCGGGCGAAGCCGATGGTCAGGGCTTCCGGATCGAGGACATGACCCACGGCCTCGAGGGCCTCGGGCGACTCGCCGTGGCGGGAGAACTGGGCCAGCAGCCGCCGCCGGGCGAAGTGGGCCAGCTCCCGCTTCTCGTGGAGGTGGGCCTCCCACAGCCGCTCGTCGGGCACGGCCACGACCTGCTCCCAGAGGGCCTGCGGGTCGGCCTCGTCGTCGAGCCGGGCCAGGTCGATGCCCCGGCCCTCGTAGAGACGCCGGATGCGGGCCCCCAGCCAGGTCGGGGTGTGGACCCCGTTGGTGATGCCCAGGATGGGCCGCGCGGCGACGTCCTGCCAGGTCTGGTTGGCGGTAGCGGCATGGAGCTGACTCACGGCGTTCGCCCCGCCGGTCAGGCGGAGGCTGAAGGCGGTCATGTCGAACTGGCCGGCGTCCTGGTCCACGCCCAGGCCCAGGGTCAGGAGGCGGTCCATGTCGATACCCGTGTCGCTGCAGAGGGGCGCCGCGAGGTGGCGTACCAGGCCCGCGTCGAAGCGCTCGTTGCCGGCCGACACGGGCGTGTGGATGGTGAAGACGGTGTCGCGCTGGACGGCCCCGAAGGCCTCGTCCATGGTCCGGCCGGCGGCCGTCAGCTCCCGGGCCCGCTCGACCAGCATGAAGGCCGAGTGGCCTTCGTTGAGGTGCCAGGCCACGGGGGCCAGGCCCAGGGCCCGCAGGGCGCGCACGCCGCCCACGCCCAGGACCATCTCCTGGTGGAGGCGCATCTCCCGGCCGCGCACGTAGAGGATGTGGGTGATGGGCCGATCCTCGTCGGCATTCTCGGGCAGGTCCGTGTCGAGCAGGAGGAGCGGCACCCGGCCGACCCGCGCGCACCACACCGCGCAGTGGACCGTCCGTCCGGGCAGCTCGACGGGCACCTGGAGCGGCGCGCCATCAGCGGCCACGACCTGGCGCAAGGGCAACCGGCTGGGGTCGTAGTCGGGGTAGGCATGCTCCTGATGGCCGTCCGCGTCGATGGCCTGGCGGAAGTAGCCGTGGCGGTAGAAGAGGCCCACAGCGACGAAGGGGATGGCCATGTCGGAGGCCGTCTTGAGGTGATCGCCGGCCAGCACCCCCAGGCCGCCGGAGTAGATGCCCAGGGACTCGTGGAGGCCGTATTCGGCGCAGAAGTAGGCGATGGGGCCGCTGAGCTGGGAGCCCGGTCCGCGCGAGAACCAATGGCCCGCCCCATCCGCCATGTAGGTGTCGAAGCGCTCCAGGAGGCGCTGGTAGTCGGCCATGAAGCTCTCGCTCTCGAGCAGCTGGGGCCAGTGGCGGAAGCCCTGGAGCACGGGGATGGGGTTGCGGTAGCGCGACCAGGCGGGCCCGTCGATGCGGCCGAAGAGGTCGCGCAGCTCCGGGTGCCACGTCCACCACAGGTTGTAGGCGAGCCGCCGGAGGCCCTCGAGGGCGGGCGGGAGTCGCAGCCCGACCGGCTCCTGGACGGGCACCTCGACGCTGGGCTGCATACCCGCCGCATGCTACACGAGCGGCCCCCGGCTGCGGGCGGCAAGCGCGGCGCCGCAGGGCGCCGGCCGGGTAGCGGCGCCAGCGGGGCAGGGTGGCCGGCTGGGTACCATGCCCCGATGCGCATCGCCATGGTGACCGCCGAGTGCGAGCCCTTCGCCAAGACCGGCGGACTGGCCGACGCGGTCGACGGCCTGGCCCGGGCCCTGGGCGCCGGGGGCCATCAGGTCGACGTCTACCTGCCCCGCTACGGGCACGACCCGCTGCCGGCTCCCGTCAGCGCCCGGACCCGGTTGCCGCTCGCCGGCACCGCGGTCGCCCTCCTGGACGTCGCCGCTGGGGGCTACCGGGTCCGCCTCGTGGAGCACCCGCCCAGCTTCGACCGGCCGGGGTATTACGGCGATGCGCACGGGGACTACCCCGACAATGGGGCTCGGTTCACCCTCCTGGGCCGCGCCGTGCTGGCGGCCCTCGACGACGAGGCCGCCGCGGGCCGGCCGGCCGAGGTGCTCCACGGCCACGACTGGCAGGCCGCGCCGACCCTCCTGGCCACCCTCCGCCGGGGCCGCCCGGCGACGATGCTGACCTGCCACAACCTGGCCTATCATGGCCTCGTGCCCGCCGCCCGGGCGGGCGATCTGGGCCTCGACGACCTGCCCCCGGGCGATATCGACCTCCTGGCCCTGGCCCTCGAGCGCGTAGCGCTGGCCAACACGGTCAGCCCGACCTATGCCCGCGAGTCGCTGACCCCGGCCTACGGGGCCGGCCTGGAGCGTATCCTCCTGGCTCGCGGCGATCGCTATCTGGGGATCGTCAACGGGCTCGACCCCCGCCTCTGGGACCCGCGGTCCGATGCCGACCTGGCCGCCCCCTACGGCCCCCACGACCTGGCCGGCAAGGCCGTCGACAAGCAGGATCTGCTGCGACGGCACGGGCTCTCGAGCGGCACGGACGAGCCGTCACCACTCCTGGGCCTCGTGGGCCGGCTCGATCCGCAGAAGGGCTTCGACCTCCTGACGGCCGTCGCACCGCGGCTCCTCGACGTGGGCCTGCGGATCGTCGTCCTGGGTACCGGCGACCCGAGCCTCGTGGCCGGTCTGGCGGCCCTGGCCCGGGCCCGCCCCGACCGGCTGGCGGTCGTCGAACGCTTCGATCGGGCCGAAGCCCGGCGCATCTATGCCGGGGTCGACGCCTTCCTCATGCCCTCGCGCTTCGAGCCGTGCGGCCAGAGCCAGCTCATCGCCCTGCGCTACGGGAGCCCGCCCATCGTGCGGGCCACGGGTGGGCTGGCCGACACCGTGCTCGACGCGGACGCCGATCCCCGGCAGGGCCTGGGCTTCGCCTTCGGCCCGGCCAGCCCCGAGGACTTCCTGGCCGCCATCGAGCGGGCCGTGGCGGCCTATCGCGATCCGGACCGCTGGGCGGCCCTCATCCGCCGGGGCATGACGACCGACACGAGCTGGACCGGCCCGGCGGCGGCCTACGAGGCGAGCTATCGCCGGGCGCTGGCCATCCACACCGCGGCGGCCGGGGAGGGCTACTCGAGCACGACCTCCTCGCGCCACGTGGCCCGATAGGGGGTCAGGCCCAGGCCCGTCACCCGGGTCGCCAGGGCGGCCTGCGCCTCGGGGTCGCCGTGGACACAGAAGACCTGCTTGGGCTTGCGCTCGGCCGTGGCGAAGTGCTGGAGCCAGGCCACCAGCTCGTCCTCGTCGGCGTGGGCGCTGAAGCCGCTGACCGAACGGACCTCGCAGCGCACGGTGCGCTGTCGGCCGAAGAGCTCGATCTGCTGGGCCCCTGACTGGAGCCGGGCACCCAGCGTGCCCTCCCCCTGATAGCCCACGAAGAGGAGCATGGCCTTCGGGTCGTCGATGAGGTCCGAGAGGTGATGGACGATGCGGCCCCCGGTCAGCATGCCCGAGGCCGAGAGGATCATCATCGGCCGAGGCTTGTGGGCGATGGCCTTCGACTGCTCGACCGAGTCGGTGAACTCCATGCCCGGGTAGGCCAGGGGGCTGTCGCCGCCGGTGAGCAGCTGATGGGTCGTCTCGTCGAAGTAGGCGGGGAACTCCTTGTAGGCGGCCGTGGCCTTGGAGGCCATGGGCGAGTCGACGTACAGGGGCAGGTGGGGGATGCGGCCGGCCGAGAGCAGCCGGTCGAGGTACCACAGCAGGTCCTGGGTCCGGCCGATGGCGAATGACGGCACGAGGAGGACGCCCGAGTGGTCGGCCGTGGCTCGCACGGCCTGGGCCAGGATCTCGATCGCCTCCTGCTCGGGCTCGTGCTCCCGGCCGCCGTAGGTGGATTCGCAGAGGACATGGTCGGCGCCCCCCAGGATGCTCGTCGGGTCCCGGAGGATGGGCGCGTTCGAGCGGCCCAGGTCGCCCGAGAAGACGAGGCGCTGGGTGCGGTCGCCCTCCGTCACGTCGAGGACGATGATGGCCGAGCCCAGGATGTGGCCGGCGTCGTGGAAGGTGGCCTTGACGCCCGGGGCGACGTCGATGGGCTGCTCGTAGTCGAGGCCCTGGAAGTGCTCCAGGGCGCGGGCCGCATCGGCCTCGTCGTAGAGCGGCTCGAAGCGCTGGGGCTGCTCGGGCGGCTGCGGCTTGAGGATCGACTGGGGGTCGTAGGGCGGGAACTCGGGGTCATCGCCGCCGCGCGGGAAGCCGGCCGTGTCCCAGTGGTGGTCGTGCCCCCCGGCCGCGGCGGCGGCGGCATGCGGTCCGTGCTGACCCCCCACCCCCTGGGGCTCCTGGGCCTGGATCCCCTGGGCGCCCGATGCACCGGCCGCCGAGCCCGACGAACCAGCGCCCGAGCCGGGCCCTGACCCCTGGGCGGCCTGTTCGGCCTGTTCGGCCTTGCGGGCCGCACGACGGGCCAGGCGCGCCGCCCGTTCGGCGTGGGCCTTGGCCTGCTCGACCTGGAGCTTGCCGCTGTCGAGGAGGACGAGCCTGGCCAGCTCGATCGTGCCCCGGGTGGCGTGGATCGGCCCGCCGTAGCCGTCCTTGACCAGGGCCGGCAGCATGCCGCAGTGGTCGAGGTGGGCGTGGGTCAGGAGGACCGCGTCGAGGCCCTTGGGTTCGTAGGCGAAGCCGGCCTGGTTGCGGCGGCTCTCCTCGGGCGGTCCCTGGAACATCCCGCAGTCCACGAGCACCCGGGCCCGATCGGTGGTGAGGAGGTACTGCGAGCCGGTCACTGTCTGGGCGGCGCCCAGGAACTGGAGCTTCATGCGAGCCATGGTGCCACCCGCCTCGGGCCTGCGTGCCGCCGTCGTGGGCGGGCGGCGTGGCGAAGCCCGGCGACGTGCCACAGGCCGGCGACATGCCGCCGCCCGGCGCAGCGGCTACGCTGTGGGCCTCACCACCAGGAGGACCGATGGCCCTGCTCAGCGGCCGCAAGGCGCTCATCTTCGGCGTCGCCAACGACCACTCGATCGGCTGGGGTATCGCCCGAGCCTTCCAGGCCGAGGGGGCGACCGTCGGCTTCAGCTCCGTGGCGGAGCTCATCGAACGCCGTGTCCGACCCCTGGCCGCGTCCATCGGCTCCGACTTCATCGAGCCCTGCGACGTCCGCGACGACGCCCAGATCGCCCAGGTCTTCGAGCGCTGGCGGGGCCGCTACGGCTCGCTCGACATCCTCGTCCACGCCCTGGCCTTCGCCCGCCGGGAGGACCTCGACGGGGCCTTCGTGGACACCTCGCGCGATGGCTTCGCCCTGGCCCTCGATGTCTCCGCCTATTCCCTGGTGGCCCTGACCCGGGCCGCCCTGCCGCTCATGGCCCCCGGCGCCAACGTCCTCACCCTGACCTACTACGGTGCGGAGAAGGCGGTCGCCCACTACAACGTGATGGGCGTGGCCAAGGCGGCCCTGGAGGCCTCGGTGCGCTACCTGGCGGTGGACATGGGGCCGCGCGGGGTGCGGGTCAACGCCATCAGCGCCGGGCCCATCCGGACCCTGGCCGCGGCCGGGATCTCCGGCTTCAAGGGCATGCACGGTGCCTTCCGCGACGTGGCCCCCCTTCGCCGCAACGTGACCATCGAGGACGTGGCCGGCGCGGCGGTCTATCTGGCCAGCGACCTGGCCGCGGGCGTCACCGGGGAGGTCCATTTCGTGGACGCCGGATTCAACATCCAGGGGGTGCCGCTGCCCGAGGCGGGCTGATCGGGCGGTCCCGCCGTCCCCACCCGGCCGCGGGTCGATGTGCCGGGGGCCGAGAATCGAAAGCGCCCGAAGGAACCACCGCGCCTCGCGACAGGTCCGACATCGCTGCCAGTCCCGCCGCCACCGTTCCTTTGGAAACCTCAGGATCGGTTCGGTGCAGGGCCCCTTCAGGCAAGAGCTACTCTAGCCGGGCCCTGCGCGGCGGGTCAATGGGGGTTGTCCACGAGATTCGGGCGGCGGGCCCGAGTTATCCACTTCCCGTCCCCTGGCCTTGCCCTCGAGACGGGCCAGGATGCGCTCCAGGACATGGGTGAAGGCCTCGCGCTCGGCTCCGGGCAGCGGTTCGAGGCCGGCCAGGAAGTGTTCGGCGATGCCCCGCAGATGGGTGGGCGCGGCGTCGTCGAGGCGCGAGCGACCCAGTGGGGTGATGACGGCGTAAGCGCCGCGAGCATCCGAGCTGCAGCGGGCCCGGGTGACGTAGCCGTCGAGGGCCAGCCGGTCGACCAGGCGGCTGACGCCGCTGCGGGTCAGCAGCAAGCGATCGGCCAGCTCGTTCATCCGCAATCGGCCGGCCTCGGCGCGGGTGAGCTGCAGGAGGGCGTCGTAGTCCGCCAGGGAGAGCGCCTGATCCTCCTGGAGTTCGGCTTCGAGGCGGCGGGTGACTGCGGCGTGGGCGCGCAGGAAGGCGATCCAGGGCCGGAGGCGGGGATCGACGGGCCCGGGTCGCCCGGACGGCGTCGGAGCCGCCTCCTCGCTGGTGACGGAAGGGGTGCGGCTGGTCATCGTCACCTCATCCTACCATCCGGCCGATGGATAGTTGACGAGGCAAGCATCAGGTCGTCGGCGCTCCAGCTGGCCCGGGCCCCCAGCCGCCGCAGGTCGCGGGCCGAGGGGCGCGGGCGGTGGCCGTCGAGCCGGGCCCGCACCGACCACCAGCGGACCAGGGCCTCGTACCGCTCCTGGGTGATCCAGGCCTGGCCTTCGGCGTCGCTGTGGAGCTGCAGGAAGGTTCGTGCCGCGTCGACGTCCAGCCAGCTGGCCGGAGCGCCATCGAGGGGCAGCGTGGCGGAGACCTCCAGGGCGCCCAGGATCTCGCCGGCCGCGGCCGCGCTGGCGCCGAGGTCCTCCAGGAGTCGGATAGCCACCGGCCGCAGCCTGTCCCGCTGGGCGCGGGTGGCCTCCGCCCCCGGGGTGGCCTCCGGCCCGGGGGTGTCCTGCGCGCCTGGGCTGGCCTGGGCCCCGGGAGTGGCCGGGGGGCGGCGATCGTCCCGGCCCAGGCCGGCATCCACGAGCAAGAGCAGCAGGCCGGCCCAGGCGGCCGGGTCGTGGCCCAGCTCCGCGGCCACGGCCCGGCGGATCGGTGGTCGGACGAGCTGCGCGGCCAGGCGGTCGAAGGCCGTCGGCGCGGCGCTCGACGTGGGCGCGGCCGCGACGATGGCCGCGCCTAGGTCGGCCAGGAACGAGGCTGCCGATCGGGCGCCCGGCGCGCGGCCGAGGATGGCCTGCAGATCGCGCGCGCGGTCCGGCGTCACGAGCTCGGCGTAGGCGGTCCGAGCGGGTTCGGCCAGGAGCTCGGCCAGGGCCGCCTCGAGGTCCGCCACGAGGCCATCGCCCAGCCGTTCGTGGAGGCGGGCCCAGTCGCCTTGGGGGTCGCGCAACTCCCGCCAGTCGAGCAGGACCTGGCAGCCGTAGGCGCCCAGGTCCACCCGCAAGCCCCGGGCCCCCAGCTCGGCGCCGCTGACGAGCCGCTCCTCGTGGCTGACCGCGTCGCGCGCGGCGTAGAAGAGGCCCGGCTCGACGCCCAGCCCGAGGGCCTCGGCGAGGCGCTCCGTCCGGGGCGCGCCCTGTTCGCCTTGCCGAGGCGCGACGAAGGGCGCAGACCGGTCGGCCCAGCCGTGGGCCTCGGCGAAGCGGTTGTGATACACGACCAGGGCCCGCTCGCCCGCGCGGCGGTTGGAATAGGCGAAGATGTCCTCGAGGACCCGTCCGTCGTCGCCCAGGACGTCATAGAGGCGGAAGTCCTCGGCCCCGGCGAAGAGGGCCCGGCGGTGGAGGAGGGGGAAGATGCGCCATTCGTGAAGGGCCCGCAGGTCGGGATCGGGCGTCTCTTCGCGGCGGGCGCGAGTGAACTCCATGCCGTACTGCTCGCTGAAGCCCTCGACCTGCCCGTGGCCGAACATGGGCAGGCCGGGCAGGGTCGCGAGGAGGGTGCACACGCCGGCGTACTTTTCACCCGTGCCGAACTGTTCGATGGCCGTCCGCTCGTCGGGGTTGCTCATGAAGTCCACGTAGCGGCCCAGGATGCGGGGGTCGAAGGCCAGGGTCTCGGCGACGAGGGCCCGGTACTCGGCGTTGCGCTCGTCGCGCAGCATGTGCATGAAGGCGCTGTTATAGACCCGATGCATGCCCAGGCTGCGGACGAACGTGCCCTCCATGAGCCAAAAGGCCTCGGCCAGGAGGAGGGTGTCCGGCACCTCGGCGGCCACCCGATCGACGACCTCGCGCCAGAACTCGTGGGGCATGGCGGCCAGGAAGTCGGACCGCGGCAGGGCGTGCTCGGCCCGGGAGGGGATGGCCCCGCCCTGGCCCGGCTCCGGGTACCACAGCCGCTCCACGTGGCGCCGGGCGAGGGTCATGGCCGCGTCGAAGCGGATGATGGGGAAGCGGCGGGCCACCTCGATGATGGTCCGGATGACCTGCTCCCGGACCGCGAGCTGGAGGTAGTCCAGCTGGGCCGTGTCGTTCCAGGGCATGCTCGTGCCGTCGTTGCCGTGGTAGATGTAGCGGGTCGCGCCGCTGGCCCGTTCGCGCCGCTCGAAGACGACGGCCGCGTCGCTGTGATCCCAGTAGCCGTCCTCGATGCGGATCTCCACCCGCCCGTCCGACGAGAGGTCCGGCCCGCCGAAGCGGTATCCGGGGAACGGCGGCGCGTCCAGCCCGATGAACCACTCGGGGTGCTCCACGACCCAGGTCGAGTCTAGGCCCATGTGGTTGGGCACCATGTCGCTGGCCAGGCGGATGCCCTGGCGCCAGGCCCGCGCCCGGAGCTCGACGAGGGCCGCCTCACCGCCCAGGTCGGGGGCGATGCGGTAGTCCCACAGGGAGTAGGCCGAGGCCGCCGCGTCGGGCTGGCCCATGCGCCGCTTGATCTCCGCCGAGGCCGGGCTCCGTTGCCACAGCCCGATGAGCCACAGCCCGCTGAAGCCGCGCCGGGCCAGCTCGGCCAGCTCCTCGTCGGGCACGGCGTCGAGGGTCCGGATCGGCCGGCCGTAGGCGCGTTCGAGCTGGTCGAGCCAGACGTACGTGCTCTTGGCCAGCAGGACGAGGCTGGGCATCCAGGCCTGGTCGGGGCTGAAGCGCTCGGGCTCGTCGGCGAGGCTCGCGAGGTCGGGGACGTCGGCGCCCGAACCACCGCCGAAGGGGCCCCGGGCGGCCGCGGCCAGCTCTCGGGCCCGAGCTTCTTCGGCCAGGAGGTCGAGGGCCAGGAGGAGGTGGTCGAGGTAGGGCGCGACGAGGTCGGGCCAGTGTCGGCGCATCCAGCGCAGCTGCCCTGCGAGGGAGGCTGGTTCGGCTCCGGCCGGCTGGCGCAGCAGCGTCACGAGGTCGGGCCCGGGGGCGTCCGCATCGTGCGTCTCGGTCCCCGGCGCATCCGGATCCGGCCTGCTGCCCGGCCCGCCCGGCGTCGCCGGCAGCAGCCCCGGCAGGCGTTCGACCACCCGCCGGTAGGCGGGATCGCGGGCCAGGGGCCGATCGTCGAACAGGGACCGCAGGGAGGCCGCAGCGGGGTTGGCGTTGGCCAGCGCGGTGAGCAGCAGCTCCTCCAGGGTGAGGGCGCGGTTGGAGCGACCGCCGGTGCGGCCGCGGAGGTCGTCGCTCGGCGAGCGCCGGCCGGCGGCCACGGCCGGACTGGGGAAGCGGGCCAAGTAGCGTTCGAGGACCCGTTCCGTGGCCGCCCGGCCCGGCGGCCCGGCGGCCAGGCTGGCCAGGGCCCGAGGCAGGATGGGCCGGGAGGCGGACCGCTCGTGGGCCGCGACGAGGGCGTGCTGGATCTCGTGGATGCAGCCCAGGGCATAGAGGTCGCCAGCGTCCAGGTCCAGCTCGCGGGCCACCCGGCGGATGGTCGGCAGGTCGCTCGTCAGGAGATCGCCACGTAGGCTGAACAGGGCGGATGCGAGGCCGTGTCGGGCCCGCGCTCTGGCCGTCAGGCGAAGCTCGCGGGCGGCGGCAGGTGGACGCCGGGGCATGGACGGCACTCTAGCGGCGGGAGTGGGACGATGGAGCCCGAACGAACGAACACGCCCCGGAGAGGGCGGAAGGAGTACTCCCATGCGCCTCGACTACCACGAGGTCAGCCCCGAGGTCACGTCGGCCATCGCCGGCCTGCAGCGCATCGTCGCCAAGGCCCGTCTGGAGCCCGAACTGCTGGAGCTCGTGAAGCTCCGCTCCTCGCAGCTCAACGGCTGCGCCTGGTGCCTCGACATGCATACCAAGGACGCGCGGGCCATCGGCATGAGCGAACAGCGGCTCTACCTGGCTTCGGCCTGGCGCGAGGCGCCGTGCTACTCCGATCGGGAGCGCGCCGCGCTGGCCTGGACCGAGGCCCTGACCCTGCTGGCCGAGACGGGCGCCCCGGACGACGTCTACGCCGATGCCGCGCGGGTGTTCAGTCCCCAGGAGCTGGTGGCGCTGACGGTCGCGATCATCGAGATCAACAGCTGGAACCGGCTCAACGTGGGCTTTCGGACGCCGGTGGGGGACTACGTCTCGCGCCGCCGGCCGGCCCATGCCGAGTCGGTCGGCGCTGGTGCGGCAGCCTCGGAAGGCGAGGCGTCCGCCAGCGGTGAGGTGGCCGTAGGGGCCGAGCCGGTCGCCGTGGGCCACGGCGTGGGCTGAGGCGATCCTCGACTGGGCGTCCGCGAGGTCCTGACCATGCGCGCCTGGCAGCTCGCCGCCCCAGGCCCGGCTGACGGCCGCGGGCCGCTCGTGGAGGCGGTACGGCCGCCGCTCGAACCCGGGCTTGGTGA
>DASUKL010000084.1:0-28869 GCA_036278755.1 Candidatus Limnocylindrales bacterium | reverse complement strand
TCGGCCGGGGCCAGGACCTCGACGTCCGCTCCCCAGCCCAGGATCCAGATGCGGATCTCGCGCGTCCCGCTCACCCGGGCCCGCCACACGAGTGAGCCGTCGGCCGCCGGCTCCAGCACCTGGGAGGGGTGCCAGCGCGTCTCGGCCACCCGCTTGGCCACGCTCGGCGAGAAGCGCAGCCGGACCTCGACCATGGGCTCGTCGGCGATGATGTCCCAGGCCCGTCGGAGGACCGCGGCGGGGTCGAAGTCGGGGTTCGGTTCGAAGGTCTCGGACGTCAGGGAGGCCTCCAGGATGCGCTCGACCTTGAACGTCCGCTGGGCGCCGCGCTCCTCGTCGAAGCCCACGAGGTAGAGGGCGTGGGTGAGGGCCGACGGCTCGATGAGATAGGGCCGGACGCGGGTCCGGCGGGGCGTTCGGCTGGGGTCGTAGGCGCCCGCGTCGTAGTCGATGACCACGACGCGGCGACCGGCCCAGGCCTCGGTGAGGGTTCGGAAGACGCGGGTGAAGCGGGCGTTCGCGGGCGTGTCGGCGGAGGCGTCGGCGGTGGCCTGGATGTGGCCTGCCAGGACCGGGGGCAGGACCCCGGCCAGCTTGACGAAGGCGCCCACGAGCTCGGTGTCCTGCTCGTCCGAGGCCCGAGCCAGGATGCGCGCGGCCAGGAAGAGGGTCATGGCCTCGCCCAGGGTCAGGGCCAGGGGTGGCAGGAATGCCCCTTCCTCCAGGCCCCAGCGCCCGTCCGACTGCCAGACCGGCAGTCCGGCGTCCTGGTCGAGACCCTCGAGGTCGCGGTAGGTCGTGCGCACCGAGACGCCCACCTGGCGGGCCAGGTCGGCCGCGCTCATGCCATCGGGATGGGCGTGCAGGATCATGGCCGTCTTGAGGTAGCGGGCGGCCTTGTCCCACTTGACCCCGCCGTGGGCCTCCCAGGGGCTGCCCGCCTCCGGGTCGCCCCGGACCGCCCGTCCGGCTCCGCCCGTCGCGCCGGCCCAGTTTCGATCGCCCTCCCGTGCTCCCATGGCCGATAGCCTACTCGGGCGCGAGGACCACTTCGGGATCGTCGCGCTGGATGGCCTGGAGCCGCGCGTCGAGGGTGCCCAGGACGGAGGCGCCGCTCCAGGCCGCGGGCGAGGGGCCGGTCAGGTGGACCGTCACGAGGCCCAGCTGGCCGTCGCCGAAGACCCACCAGTCCAGCTGGCCGCGCCAGGGACCCAGGACGGAGGAGTCGGGCAGCGGGCCACCGGCCAGCCAGCGCAGCGGGGGGAAGCTGGCCAGGGCGGCCGCGCCGGCCACGGTCGTCCGGCAGTGTCGAGCCCGGGCGCCGCCGATCAGCTCGATGCCCGCGTCATCGGCCGCGACCCGCTGGGCGGGGGCCAAGGCGGCCGCCAGGACGGCACCGTCGAGGGTAGGCCCGACCGCCGACGCCGAGCCCGAGTCCGAACCCCCGGCCGAAACGGACGCCGAGGCGGGGTCCGACTCCGAAGCCGAAGCTGAAGCGGATCCCAGCCCCGAGCCCGATGTCGGGGCCCAGGCGCCCTCGTCGGTCCGGCTCCAGGCTCGGCTGCCCACCCGCACGTAGGCCCGCTGGGTCGTCGTGCCGGCCAGGGTGAGGCTGGCCATCCAGCGCTCGTCGTCGCCGCTGCGCGCCCCCTCGAGGGTCACCGAGCCGACCGTCGCCGCACCCGCCTTGGCCGTGGCGGCCTCGCTGACCAGGGCGTCCGGTCCCGCGTCCAGCGGCCCGCCGCAGGTGGGCGGAGCGACGGCCGGATCGGTCGGGCCCCATACGGAGGGCGGTTGCGCCCGGGCCTGAAGGGCCACGTCGTTGGCCACGGCGGCGGCCCCGAAGGCCGTGCCCACGACCGAGGTCAGGGCCAGGGCCAGGACGACCCCCAGCACCAGCCGGCGGCCGCGGAGGGCCGTCTCGCCCAGCAGCTCGCGGGCCAGGCCCAGGCCGCAGAAGAGACAGGTCACGAAGAGGGCCAGCAATGCGGCGTAGGCAACCTCGGGGGCGGGCAGGATCGGCTGCCCCGCCGCACCCAGCAGCGGGCCGGCCAGGCCGCCCACGGATGGCACGAGGAGCAGCGCGCCCACGACCCCCAGCCAGCCGATGGCCACGGCCGCCCGATCGCCTCGGGCCAGGGGCGGCCAGAGCACGGCCAGGCCGGCCACCAGACAGGGCAGCAGGGCGGCACCGGCCACGGCCAGGTCGTACGGTCCGCCAGGGTGGTACTCGACGGCCATGAGGGCGAAGGCCCCCGACCAGAGAGCGAAGAGCAGGACGGCCAGCAACCGCAGCTCGAAGAGACGGACCCGCACGTCAGGGGCCTCGGGCAGCCTCGATGAAGGCCTCGAAGAGCCGCTCGAAGCGCTCCGGGGTCGAGGCCCTCCGCTCAGGGTGTGACTGGACGGCCACGGTGAAGCGGCCCGGATCGGCCGACTCGAGGGCTTCGACGAGGTGGCCGCCGGGTCCCTCCCAGGGGCTCAGGCCCGCGGCCCGCAGGGTCGGGGCGAGGCCCTCAGGGCTGACCCCCTGGTGGTGGTACGAGTTGACCTCCAGCTCAGGTCCGACCTCGGGCCCCAGCTCCGAGCCGGGCCCGCCGGGCCCGCCGGGCCCGCCGAGGATCGCCGCCAGGCGCGACGTCGGGTCGAGGATCAAGGGGTGGCGCAGCGGCTCCCCGTGGCCGAAGGGCTGGCCCTGGTGGCCATCGAGGTGCTGGATCAGCCGACCGCCGGCGAAGACGTTGATGGCCTGCAGGCCGCGGCAGATGCCCAGTACCGGCAGGCTGCGCTGTTCGGCCGACTGCCAGGCCTGCCACTCCAGCTCGTCGCGTTCGGCCTCCACGTCCTGCGTGCCGGCCATCTCCTCGCCGAAGCGTGCCGGGTCCACATCCGCCCCACCCGAGAAAAGAAGGCCGTCCATGGACGCGAAGGCGGCCTGGCGCTGGGCCTCGGTGGCCCCCTCGTCGAGGGTCAGCGGCTCACCGCCGTGCCGCCGGACGGCTTCGGCGTAGAGGGCGTTGCGGCGTTCGGACAGGGCAGGATCCGCGGCTCGGGACGGGGCCTGGACGGTGATGACGATGCGCGGCGGGCGGCTCACCTAGGCGATGGTAGCGACCGCCTCGTCCGGCTGATCGACCGGCGTGGGATGGCTGGGCACGTAGCGGTCCGGCAGGCCGCGGGCCTCCTCGGCGGTCGTGACCCGGTCGCGCCCGCCTCGCTTGGAGGCGTAGGCCGCCCGATCGGCGGCCAGGAGCAGCTCGTCGGCCGAGGTCCCGTCGGGCGGGAACGTGGCCAGGCCGATGGAGCAGGTGATGCGCCGCTCGGCCTGGGCGCCGCTGCCGGCGCGCACCAGCCCCACCGCCTGGCGGATCTTGTCGGCTACGTGCAGCGCGCCGCTGGTGTCCGTGCCGGGGAGGAGGAAGGCGAACTCGTCGCCGCCGTAGCGATAGACCGAGTCGGCTTCCCGGATCGCGCCGCGCAGGACCGTGGCCAGGCCCTGCAGCAACTCGTCGCCGGCCGGGTGCCCGAAGCTGTCGTTGTAGTCCTTGAAATCGTCGAGGTCGAGCATCAGCAGGCTGAAGCGCTGCTCGTGGGCCACGGCCCGGGCCAGGGCCTCGCGGAACGTGGTGTGGTTGCTGAGGCCGGTCAGGCCGTCCGTCCTGGCCCGCAACTCGACGTGGTGGTAGGCCTCGGCGTTCTGCATGGCGATCGAGGCCTGGGCCGCGAAGAGCTGGACCAGCTCGAACTCCTCGCCGGTGAAGACGCGCCCCTCGCCCAGCCGCTCCAGGGTCAGCACGCCGGAGATGCCGTCCCGGCCGCGCAGCGGGACGGCCATCAGCGAGCCGGCCTGGGGGCCGATCTCGGGGAGGGGCCGGACCCGTGGGTCGGCCAGCTCGTCGGGCACCAGGGCGGCCTGGGCATGCTGGACGACCCAGCCCGTGAGCGCCTCGTGATCATCGGTCGTGCTGCTCAGGGAGAGGTCGGCGTGGATCCCACGCGCGACCAGCGGGCGCATGACCCGGTGGACCTCGTCGTGGACGTCGATGACCAGGTTGTCGAAGGCCACGATGGCGCTCAGTCGCTCGACGATCTCGTCGAGCACGACCCGCGGATCGAGCTGGGTCAGCATCGTCTCGGTGATGCGGAGGAGCTCGCCCTGGCTGCGGATACGCCGCTCCAGCGCGGCGGACTGGGCTTGTAGCCGCTCCGTGGCGTCGGCGTTGCTGACGGCCTGGGCGGCGAACGAGGCGTAGATCTCCAGCAGGCGCAGGTCCTCCGCCCCGAACTGGTGGAGGCCCAGCTTGGAGAGGACGATGACGCCCAGGACCCGATCGTCGTAGCGCATGGGGGCCAGGAGCATCGACTCCTCGATGTCGTCGCTGGTGCCGGGGATGGTGGCCGCGCGGGCGTCGTGGCCGGCATCGGGCAGGTACTGGGCCACGCCGTGGGCCGCCACCCAGCCGGTGATCCCGCCGCCGACCTTGAGCTTGAGCTGGTCCTCGACCTCACCCGTGTACTCGCCGATCTCGCCCCGCCAGGCCACGGGCAGGACGTCCTCGCCCTCGACCCGGTAGACCCGCACGTTGTGATAGTCGATGAGCTGGTTGAGCTCGGAGCAGATGGCCCAGCCCACCTCCTGGACCGTGGCCAGGCGGTTGAGGCGCGTGCCCAGCTGCTGGATCGACTGGAGCTGGGCGGCCCAGGTGGCCGTCTGGGCGTAGGAGCCTGCGTTCGAGATGGCGATGCTGGCCTGGCCGGCCAGGGCCTCCAGGGTGTCCAGCTCGGCGCTGTCCCAGGGATGCGGCCGGTCGTGGTAGAGGTTCAGCAGGCCCAGTACCTCGGCCCCCGCGATGAGCGGGGCGGCGGCGACCGTGTCGAATCCTTCGCGCCGGGTGGCCGGACGCACGCCCGCCCCGCGCGGGTCGTGGGCGTAGTCGACGACGAAGCGAGCTCGGCCCGAGGTCAGGGCCTCGCTGCTCAGCGACGGCCTCGGGAAGGCGCGCACGAAGTCGAGGTAGGCCTGCGACAGCCCGCGCACCACGGGCGCGGTGTAGGTGCCGTCGGCGTGGCGCAGGAGGACCGCGGCGCGGTCGGCCCCGAAGAGGACCATGGCCTGGTCGACCAGCTCCTCGAGGATCCGCGACAGCTCCAGCTTGGAGCTGATGTCGGCACTGATGCGGCGCAGGGCCTCGGCCTGGTGGAGCTGACGCTGGACGCGGGCCATGAGGCGAGCCCGCTCGGCAGCCGCGCCGAGCTGGTGGGAGACCGTCGTGAGCAGCTCGAGGTCCATCTCCAGAAGCGCGCCCGGGCGATGGTCCGAAGCCACCAGCACGCCCCATGGCTCGTGGCCGATGAGGATGGGGACGACGATCTCGGAGCGGACCTCGGGCAGGAGCTGGACGTAGCGCGGGTCGGACAGGACGTCGCCGGCCAGGATCGGCCGCCGTTCGTGGAGGGCCGCCCCGGAGAGGCCGGCGTCGAGGCGCATCGGCGGCAGGCGCCGGCGGGCCACCCCGGCCGCGGCCCGGCAGCGGACCACCTCACCGCTCACCGCGGAGATGGCCACCATGCGATAGCCGAACGAGCGGCGCAGGAGGGCGGCCACCTCGGAAAGGGTGGCGTCGAGGTCGGACTGGCGGGCCGTGAGGCGGGCCACCTCGGCCAGGCACCGCAGCTCGGTGGCGCGCCGGTCGGAGGTGACCATGCCGGCCGCCTGGGCCGGGGCCTCCGAGGCCGCGGGCCGGTCAGGCTGAAGGAAGGCCTCGAGATCGGCCAGCAGGTAGCGGCGATCCCCGCGGGTGTTGATGCGCAGGCACGGTAGCCGGCCCTGGTCGGTCCAGGCGCGCACCGTGTTCGGGTGGACGCCGAGGATGCGCGCCGCGCTGGTGACGGAGACGGTGCCCGTGGCGGGTCGGTCGAGGAGCGTGACGGGACCCCTGATTGATGGTGGTGATCGGTCGGCCGGAGGCTAGGCGCACCTCACAAAAGTTGCCATAGGCCGGTAGTCCCATGGCTCGTGGGCACCATCGGAGCGGGCCGCTCCCGAGCGGCCCGCGGCTCACTCGCGGCGGCCCAGCCGGGCGAAGAGGGTCGCCGCGCCGACGCTGATGAGGCCCACCGCGAGGACCCCGATGAGGGCCACGAAGGGCTCGCCCACGAGACCTGCCCCCTCGCCGCTGGAGCGCGTGTCGCCGGTCCCTTCGTCGCCCGCGACCGACGTCCCGGCGGAGGTCGATCCCGAGGGCGACGGTCCGGCGCTGTCCGAGGCCGACGATGCAGGGGTGGGGGATGCGGCCGACGGGCCGGGGGTCTGGGAGGCCGACTGCGCCAGGCCTGCCGAGGCGGGCGCTGGAGCCGAATGGACGACCGCCCGGACAGGCGAGGCCCCGGCCAACCCCACGAGCCCGAGGGCCAGCCCGGCCGCCACGAGCACGAGCCCGGCCGCCATCAGCCCACCGGCCACGGCCACCCGCCGACGGCGGCCGCCGGCGATGACCCGCATGGCCTCGTCGCGCTCGAGGGTGGAGAGGATCAAGGGTCGCCCCAGGCCGGCCGTCATGGTCGGGTGGCCGTCCGGGTCGAGGGCCGGCCGGCCCGCCACCTCGACGTGCTCGATGGCCGACACCTGGAGGATGCGATGGCGCACCGTGGCCCGCGGATCGGTCCCCTCGGGCAGTCGCTGGGGCACCTCGGCCGCCGTCCCTTCGGCCTCCCGGCTGAGGACCACGAGGCCCTCCTCGAGGCGGGCCGCGTCGACGCCGATGGCCGCGCCCCGCTCTTCGACGGCGAAGGGCACGGCCTCGATCTCGTCCTCGACGGTCTGCCAGCGGGCAGCACCCGGGGACCGCAGCTCGAGGCGCCGCCGGCGGTAGACGAGGGGCCGGTCGAACTCGTCGGGAAACTCCTCGTTCGAGGTCACCCGGCCGCGCACCCGGACGTAGCGGGCGGGGCCCCGGCGGGCCAGCGTCGCGGCCTGGTCGATGCTCACCGGCGGCGCCGCGGCCAGCAGCCGCGCCACGCGCAGCCGCGGCCCGAGCCAGCGCAGCAGGCCGAGGCCGGCGGCCAGGCAGCCCAGACCGGCCAGGATCAGGACGATGGGGATCACGGTGCATCGAGTATCGGCCATCGCGGCCGAGGGGGCGGGCAGGCACGAGGCGGGGCCGGACACCAGCCGACGGGCAGGCACGAGCCCGAAGGAACCGGTCACGACGCGTGGGCGTCGACAGCGCATCTCCGCCGTTAGCGTCGCCAGGGCCCCTTCGGGCTCGGTCGCACCGTACGGCCCCGCGGAGCCAGCGGTCAAGACGACCTATCCACCATGTCCGGAGCGCTGCGGGCGGCCGTCCACAGCCCATCCACAGCCTCGAGGCCGCCGAACGCCGGCGCGCCGCCGATCCCGAGTGGGCCGCTTCAGCTCGCGGTGCGGCCCGTTAGCGGGTCGAGGGTCAGCAGCGAGCCGCCCAGGCCGGTCAGCACGAGGCGCCCGCCGACCATGGAGGCCTCGGCCACCACGTCGCTCAGCGGCAGGCGCCAGACGACCCCGCCCCGGGCATCGAGGGCCGTCGTCTCCAGCTCGCCCTGGGCGATGGCGTGGGGCAGGCGCGAGGAGACGAAGGCGGCCACCAGCGGCACCCGGCTGGCGAACGTCCAGCGCACGTCACCGCTGCGGGCGTCGAGGCCATAGAGGTGGAAGCCATAGGTCAGCAGGAGCAGGCCGGTCGTGTCCCACAGGACGGCCTGGGGCTCATCGCTGATGCGGGAGGCGAAGCGGGCCGTCCACGTGCCGGCCGGGCCCTCGATGCGCAGCTCGGCCCGGCACAGCCGGTCGGGCTCCGGGCCGACGAGCGGCCCGTGGTCGATCAGGCTGCCGCCGCCCTCGCTGATGCCGAAGACCTCTGCCGCCTGCCCGCTGCCGCCCCAGCGCAGGCGCGCGGACAGCCCGCCGGGATAGCGGACGGCCGCGCGCTGGACCTCAGGCTCAGGCGCCGGAAGCGGCTCCGGCCGGGCGTGAGTCGGACCGCCCGACCTCCGTCCCGGCGTGCTCGGCGGCGGCCTGTCCATCGGTGGTCTGATCATCGAGGGACCGCCCATCGGTGGCCTGATCGTCGAGGGACCGCCCATCGGTCGGGCGACCGGACCGGGCCTCGGTCCCGGGGCCGACCGCCACGCGTGGCGGGGCCTCGACGGCGATGGGCGCCACCACGGCATTGGTCAGGCTGGCCAGCGTCTTGGGTGGGACGGAGAAGACGGCATTGGGCGTCCCGGCCGCGGCCCACACCACGGGGAAGCGGCCGAGGTCCGGGTCCATCACCGTGCGGACCGGCTCCGGGTGGCCGAAGGGGGGGATGCCGCCGATCACGAAGCCGGTCAAGGCCCGGGCCTCGTCAGCGCTGGCGCGGCGGAGGTTGGAGGTGCCCAGGACGGCCGCCAGGCGGCCGATGTCGACGCGGTTGACCCCGCTGGTGAGGGCGAGGATGGGGTCCAGGCCGCCCGTCGGCTCGGGCGCCACGAAGACCAGGCTCTTGACGATCTGGGCCACCTCGGCCCCGATGGCCGCCGCCGCCTCCACGGCCGTGTGGGTGCTCTCGGGGAATTCGACGATCTCGATCGTCACGCCCTTGCGAGCGGCCGCCTCGAGGACGCGGCGGGAAGCGCTGGGTAGGTCCGGCACGGCCGGAGTCTAGCATCCGCTCGGGCCACCTCGGGGCCGGGTACGATGGCCGCCGAGATGCGGCTGTTCGACCGATCCCGTCCCTCCCGCCAGGTGCAGCGCCATCTGCGTGACGCGGCTGCCTGGGCCTTCGACTGGGACGGCACGATCCTCGACTCGATGGGCCGCACCCTGGCCGTCTACACCCAGCTCTTCTCGGAGTTCGGCATCACCTTCGGCGAAAGCGACTTCCGGGCCCACTACTCGCCGGCCTGGAACGAGACGTATCAACGGGTAGGCCTGCCGCGCGAGGCGTGGCCGGCGGCCGACCGGCGCTGGGTCCAGCTCTACGAGACCGAGATCCCGAGCCTGGTCGAGGGTGCCGCGGAGGCGGTCCGGGAGCTGGCCGCGAACGGCGTGGCCCTGGCCCTCGTGACGGCCGGTCATCGGGCCCGGGTGGAGCTCGAGCTGCGGGCCAATGGCCTGGCCGACGTCTTCACGACGGCCGTGTATGGCGACGCGGTCCCGCGCCAGAAGCCGGATCCGGCACCCCTGCAGCTTGCGGCGAAGTACCTTCGGGTGGAGCCGGCCAGCCTGGTCTACGTGGGCGATGCGACCGACGACATGACCATGGCCAAGCGGGCCGGGGCGCTGCCCATCGGGGTCGGCTCGGGGGCGGCCGAACCGAAGCGGCTCAAGGCCGCGGGCGCGCGCTGGATCGCTCCGTCGCTGGGCGCCCTCGTCCGTCTCGCGGGTCGGGCGCCGTAGCCGGATCGGTCGACCCCGGCGGCCGGCCATAGCGGGCCTGCAGGCCGGCCGCGGAGAGCCAGATCTCGACCGACTCGAGCCGCCCGTGGCCGCGCTGGAGGCGCGAGCGCCCCTCGCGGCTCCAACGGGCCAGCAGCCAGCGCATGTACCACTCGTCCAGCCGGGCTCGTAGCGTCCGGCGCCGCGGGCTGATCTGCCAGCCCTCGCGGCGGGGGAAGGCGGCGTGGATGGTCAGGCCGTGGTAGGCCACCGGGCGGAGGGCGGCCGGTCGGGTCGCGGCCCAGCTGGCCAGGGCTCGGAGGTCCGCGTGGCCGGCCTGGAGGCCAGGCGCCTGCCAGCCAGGCTGGCCCAACTCGGTCGCCCGCCCGCCCAGGACGTGCATCTCGCCGATGAGGTCGCCGCGACCGACCCGAGCGCCGTCCTCGAGGCTCACCTCGGGCCCACCCCAGCGCTGCAACTCGAGGCCCAGGAGGCCCTCGGCGCGGACGGCTCGGATGCCCCGGCGGCGGCGGTCGATGCGTTCGGCCAGGGAGAGCACCGGATCCAGCAGCCGGCTGGGGGCGGATCGCCAGCGATCGCTCATCGCGGTCGCCGGGGGCCGTCGCTCATCCGGGCTGTCATCCTGGCCCGACCGGCGTCGCCGGAGTGGCCTCCGGCTCGTGCACGCGGCGCATGCAGAGCGCCCCGAGGGCGAACTCCAGGGCGGCCAGGACGAAGACAGCCCGGTAGCCCCAGCCGAACCGCCAGCCGTTGATCAGGTCCGCCAGCGGCCCGCCGAGGGCCACCGCGAGGAGCCCGGCCGCGGCGGTCACGGTGTTGGAGAGGCCCAGGTAGCGGCCGGCCTCGTCGAGCGGCACCACGTCGACGAGCAGCGCCCAGTCGGCCGAGAGGAAGACGCCCAGGGCCAGCCCGAAGGGCAGGGCGATGACGAAGAGCAGGGCGTAGCTGGGCGCCACGGCGAAGAGGGCGGCCCCCACGGCGCCGGAGATGGCGCTCAGGCTGATCGTGCGGACCAGTCCCAGGCGGGTGCTGAGCGACACGGTCACGACCGCCGAGACGAGGGCCACGAGGGCCACGGTGCCGGCCAGGGGCGCGACGGCCACGGCGGCCTGACCGCCCAGGCCCAGTGAGTCCTCGAGGTAGAAGTAGACGAACGGCTGGAGGGTGCCGGTGGCCATCAGGATCAGCAGCCGGGCGGCCAGGAGCCAGACGTAGTCACGCCGCTCCAGGACGTCGCGATCCCAGACCTCGACCACCACCTGGCGCAGCGGGCCGGCCCAGTGGGCGAGGTGGAGCAGATGGCGCAGCCAGCCGGCGGCGCCAAGGGGGCCCGAGCCGGGTTCGGCACCGGACACGAGGCGGCCGGCCCGTTCGCTCACGCCAAGCAGCGTGACGAGCGTGGTGAGGCCCAGGACCAGGCCGCAGAGGACGATGGCCAGCTGCGTCTGACCGGCCGCCACGGCCACGCCGGCGGCGGCCACACCCACGACCTGGCCAGCCAGGGTGGCTCCGCCCATGAGCCCCGACTCGAGCGATCGCTGGCCGGCGGGCACGAGGTCGGGCAGGAGGCCCTGGTAGGGCCCCTGGGCCACGTCCGACCAGCACTCGACGAGGAGCATGGCGCCCAGCACGGCCCAGTATCCCGTGGCCATGGCCAGCAGCCCCAGGCAGACCAGCTGGACGGCCACGCCGACGGCCAGCAATGGGCGCCGACGCCCCCAGCGGCTGCTCAGCCGGTCGCTGGCAGCGCCGGAGACGGGCTGGACGACGATGGCGATGACGGCCTGCAGGCCGGTGATGAGGGCCAGGGCGGTCGTCTTGACCGCCGGGGGCACGGCCTGCTCCACGAGCCGCGGCAGGATGACCGTGGTCAAGGCGCCCCACAGCACGGCCAAGCCCAGCCAGTAGGCGGTCAGAGCCCCCAACCAGCCCCATCCGCGCCCCTGCGGGCCGGCCCTGCCTGCCTCGGTGACCACCGGCTCTCACGGTAGCGCGGTGCTACCATCGGCGCCAGTCAGATATGGGACAGGGGAGCGTCACGCGGCGCTGAGAGTGCGGGCCCCGCCCGCAGACCCTTGGAACCTGATCCGGGCCATACCGGCGAAGGGAGTCCACGCGGAGCGGCCTCCGTCCCACGTAGATGGAGGCCGTTCGTTCGTGTCTGGGGACCTGGCGATCATCGTGGCGGCTGGAGCGGCGCCCGATCGGGCCGGCCTGGACCGCGCTTGGCCGGGCTGGGCCGACGGTCCGGCGCAGGTCGTGGCGGCCGACGGCGGGGCCCTGGCCGCCCGGGCCTTGGGCCTGCGACCGGACGTTGTCGTGGGCGACGGCGACTCGCTCCCGGCGGCGGAGCGCGAACGCCTGGCCGGCGAGGGCGTCGCGTTCGAGGACTGGCCGACGGACAAGGAGGCCTCCGACCTCGAGCTGGCCCTCCAGCGGGTCCTCCGCGCCGGGCCCCGGCGGGTGGCCGTCCTGGGCGCCTTCGGCGGGGAGCGTCTCGATCAGCTCCTGGCCAACGTCTGGCTCCTGGACCTACCCACCCTGAGCGGGGCGGACGGGCCCGAGCTCTGGTTCCTCGACGCCACGACGAGGCTCCGCCTACTGGTCGGTCCGGGTCGGGCCGAGCTCGTCGGCCGCCCGGGCGACCTGATCAGCCTCCTGCCCTTCGGTGGCCCGGCCTACGGGGTGCGGACCGAGGGGCTGCGATTCCCCCTCCACGACGAGACCCTGGCCAGCGGCCCCAGCCGGGGGCTCTCCAACGTCCGCCTGACCCAGCGGGCCGTGGTCGACCTGCGGTCCGGCCGCCTGCTGATCGTCGAATCCCACCCCGTCATCGGATCCCATCCATCGAACGAACAAGAAGGAGCGTCATGAGCGGAGCCACCAACGTCATCGCCGCCCGATCGGCCGAGCGGTGGCGGACCATCGACATCGTCGTCGCGGCCATCGTGGGTGTCGTCTTCGGGGTCGTCTTCTGGTTCTGGGGGGCCTACGTCTGGAGTGGCCTGGACCCGGTCTTCCAGGCGGTGAAGCCGGCCGAGTACATCATCAGCGGCGTCTGGCTCATGCCGGCCGTGGTCGCCCCGCTGATCATCCGCAAGCCCGGTGCGGCGCTCTTCGCCGAGCTCGTGGCGGCCATCGTCTCGGCCATCCTCGGCGGCCCTTGGGGCCTCGACGTCATCCTCTCCGGCTTTGTCCAGGGCGCGGGTGCGGAGCTGATCTTCGCCTTCGGCATGTACCGCTCCTGGGGCCTCATCGCGGCCGTCCTGGCGGGGGCCGCGGCGGCCGTGGGCGAGGCCGTCCACGACATCGTCATCTATTACCCCTCGGACCAGTTCGGGCCGCAGTTCCAGCTCGCCATCGCCGTCGTCGATGTCGTCTCGGGCGTCCTCATCGCCGGGCTCGGGGGCTGGCTCCTGGTGCGGGCGGTCCGTCGGGCTGGGGTGCTCCAATCGTTCCCCCAGCCGGGGTGAGCGCGGCGCCCGAGACCCCGCCCCGGGTCCGGGCCGGAGGCTTCGGCTGGACCTATCGCGACCGGGCCCGGCCGGTCCTCGATGGCCTCAGCTTCGAGGTCGAACCAGGCCAGGTCCTCCTCGTCCTGGGTCCATCGGGCTCCGGCAAGAGCACCCTGGCCCGGGCCCTGGCCGGCATCGTGCCCCATGCCCTGGGCGGGACCTGGCGGGGCCATCTCTCCGTGGGCGAGCTGGAGGTGCCGGCCACACCGCCGGCCGTCCTGGGCGAGCGGGTGGGCATCGTCTTCCAGGACCCGGACAGCCAGATGGTCATGCCCGGCGTCGCCGACGAGGTGGCCTTCGGCCTGGAGAACCGAGGCTGGCCCAGGGCCGAGATGCTCAGCCGGGTGCCGGAGGCGCTCGCGGCGGTGGGCCTGGCCGGCTTCGAGGAGCGGGCCACGGCCACGCTCTCGGGCGGCGAGCGACAGCGCCTGGCCCTGGCCGGCGTCCTCGCCCCGGCCCCCGGGCTGCTGGTCCTCGACGAGCCCACGGCGAACCTGGATCCGGTGGGCATGGAGGCCATCTTCGGCCACCTGGCCCGTCTGGCCGAGGGCCGCCGGCACACGATCGTCGTCATCGAGCATCGGCTGGAGCGGGTCTGGCCGCTGGCCGACCTGGTCCTCGTCCTCGACGGGCAGGGCCGTCAGACGTGGTTCGGGGTGCCCGCCGAGGAGGCCGCCCGCAAGGCGCTCCTCGCGCTCGACGGGAGCCGGGGCGGGAGCGACGCCGCGGTGCTCGCCGCTGACGCGGCCGCCGACCACGCGATGCTCGCCGCTGCCGCGGCCCCCGGCCGCGACGTGCTCATCGCGGCCGGCGTGGCGGTCGACTATCCCGACGAGCGCGGTGGTCGGCGCCTGGCCCTGGCGGGGCTCGATCTGCGGCTTCGAGCCGGTGAGCGCATCGGGCTCGTGGGGCCCAACGGCTCCGGCAAGTCGTCGCTGCTCGGGGCCCTGGCCGGCCTCATCCGTCCGGCGGCGGGGACGGTGCTGATCGTCGGCTCGAGCGGGGCTTCGGCTTCGGCATCGGCGCCGGGGCTCGACCCCGCACGACTCGGTTCGGCTCGGCTGCCAGCGCTCCTGGGGCTGGCCTTCCAGGACCCCGAGATCGGGTTCGTGGGCCGGACCGTGTGGGCCGAGGTGGCTGCGGGACCGGCCGCGGACCGGCCGGATGAGGCGGCCATCCGGGCGGCCCTGGAACGGTTCGGTCTGCGGGGGCTCGATGAGGCCAGCCCCTTCCAGCTCAGCCAGGGCGAGCAGCGCCGCCTGAGCCTGGCCGCCCTGGCCGTTCGCCGGCCGCAGCTCCTCCTCCTCGACGAGCCGACCTTCGGCCTCGACCGGGCCAACGCCGAGGCCGTGCTCGACCTGCTCGACGAGGGCCGGGCGGAGGGCCAGGCGCAGCTCCTGGCGACCCACGATCCCCGGCTCCTGCCGCGCTGCGACCGCGTCCTGGCCCTCGACGGGGGACGCTGCGTGTTCGACGGCCCGCCCCAGGCGTTCCTGGCCCGGCCGCCCTACGTGCCGCCGGACCCCTGGCGCCTCATCGGTTCCGACACCGGCCCCGCCCAGGTCGTCCTCGGGACGACCGGCCTCGCGGCGGCCGAGCCGGCGTTCGCCGAGCGATGAGCTTCCTGCCCGCGCCGTTGGCGGTGCGCTCCGACGCGCCACTGGCCCGGGCCCTGCCCGTGACGAGGGTGGCCGTCGGCGGGGCCTGGCTCCTGGCCGCGGCCATCATCACGTCTACGGCCGGGGAGCTCGTCCTCTGCCTGGCCGCCCTGATCGTCCTCGTGACCGCCTCCGGTATCCCCCTGCGGCCGCTGCCCCGCCGGCTCTTCCCGGTGGCCCTCGCGGCGCTGGCCCTGACCGTCACCGCGGGCCTCGGCAACCAGGCCGATGCGGACCTCACCCAGCCGGCCCTCCTGGTCCTGGGGCCCCTGCGCCTGACCTGGCCGGGCCTCCTGGCCGGGCTCGTCCTGGGTCTTCGCGTGGCGGCCATCGCCCTGACCTCGGTCCTCGTCTTCGCGCCCAGCGACACGACGACCCTGGCCGACTCGCTGGTCCAGCAGTGGCACCTGCCCGACCGGATCGCCTACGGCACCGTGGCCGCCATCGGCCTGGCTCCCCTGGTGGCCGCCGACTGGAACGCAAGCGGTGCGGCGCGCCGCCTGCGGGGCCTCGAGCCTCGCTGGCTGCCCGGGCGCCTGACGACCGTGCCGGACCGGCTCTTCGTCGTCCTCGTGGCCGCCCTCCGGCGAGCCGAGCGGCTGGGCCTGGCGATGGACGCCCGCGGCTTCGATAGCGGCCTGCCGCGCAGCCGGTTCCGGCCGCTACAAGGTGGCTGGATCGACATCCTCATCGCCCTCATCGGCCTGGCCGTGGCCATCGGAGCCCTGGCGGTCGGCGCCGGGGTCGCGGCGTAGACTGGGCCCATGGACGAGAACGCGATCCCCCAGGCCGGTCAGCAGGCGCCAGACTTCACCCTCCCCGACGCCGACGGCGTCGAGCACCACCTGGGCGACCAGCGCGGACGCTGGGCGGTCGTCTACTTCTACCCCACGGACGACACCCCCGGCTGCACCACGGAGGCCTGCAGCTTCCGTGATGCCAACGACCTCATCGCCGAGACGGGGGCCAGTGTATGGGGCATCTCGCCCCAGGGCGTGGCCAGCAAGGCCGCCTTCCGGTCGAAGTACGGCCTGACCTTCCCGCTGCTGGCCGACGAGGACCACGCCGTGGCCGAGGCCTACGGATCGTGGGTGGAGAAGGTCCGCCACGGCGAGCGCTCGATGGGCGTCGCCCGACGGACGTTCCTGGTCGCTCCGGACGGCACCATCGCCCATGTCTGGGAGCAGGTGAAGCCCGAGGGCCACGCCGAGGACGTCCTGGCCACGGTCCGCGCAGCCCAGGCGGCCAGGGCCGCCGGGTCGACGACCGCCGCTTCGGCCTGAGGTCGCGTGGCCATGAACGAGGAGGTCAACCCCAGCCTGCACACTGATCGGCCCACCCGGGTCATGGTCATCGTCGCCCACCCTGATGACGCCGACTTCGGCCCGGCCGCGACCGTGGCCGCCTGGATCGACGCCGGCACGGTAGCCCACCTCGTCTGCTGCACGAGCGGCGACGCCGGCTCGGACGACGCCTCGACCGATCCGCTGGCCCTGGCCCGCACCCGGGAGGTCGAGCAGCGCGCGGCGGCGGCCATCATCGGCTACGAGGAGGTGACGTTCCTCCATCGGCCCGACGGGGCCCTGGAGAACGACCTGGCCCTCCGCGAGCAGCTCGTGACGCTCATCCGGACCTTCAAGCCCGACGCCGTGCTGACGATGGACCCGACCATGGTCTTCAGCGCCAAGGGACGGGTCCAGCACACCGACCATCGGGCTGCTGCCATGGCGGCCGTGGACGCCGTCTATCCCGCCGCCCGCAACGCCATGGCCTTCCCCCAGCTGGCTCGCTCCGGCCTGGCCCCCCACACGGTCAAGTGGCTCTACCTGACCTGGACCGACCGACCCAACGGCTGGATCGACACATCCGCCACGTTCGAACGCAAGCTGGCCGCCCTGCGGGCCCACAAGAGCCAGCTCCGCAAGCCCCAGGAGCTCGAACAGCGGATGCGGGCCAACGCCGCCGCCGAGGGGGCCAAGGTGGGCACGGCCACGGCCGACGCTTTCCGCATCCTGGACGTGGAGTAGCTGGGTCCCGCTGGGCCCGCACCACACCCCTGCTTCGACTCGTGGGCGCCTGATGACTTGGCCCAGGCCTTTGCCGTCGGCTAGGTCCCGCGGCCACAGGTGGTCGGCGCAGCTTGACATGCGTAGGTCGTGCCCCTGGGCGATGGATGCAGACAGGCCGCGGAAGGGAGCGTCGGCCTCGCCGGTGAACGCCACCTCGCCGGCGAACGCCTGCCCGACCCGACCCGACCCTCTCAGCGCCCCAAGTGCAGCGGCTCAGGTCGCCGCGAGGAGCAGCGGCCGGGCCCGTCCCCAGGCGTTCCACAGCTCGGCCAGCGGCTCGGAGCGGCGCCCCAGGAGGGTCACCATCTCGCCCAGGGTGAGGTCCGGGGCGCGATCCGCCAGGTACTCGTCGGCGGCCACGCGGACCTCGCCATACAGCCGCGCCATCTCCGCCTCGGTCGGCCAGCGGCGGATGCGCATCGGATCGAGGCCGGCGTAGCCTACGGCCAGCGAGAGGTCGCGCTGGCTCGGCAATCGATCGTCGACGAAGCCGCCCAGCCCGTCGAAGCGGTAACCCAGGCTGGCCAGGGCGACGGCGATGTCGCGACACTGAGAGCGGTCGAAGTCGGCCCAGAAGGGGTGTTCGGTGGGGAAGTCGAGCACGCAGGCCTCGATCGCCCCGGCCACCACCGCCTCGACCATCTCGGTCAACAGCTGCTGCGTGCGCTGGCGCTCCTCCCGGTCGGCGCCGGCCAGGCCGTCGACCACGCCCAGGAGGGTCTGCCGATCGCCCTGCAACAGGCGGAAGATGGCCGGCTGGTGGTCGTCGACCCGATAGGTGGGCGCCGAGGGTAGCCCGCCCTCATCGCCCGGCTCGGCCGGCACCTCGAGCGGCCGCTGCAGGGCTTCGAGGAGGGCTGTCGCACCGGTGGGGGCCTGGACGGGCGCTCGAGCCGGAGGGGGCGGGGCGACAGCGGGGGCCGGGACCTGGCTGCTCCGCTCCTCGCAGTCGGCCAGCAGCTGGCGGGCCTCCATGCAGGCACTCGCCGCGGCGGCCGCGGTGATGCGGCTGGCATCCGCGGCCAGAGTCAGCCGCTCGATGGTGCCCAGGAGCTGAGCTGCGGTCTGGCGCGCCTCGGCCGCCACCTCCGAGGCTTCACGGCGCTCGTGGTTGATGCGGTTGATCTCGTTCAGCCATTCGGTGGCCGCGGCCTCGAGGTCGGCGCGCGCCCTGGCTGCTCGGCTCGCCGCTCGGAACCGCTGGCGGGCCGCTTCCTTGGCATCGGCCACGGCCCGCGGGTCGCTCGTCTTGGCGGCCGCGTCGGCCCTGGCCGTCGCGGTGTCGTAGGCCCGCTGCGCCTGGCGCAGCTCGCCCGCGACCTCCTCCGCCCGCTCCCGGGCCTGGGAGGCCACGGCGCAGCGCTCATCGGCCAGGAGCCGCTCGGCCCCGCACGGGCCGGCCGGTGGCTGGCCGCTGCCCGTCGGCCCAGCGCCCCGGGCCCGGCCGCTGCTCGTCGCGGCTGAGCCACGGCCGCCGCTCGCGGCACCGCCACTGCGTGCGCCACTGCCTCCCCCGTTGCCCGCACGAGCGGCACGCGCCGCGCTGCTGCCGCCCGCCGAGGGATCGTCGCTGGCTGCTGCCCGACCATGCACCGCCTCACCTCCTGCCGATCCCCGTGCGCCCGCGGCCATGACCGTGGCGAAGGGCCGTCGGATGCCCGAGATCGGGCGGGTCGTGATCGACGGCTGGCGCTCCCGGGCGACCGCTCGAAGTGCGGCCAGGGTGGGGTCCAGGCCCCGGCCGACGGCGATGGGCACTCGACCATCCGTTCGGGTCGCCGCAGGCCCAGGCCGGACCGTCAGCGGCGGGACCGGGGCCGCCGGCCCGCTGAGGGCCAGGGACGGCCCGGCCGTCTGGGGGACGTGGGCGGTCGGGGGAGGGTCGGAGGCGGCGGGAACGTCGACGGCGACCGGGTCGCGCGCCGCTTCGGGGCCTCCCGTCGCTGCGGCTCGGCGAGGCAGGGCCTCGCGGGTGATCGTCAGGTGGACCTCCGGGCGGGGAGGTCGGGCGCGGAGGACGTCGAGCACGGCCGCGCCGGCCGCCACGCCGAGGATGAGGCCCACGGCCAGGAAGAAGAACTCGGCCGGGCTCATCCGGCCCTCCCTGGGGCGTGAAGGGCGTGACGTCGCATCGAAGGCCGAGCGTAGCTGCGCCGGCCGAGCGCGTCAACTTGGGACCGATGGTAGATTCGGATGAGCGGCGTAGGCCGCTCCCCCCGTCGCCGTCCGTGTCCCAACCCGCAGTCGGGTCTTGTCGATTCGCCGTGGCTACCGAAACCGATCAGGAGTTCCTGGTCCAGCCGGTCAACGCCTCCTGGCTCCAGTGCAACATCGAGTGCCAGGAAGGTTGTCCGGTGGGCACGAACTGCCGCGGCTACCTGAACCTCGCCGCGGAGGGCCGTTTCGAGGAGGGCTACATCCTGGCCCGCGAGCCGAACCCCGTGGCGGCCATGTGCGCCTACGTCTGCTCCGCCCCCTGCGAGCGGGCCTGCCGGCGGGGCGACATCGACCGGCCGTTGGCGATCCGGGCCATGAAGCGGTTCCTGGTGGAGTGGCACGAGGCCTCGGGCATCCCCGACGAGATGCCGGCCGTGACCCCCAAGGACACCCGGGTGGCCGTGGTGGGGGCCGGCCCGGCCGGCCTGGCCGTGGCCCGCGAGCTGGCCGTCAGCGGCCACCAGGTGACCGTCTTCGACGAGCTGCCCTATGCCGGCGGGACGATGCTCATCGGCGTGCCCGCCTTCCGCCTGCCGCGGGAGGCCATCGAGATGGACGTCCGCCTCGTCGAGCGCCTGGGCGTCAAGTTCGTCTTCGACACGCGCATCGGCCGGGAGGTCACGTTCGAGCAGCTCCAGGAGCAGTTCGACGCCATCGCCATCACCGCAGGGGCCATGGACGCGGTGCCCCTGGACGTGCCCGGCAACGACCTCGAGGGCATCCAGTACGGCGTCCAGTTCATGAAGCAGGCCAACCTCGGGGAGCCGCTGGTGGTGGGCCAGGACGTGGTCGTCATCGGCGGCGGCTACACGGCCATGGACTGCTCGCGGACCAGCCTCCGCCACGGCGCGGCCAACGTCACCATCGCCTACCGCCGGACGCGCTCCGAGCTGGTCGTCGACGAGGAGGAGCTGGGCGAGACCGAGCGTGAAGGCGTGCACATGGAGTTCCTCGCCAGCCCGGTCGAGATCCTGGGCCAGGACGGCAAGATCACCGGCGTCCGCTTCATCCGCAACAAGCTGGGCGAACCCGACGCCACCGGCCGCCGAGCCCCAATCCCCATCCCCGGCTCCGAGTTCGTGGTCAAGGCGGACACCGTCATCCCCGCCGTCAGCCAGGCCGCCGACAACACCTTCCTGCCGGTGGAGTCGAGCTTCGACATCGCCCGCGGGCGGGTCAAGGTGGACCCCGGCACCTACGCCTCCAACGTCAAGGGCGTCTTCGCCTGCGGCGACTTCGTGACCGGCCCCACGACCCTCATCGAGGCTGCCGGCCACGGCAAGAAGTGCGCCTACGCCGTCGATCGCTACCTCAGCGGTCGCTCCACCGTGGAGGTCGCGGCCAACGTCCGCATCGTCAGCTCGTGGCGCCACGAGATGCCCGAGTTCTGGGACGTCATCCCCCGCCAGCACGTGCCCATGACCCCCGTCGCCGAGCGCATGCCCTCGCTGGACGCGGAGGTCAACTTCACGACCCAGGTCGAGCGCGGCTACGACACCACGGAGGCCGTGGCCGAGTCGACCCGCTGCCTGATGTGCAACTACAACATCTGGTTCGACGGCTTCCGCTGCGTCCTCTGCGGGGCCTGCGCGGACGTCTGTCCGGAGGGCGTCATCCACATGATCGACGTCAACCAGATGAAGTCGGAGGGCCCCCTGCCGGAGCTGGTCGACGCCTATGGCTGGGACCAGGGGGCGGCCATGGTCCTCGACGAGGAGCGCTGCATCCGCTGCGCCCTGTGCGTCAAGCGCTGCCCCTACGACGCCATTACCATGGAGCGGTTCGAGCTTCAGGAAGTGGCGACCGACGGACGGCTCTACAAGGAGAGCTACCGGGACGCCCAGCTGGGGCTCCACGGCCTCGGTAACGCCCCGGTCACCGGAGGAGTGTCTCGGTGAGCTTCCTGGAGCGGGTCGACCAGTCGATCCGCCGCAGTGCGATGTGGCGCTCGCTGTTCCGCCAGGCCTACCCCGCCGACGAGCGGTCGCGGGCCATGGCCGTCATGAACAACGTCTTCCTGCACCTCCACCCGGTGCGGGTCCGCCAGCACGCTGTGAAGTTCGCCTACACCTTCTGCCTCGGCGGGCTGTCCTTCTTCCTCTTCCTCGTCCTGACCGTGACCGGCGTCTACCTCATGTTCTTCTACGTGCCCGACGCCAACCAGGCCTACACCAACATCCTCCAGATCCAGTCCGAGGTGGTCTTCGGGCAGCTGACCCGCAACATCCACCGCTGGGCCGCCCACCTCATGGTCTTCTTCGTCTTCCTGCACATGATGCGGGTCTTCTACCACGGGGCCTACAAGCCGCCGCGGGAGTTCAACTGGGTGGTCGGGGTCGTCCTCCTGTTCCTGACCATCATGCTGTCGTTCACTGGCTACCTCCTGCCCTGGGACCAGATCGCCTTCTGGGCCATCACCATCGGCACCAACATGGCCAACTACACGCCGCTCCTCAACAAGGTCGCCCAGCTCATCCTCCTGGGCGGCATCGAGGTCGGCCAGAACACGCTCCTCCGCTTCTACGTCCTCCACGTGATCCTCATGCCACTGGCGGCGGCCATCTTCCTGGCCGTCCACTTCTGGCGCATCCGCAAGGACGGGGGGATCTCCGGACCGCTATGAGCAGGGATGGACGACGACCGACGATGGGCACAGATCGACGACGGACGATGGATGACCGACCGACCATGAGCTTCGACCGACCATGAGCGACGAGAAGAGCAAGCGCCCGGGCGAGGCCGAGCCCTCCCGGCTGCCTCAGCCGAGCCCCGCTGCGGCGCGCCCGGCCGAGGCCCCGGCCCGGCCTCGGACGACCGTCCCCGCCGCCCCGGCCGAGCGCCGCACGACGGAGATCGACAAGCAGCGCGTGCCCATGGCGGCCAAGCCATACCGCCTCCTGGCCCTGGTCAAGCAGGACGCCGTGGTGCGGGTCCAGAAGGAGCCCGACGACACCGTCCTGACCTGGCCCCACCTGCTCTCGATCGAGTTCTTCGCGGCGGCCATGATGAGCATCTTCCTGCTGTTCATGGGCCTCTTCATCAACGCCCCCCTCGAGGAGCTGGCCAACGGCAACGTCACCCCGGCCGTGGCCAAGGCGCCGTGGTACTTCGTCGGCCTCCAGGAGCTGCTGGCCTACTTCCACCCCACCGTGGCCGGCGTCCTGGCTCCCACCTTCGTCCTCGTCGGCGCGGCCCTCGTGCCCTACATCGACCGCGGCCCCCGCGGCGACGGCGGCTCGGCCAAGCCCTCGGACCGCAAGACCGGCATCCTCCTCTTCTCGTTCTTCTGCATCGCCGGCCTGACCGTGACGCTCGTGGGGGCCTTCTTCCGGGGCCCCGGCTATTCCTGGACCCTGCCCTGGGTGTCCGGGCTCGAGTTCGCGCTGTAGAGGGGGCCATGGGTAACTGGCAACTCACCCGGGGCGACCATCCCCAGGCGCTCACCCGCGACGCGCTGCGTTCGCTGCGCGGCGGTCAGCCGGCCGGCCTGTCCCGGCGGACCCTCCTACGCCGCTCCATCGGTGGCGGGATGGCCCTCTGGCTGACCGAGGTGCTGGGCGGCACGGTGGGCTTCCTGTGGCCCAACCTGGCCGGTGGCTTCGGGGCCGCCCTGCAGCTGGGCACGCTTGATGAGGTGGCCGCCTCACCGGCCATCACGGGGGCCGGCATCAAGGACGGCGCGCCCTCCTACTTCCAGGCCGCCCGGGCCTACATCCAGCTGATCGACCCCTCCCGCGGCTTCGTGGCCGGCGTGAGCACCGACGGCGACGGCCTGGGCCTCAACGTCCGGGCCCTCTACCAGCGCTGCCCGCACCTCGGCTGCAAGCCCAATTTCTGCATAACCAACTACTGGTTCGAGTGTCCCTGCCACGGCTCCCGCTATGACCGCCTGGGCCAGAAGGTCCTGGGCCTGGGACCGGCGCCGCGGAGCCTCGACCGCTTCGCGACCAGCGTCGACAGCGGCGGGGTGCTGACCGTCGACACCAGCAAGATCACCCTCGGACCGCTGCCCGTGGCCCTCGGCCAGCCGGGCGTCATCCCGCCCAAGTCCCCGGTGGGCTGCATATGAGCGAGGACCGGACCGGGCGGGAGCTGACGCCCAGCGAAGAGCGTCCCAGCGAGATCCAGCCGCGCGAGGCAAGCGCCAGCGTCGAGCGCTTCGACGCCGGCGAGCGGACCCATCGCGTCGGCCTGACCGAGGAGCGGGCGGCGCAGATCGTCCGCCAGAGCGGCAATGCGCGCAGCGTGGCCTTCCTGGCCGTGCTGATCGTGGCCCTCTTCATCCCCATCTACTGGTTCTACGACATGGGCTTCCCCCTCGTGCCTGACTCGAGCCGGCTGGCCCAGGAGTCGCAGGACCAGCAGGTCGTGGCCATCGGCCGCGGCTACGAGCTGTTCCTCGCCAACTGCGCCCAGTGCCACGGCGACAGCGGCCAGGGCGGCGTGGGTCCGCCCCTCAACGACCAGGCCAAGCTCTACAACGCGGTCACCGCGGCCGGCCTGCCCGGCACGGGCCATCTCAATCCGAACTACATCCGGACCGTCCTGACGGTCGGCGGGCGCTACGTCTGCGGTGACGCCAACAGCGTCATGCCCGTGTGGTCCAACGAGAACGGGGGGCCGCTCAACTACGAGCAGATCAACGATCTCATCGCCTTCATCACGGCCAGCAAGGACGCGACCTGGACGTACCAGCCGCCGGCGCCCCAACCGGGAGCCACGGAGCCTCCACCGGTGACCGTCCATGGCTGGCGCGATCCCGACTACAAGCCCGCCGCCGACGCGGCCAGCGTGCCCGCCTGCTGGCGCAACCCCAGCGGGGTCATCGGTGCGGCGCCGGCCTCGTCCGCCCCCAGCGGCTCGGCCGCGCCCATCGCCAGCCCCGGCACCGCGGCCAGCCCGCGGGTCATCAAGGTCGATGAGACGGCCAGCCTGACCATCACCGACGACTCGGGGGCCACGCTCAGCTCGGTCGCCGTCAAGGCCGGTGAGACGGTGGAGTTCCAGGTCACCAACTCGGCCGGTTTCGACCACGACTTCTACATCGGGTCGGCGGCCGACCTGCAGGCCGGCACGACCGCCAGCCTGACCGGGGTCGAGGCCTTCAGCAGCGGCACCAAGTCCTTCACCTGGACCGTGCCCAGCAGCGGCTCGTTCCAGTTCGCCTGCACGATCCCCGGCCACTACCAGACGATGCACGGCGACATCGTGATCGAGCCTTGAGGCCGGCGGCGGTCGTGCTCCCGACGATGCTCATGGAGGACTAGCGTGGCCCAACGCGCGCTGCCCGCCGGCACCATCAGCCAACGCGCCTTCTTCGGCCTGCTCGAGGCCGACGGCTGGGCCTGGGCCTTCCTCAAGGCCCTCTTCTGGTTCTCGGCCATCATCTTCGCCCTGGGCTACATCCCCGACCGGGCCTACTACTTCACGGTCTTCCCGACCATCGACCTGGGCACGAACATCATCAGCCCCATCAACTTCTGTGACGGCATGAACCGCAGCCTGCCCTGCCCGGCCCCGCCGGGCTCGGTCATCCCCTGGGACACGAGCCCCGCCCAGCTGGCCCTGCCGGCCGGTCGCACGGAGGCCCAGACCGTCCAGTTCGGGACGACGCTGTTCCTCATGGGGGGCCAGACGGCTGACGGGCCCACGGATTCGGTCCTCCAGACGACCGTCACCACCGACGGCAACCTGGCGGCCTGGACCGACGGGCCCAAGCTGCCGGCGCCGCGGGCCGACGCCACGGTCGTCAGCTTCAACGGCGCGCCCTACGTCATCGGCGGGCTGGGCCCCGACGGCAAGCCCACCGATACGGTCTTCGTGGGGGACATGGAGAACGGCTCACTCAAGGGCTGGATCTCCGGCGACCAGCTCGAGTCGCAGAAGGTGCCGCAGCCCAACCTCCAGCTGCCCGAGCCGCTGGCCGGCGCCGTGGGCATCCCGGGTGCCTCCTCGATCTGGGTCATCGGCGGCCGGACGAGCGACGGCGTCAGCAACAAGGTCTACCGGGCCGACCTCGACACCACCATCAAGCCGCCCACCCTCCAGGCCTTCAAGGAGGACGTGGCCGACGCGTTGCGGGACGGGACCGGCGCGGCCGCGCCCCGGGCCGACGCCGTGGGCGCGACGACCGGCTCGTTCCTCTGGCTCCTGGGCGGGGTCGGGGCGGACGGTAAAGCCGTCGACACGGTGATGGCCCTGGCCCTCGACACCCAGGGCGAGCCCAGCGGCACCTGGGCCACCAGCACCGGCCCGGCGAACCTGCCCGCACCGCGGGCCCTGGCCGCCGGCTGGACCGCCAACGAGGGCCTCTATGTGGCCGGCGGCGAGGACGCCTCGGGCAGCCCCACGAACACGTTCTATTGGACCATCCCTGACGCGTCGACCGGCAGCATCAGCGGCTGGCACGAGCTCAGCGAGACCGACCTCCCGGCGGCAAGCGCGGGCGCGGCCCCGGCCATCGTCGGCTCGTATGCCTTCCTCATCGGTGGCCAGCAGTCGGACGCCCCGGTGGCCAGCTCGGTCCGGGCCAGCCTGGCCCCGGCGCCGCCGTTCTTCCGCCTCGGCCTCATCGGCGCGACCATCCCGGCCCTCTCGATCAAGGGCGAGATCGGCCAGCAGCTGGGCTACCTCTCGGCGGCCGGGGCCGGCACGCTGGACTTCATCGTCCTGATCCTCATCGGCCTGGGCTTCTCCCATCGAGAGGCCGTGGGCCGCCTCGCCGAGCGCCTCAGCCGGGGCCGCTACAAAGCCCCGGGCAAGGACGAGTACTTCGACTGAGGCCCGGCTCGGCCTGACCTTGGGCTCGCTCGGGCTGCCCCCTCGACCGCTTTGGACCGGCCCTCCGCTTCGGCATCGTCGCCTGACGCAGCCCCCGCCCTCATGTAAGCGTCGGGCTAGTGCCCGACCTGTTCTGGGTCCAGTCATCAGGCGACGGCGTCCGCAGGCTAGGCCCCGGGCGACGACGTCCGCAGGCTAGGCCCCAAGCGACGCTCGACGGGCTCGCGCCAGGTCGGGTCGAGGTGGGCCAGGGCCCGCAGCAGCCCGAACGACCCGGCCTGCATCATGTCGCCGTGGGGCACGGCATAGGCAGCCCGACCCAGGCCCCGCACCATGCGCTCGCCGAGCAGGTCGCGCCGTGGCCCGGTCACGAGGAACAGCGGCCGCAGACCGCCGCCCCCGGGCCGCTCGCTCCTCCAGCCCGGGACGACCAGCGCGCCGTGGCCCATCGAGGCGAAGACCTCCGCGCCGCTGATCGTGCCCGCGGCCGTCCGGGCCACGAGGCGGGCCAGCCGCGGCCGGTCGAGCTCCCCGGTGTGATGCTCCATCAGGGCCTGGATACGGCCGTCCGGGCCGACCCGCATGGCCAGAGCATGGAAGTTGCCGACGTTGACGGCCACGATCGGCCGGCCCCGCGCCATGGCCGCCCGCGCCCGAGCATCCTCGAGGCCGCCCAGGACGGCGGCCGGCCCCGTGTCCATGGCCACCACCGCCGCGCCGACCTGGCCACGGCCAGCCAGCCAGGCCTGGGCCGTGTCGGCCGCGGCCCGCAGGCGCGTGAAGACCGTTGGCACATCGGCCGCCCGGTAAGCGAAGGCATCCAGCCCGGCGCCGGACCGGACCTCCGAGGCAGCATCGAGTCGCTCCGCGGATCCCAGCCTGGCCCCGGCAGTCGAGCCCAGCGCGGCCCCCGGAGCTGAGCCCAGCCGCTCCGCCAGGCGGTCGAACCGGAAGCGCCGGTCCGAGACCCCCGGTGGGGCGGCGCCGTGATCGAAGACCGCGACGGCCAGGGCATCGATGGCCCCCAGTTCGACCCCGAACGGCGCCAGGGCGGCCTCCAGCCCCGCGAGGTCGAGGTCGCCGAACTCGATCGCCTGGGCGCCCGGCGTTCGGGCCAGCTCGGCCGCCTCATCGGGCTCGACGACGCGCAGGCCCATGGCCCTCACACCAGCCAGGTCGTCGTCGAAGGTGCGCCCAGCATCGGTCGTGACGGCGATCGGCAGGCCGGCCAGGGCGTGGTCGCGGGCGGCCCAGGCGGAGGGCCCGCCGCCCATGATGCGGCCTCGCAAGACGACCGGTCGCCGCTCCCGGGTCGCGGCCCGGATCCGCTCGGCCACGATGACGGTGGGCGAGGGCAGGACCAGCCGGACCGCATTCTCGATCTCTCGATCGGCGTCGAAGAGGAGGACGTCCTGGGTCCCGGTGCCGACGTCGATCGCCAGCGCCCGCATGGGTCAGGTCAGCTCAGCCAGGGGCCTGCGGCCGGCGATGCCGGTCGACAGCTCGTGCCACCAGGCGACGTCGTCCTCGCCCAGGCGCCAGCAGAGCCAGATGGTGCGGCCGCTGGCCAGGGCCGGGAAGTCGATCAGGCCCGAGCCGATGTCGCGCAGGGTGACGTCCCAGGACTCGATGCGCCGCACGGCTGCCTCCATGTCGGCCACGATGACGGCGATGGCCGCCTCGCGCCGCGTCAGTTCGTCGACGTGGCTGGCGTTGCCGTTCGTGCCCCGGAAGGCGACCAGCTCCCGCTGCCGTTCGGCGACCTTGTCACGGTCCTGGCGGAGGCGCTCCAGCAGGGGCCGCAGCTCCCCGAGCAGGGTGTTGGCATCGTCGACGCTGTAGTAGCGGGCCATCGCGATCGATTCTCGCACGCCCCTGGCCGTGGCTATGATGCGGCCATGAGACTCGCCGCACGCATGTCCGACATCGGCACCGAGACCGCCTTCGAGGCCGCCGCCCGAGCCCGCGCCCTGGAGGCCACCGGCAGGTCGGTCATCCACCTCGAGATCGGCGAGCCCGATTTCGACACCCCAGCCAACGTCCGCGAGGCAGCCAAGGTGGCCCTCGACGCGGGCCAGACGCACTACGCGCCGTTCGCCGGCATCCCCGACCTGCGCCAGGCCATCGCCGAGGACGCGCAGGCGCGCAAGGGCTTCCCCGTCAGCCCCGACCGGGTCTTCGTCACGGTCGGCGGCAAGGGCGTCATGCTCTACGCCATCCTGGCCCTCGTGGACGCCGGCGACGAGGTCATCGTGCCCGACCCCGGCTACCCCATCTACGAGTCGCTGACCCGTTTCGTGGGCGCCACGGCCGTCCCCCTGCCGATCCGCATGGAGAACGACTTCCGGATCGACATCGACGAGCTGGCCGGGCTCATCACGCCCCGCACGCGACTGCTGGTCCTCAACTCGCCGGCCAACCCCACCGGCGGCTTCCTGACCCGGCCCGACTTGGAGCGCATCGCCGAGCTCTGCCAGCGCCACGACCTGGCCGTCCTGGCCGACGAGATCTACGCCCGCATCCTCTACGACGGCGCGGAGCACGTCTCGATCGCCTCGCTGCCGGGGATGGCCGAGCGGACCATCGTCCTCGACGGCTTCAGCAAGACCTATGCCATGACCGGCTGGCGGCTGGGCTACGCCATCGTGCCTGATGCGCTCCGCGAGGCCTACGGGACGCTGATCATCAACACCATCAGCTGCGCCCCCACCTTCGTCCAGATCGGCGCCGTGGAGGCCCTCCGTGGGCCGCAGGACCCCATCGTCGCCATGGTCGATGAGTTCAAGGCCCGGCGCGACCTGATCGTGGACGGCCTCAACGCCATCCCCGGCATCCGCTGCCACCGGCCGTCGGGCGCCTTCTACGTCTTCCCCGACGTCTCCGCGACGGGCCTCGATGGGCCGGCCTTCGCCGAGCGGGCCCTTCATGAGGCGGGGGTCTGCGTCCTCTCGGGGACGGCCTTCGGGACCCTCGGCGGCGATCACATCCGGATCAGCTACGCCAACTCCCGCGAGAACCTCAGCGAGGCCCTCCGCCGGCTGGAGGCCATGGTCGCCGCAGTCAACAGCCCTGCCTGAAGGTGGAGGCGCCGCCCGTCGGCCGGCGGGGCCTGCTCATCCTCGACTTCGACGGCACCCTGTGGCGCGGCGATGGGCCGCTCCTGGCCTACGCCGAGGCCGTCGCTGACGAGCTGCCCGACGACCTCCGGGCCG
>DASUKL010000083.1:0-3710 GCA_036278755.1 Candidatus Limnocylindrales bacterium | reverse complement strand
AGCGCTCGACGGTCGTCATGCCACGGAACTCGCGCTCTGGCCGACGTAGGCCCAGGGGTTGCCGGGGTCGGGCTCGAAGGCCATGACGCCGTAGCGGAGGGCGTCACAGGCGTCGTCGTTGATCTCGATGGGCCGCTCGTGATAGCCGCCCAGGCGGTTCGGGGCCCAGGTGTAGCCCGGCAGCTCGCCGAGCAGCCCTTCGCAGGCCGGGTCCACGGTCAGGCCCGCCTTGATGGCCTTCTGGACGGCCTGGATGCCCGGGTCGACGTCGTTGCGGGCCGGCTCCACGGGCAGGCCCGCGCGGCGGCACTGGTCGATGTAGGCGGGCTCCGAAGGGTCGGCGAAGAACGTCGTGATGCCCCACAGGTCGGCCATCGTCCGCAGGTGCGGGATGAGCCGGTCCACCGTCTTGCCCCGCTCGTAGTACTCGTCGAGCACCGCCAGACGCCCAGAGCCTGACTGGCCGATGACCTCGCAGGCGAAGGCGTGGACGAAGCCCCAGTCGAGGCCGGCCACGACGCGCCGCCAGGTCGTGCCCTCGGGCTTGCGCACCTGATCGGGCGGCAGCTCGTAGATGACGCCCTCGGCCGCCGCCCACTCGCCCCGGCCAAGACGGCGGCCGGCGGCGGTGTCGGGCAGCCCGGCAATCGCGGTCTTGTAGTCCTCGGGCAGGAAGATGTTGTCGAAGGCCGTCGCGTGGAGGTAGACGCGGTCATCGGTGGGCGGCGTGAACCGCCGCTTGAGCCAATGGTTCGGCGGTCCGGGGTTCGTGGCCGCGGCCACCTGGTGCCAAGGCATCCGCGGGTCGCGAAGGCGGCCGACGATCATGATCCAGTCGGACTCGGTCAGCTCGACCGCCTCGTCGACGCCCGCCCACGCCAGGTCGAGTGATCCGACCTTGGATGGCACGCCCGTCAACGGATCAGGGTCGAGGCCCATGAAGTAGATGCGGCTGGTGTTCGTCAGGTCATACCAGCCCTCGGTCTTGTTGCGGGCGGCGATGAACTGGGGCCCCATCACGTCACGCTGGAACGTCCGCAGAGTCGTGGCCGGGAGCGACGCCGCCACCTTGCGAAACACGCCCACCGTGACGCCTGGATGCTCACGGGCGATGCGCCACGCCTTCTCACAGAGGATGCGGCTCTTGCCCGCACCCATGGCCCCCGAGTAGAGGACTTCGGGCGCGCGACTCTCGAAGAACGTCCGCTGCGCGTCGTTGGCGAACTGGACCTCTTGGGGAGCAACGCGGCGCATGCGCGCGGTGATGGAGGCCACCGTGAGGATGGCCTCCGCATCGGTCGGCGGGAGCGTCCAAAGGCTCGTCATTCGGCCATTGCCAAGATGCGTTCCGCCTCGCGCATGATCTCGTCTGCGTCGAGGTCATCGGCAGCCAGCCGCTCCGCGAGGGCGCGAACGTTGATACGGACCTCGTCGGAGCGCCGCCAGCGGTCACGGAAGCGTCGTTCCAGGATGGCGATAGCATCCGCCGTCGTGCGGACCTTGGTCACGGCAAGGGAGACCAGCGCGGACTCAGCCTGCTCCTCGGCCTTCGCCACGGCCTCCGCGAACTCGACGTAGACGGCCTCGACTGGCCGCCGCTCATCGGTGCCCTCGCCACGAGCGATCCACTCGTAGAACGTCGACCGGCGCACGCCGAACGCCCCGGCCGCAACGACCGGGTCCACCGCGTGCTGGATCAACGTCACGATCCCCGCCGCGATCTCTGGCGTGAGCTTGGTCGGCCGGGCCACTTAGCCCTCGCTCGCCCCGCTGACCGCGGTATCCGGCGCCTGCAGCGTATCGCGCAGGCTACCCACGGTCTCGGCGAAGTAGGCGGCCAGACCACCCGCGGCCAGCGCCCAGGCCATGGCCACCGCCGGCAGGCCGAACTGCGGCAGCCCCTGACCGAGCAACGCCATCGCGGCCAGCGGCAGGATGCGCGAGAGGACATGAGAGCCGAGGAACGCGGCCACCGTGTCGAGGCGGAAGGTGTGATCGGCCAGCGCCTTGCCGATGCCGACGACGGTGTCGACGCCGGCCAGGATCACCAGGACGATGAGGAACGACGTGAGGTTCAGGGCGCTGAAGTCGAGGGTAGGCATCGGGTCTCCTTAGCTGACGTTGACGTGGAGGTCACTGGCCGACGTGACCGTCACCTGGCGGCCGGTGAAGCTGGGCGTCTTGCGGGCCACGAAGTCCGTGAGCTGCGCCTGGACCGCCGGGTCGCCGCCCTGTGTCAGCGGCGTCCAGTCACTGCGCAGCAGGTAGGCGAGCTGGCCGTCGACGAGGGTCACGCGCCAGTCGCCGTCGGGACCATCGACGGTGCTGATCTCGGCCAGGGTGCGGGTCACCGTCCCGTCGGCGATGTGGCCGGCCGGGAGCTGCGAGCGGTCGGGCGCGTGGCGCCAGACGCCGTGGCCGGCGACCGGGCGCCAGTCCTCGGCCTTGAGGCGGGTGATGGTCATGTCGTCCTCCGGTGGAGCTGCGATGGGCGCGGCCGCGTGCTGGACACGGGTCGCGATGAAGGCGTGGAGCGCTTCGGTCGGCAGCCACTCGCCCGCGTAGCCGGGTTCGGCCAGGGGGTCGAGGAGCCAGACGCTCTTGGCCTTCGGGCCGTCGGGGCCGTCGCGCTGGACGTACATGGCGTGGCCTGACTTCGAGCCCTTTGCCGCGAAGGCTGGATCCCAGCGCTGGTAGTGGACCGGGAGCGCCGCGTAGAGCCCGGTCACGGCCAGGCCCTCGCCATTGGCCAAGAGGCCGTCGATGGTGTCGTTCTGCCCGTCGAGGTAGGTGATGGCCTTCCGCGCCACGGCCGACGCCTCCGCCAGAGCGGCCAGGGCCGCCGGCATCGTCGTGCCGACCTTCATTCGCTTGGGGTCGTCGATGGCTTCGAGGGCCTGGGGCGTGGTCACGGGCTTGCCCATCGCCGCGTCGGCCAGCATCGCCAGGGCGCAATAGACGCAGCTATCGAATCCGGCCTCGTGCGGGTCCATGTACCGCTCGCTGGCCAGCTTCGGAACGTAGGTCATGACGCCAGCCCCAGGACTTCCTGACGGCAGCGGCTCATGCGTCTATCCACATGGCACCATCCCGCTCATAGGGCACCGGCTCAGTGAGCCAGCGCCGGAACGGCTGATGAGGCGCGATGGGCGCGAGCAGGCGCCAGAGCCAGTCCGGCACCCAGCCGCGCTTGCGGGCGACGAGCGTCCAGCTCATGGCAGCAGCCGCCGATAGAGGGCTTCGAGCAGGGCTTGGTCGGAGGCCGAGAGGTCACTCGACTCGATGGCGCCGATGACCGGGTCGAGCGTGGGCGTCGGCGACGGTGAGGGGGATGCCGTCGCCGACGGAGCCACGGTGGCCGAGGGGCTGGGCGCGGCCGTCTCGGTCGGGGAAGGCATGGGGCTGGCGGTCGGGTTCGGCGTTGGCGGCGGTGTCGAGACGGGCGACGGGCTGAGCGTCGGGCTGCGCGCCGGCGTGGGCGCCGGGCTGCCCGTCCAGGCCGGCGCCAGCCAGTCCGTGAACGCGAGCATCCGCCCGCCGGTCGTCGGCGTCAGGACCGGGACGTGGTTCGCGCAGTGGGCGTTGAGGACCCACGCGGCGAACTTCGAGCCGCCGAAGTCGTTGAGGCGCCCGACGCGGTCCGCGAAGGCGCCAGCGCGGCAGACCTGGGCGTCGTTCACCGTCCACGCCGGGAGGCCCTGGCGGGCCAG
>DASUKL010000082.1:0-14920 GCA_036278755.1 Candidatus Limnocylindrales bacterium | reverse complement strand
CCCACGACATTGCGCGGCTGGCGGGTCGCGATCAGCGCGCCGGAGAGCACGAACGCGGTCAGGCCGAGCCCCAGCGCGAGCTCGCTCAGAAGATCGAACGAGGAGCCGACCATGCCGCCCCTGCTCGCGGTGGCCGCGACGAGACCGACGATGGGCAGCATCCCGATCGCGGCAGCCAGCCACACCAGCCGGACGACGCGGCGGTCCGGCAGGGCGGTCGCGCGGCCTGGTGGAAGGCTATGGGCCGACCAGGACATGGGCTCCCTCGCTCCCTCGCACTCCCTGGCGATAGGGCGCATCCTATCTCCCCACCGTTACGGGTTCGTCACGAGGAGGTCCCCTCGATGTCCCTCGCCCGCGTGCACAACTTCTCGATCTCGCTCGACGGCTTCGGCACCGGGGCCGGCCTGAGCCTCGAGGCACCGTTCGGCCATGCTGGCGAACGGCTGCACGAATGGATGTTCGCCACCCGGTTCTGGCATGAGATGACCGGCGCCGACGGCGAGAGCGGCGGTCTGTCGGGCGGCAGTGCCGGGATCGACGACGTCTTCGCCCAGGAGCACGGTCCGCGGATCGGAGCCGAGATCATGGGCGCCGGGAAGTTCGGCTATCCGGGCTGGCACGAGGACCCCGAGTGGCAGGGCTGGTGGGGTCCGAACCCGCCGTTCCACAGCCCGGTCCTCGTCCTCACCCACCACCCGCGCCCGCCCCTCGAGATGGAAGGCGGCACGACCTTCCACTTCGTGGACACCTCGCCGGCCGAGGCGCTCGAGCGGGCGCGCAAGGCTGCGGGCGGCCAGGACGTCCGCATCGGCGGCGGCGTCACCATGATCCGCGAGTTCCTGGCCGCCGGGCTCATCGACCACATGCACGTCGTGGTGGTCCCCATCCTGCTGGGCCGCGGCGTCCGCCTCTGGGATGGGCTCGAGGGCCTGGAGCAGGCCTACCGGATCGAGACCACCTCGTCGCCCAGCGGCGTGACCCATCTGACCTTCAGTCGGGCCTAGCCGACCCCTATCCGGCGCCCTCGTCGCGCGGCCGGGTACGGATCGGGAGCACCGCCACCGAGGCGGCCACGAACGAGCCGGCCATGATCCAGAAGATGATCGGCAGCCCGGCCACGTCGCCCAGGCCGCCCAGGACCGCGCCGAAGAGCGCCGTCCACAGCGAACCGACGACGAAGGCCAGGGTGGAATAGCTCGAGAAAGCCGCGTCACGGATGGCCGGCGGGGCGATGTCGGCCAGGATGGCCTGCAGCTGCGGGCTCTCGATATAGACGAAGGCGCTCATGAGCAGGATGGCCAGCCAGATCAGCGACTGATCCGAGCCGGCCAGGACGAAGAGGACGAGGGCCGTGGCGCCGGCCAGGTAGGCGACCACGAGGACCGGACGCCGGCCGATCCGGTCGGAGACCCAGCCGGCAACGAGCGGGGCCGGGACGCTGCCCAGGAGCAGGAGGGTGTACATCCAGCCGATCGTCGTGGCGTCGACGTGGAGGACCTCGGAGAGGTAGAGGGGCACGAAGAGGGTCAACACGCCCAGGCCGCGTCCGGCCGCGGCCACCACCGAGGCGAGGAAGAGGATGACCAGGTCGCGGTCGCGGAAGACCCGCCCGAAGGCCGCCACCACGCTGCCGTGCTGCCGAGCCGCCTCGCGATCTGAGCCGGACTCGGTCACCAGGAGCCCGATGGCCAGGGCCACGAGGATGGCCGGCAGGCCCAGCAACACGACGGTCCAGTGCCAGCCGATGCCGGCGATCAGCCACGTCCCGATGAGGGGCACGGCGATGGTCCCGATGTTGCCCCCCGCGATGTGGGCGCTGATGGCGAAGCCGCGGCGCCGCGCTGGGAACTGCTCGGCCAGCAGGGCGTTGCCGACAGGGTGCTGCGGCGAACCGCCGACCTTGGTCACGATGTTGGCCACGGAGAAGGCGCCGAACGAGTTGGTCAGGCCCTGGGCGGCCATGCCCAGGCCCATGACGATCCCGCCCACGGTCAGGATCGAGCGCCGCGAGACGCGTCGGGTGAGGCCACTGTAGGCCAGCTGGAACAGCCCGGCCACGAAGTTGCCGGCGGCGGTCAGGATGGCGATGGCCGCAGCGTCGACGTGCATCTCCCCGATGATCTGGAGATAGACCAGGGGCATGAGGAGGACGATGGCATGGTTCGCGGCGTGGGCCGCCGAGAGGAGGGAGAGCGTCTGTAGCGGCCGCACCGGCGCATCCGCAGCGGCGGGCCTCAGGCGAGCGGGCATCCCCATCGCCCGACGATACGCCATGGCTAACCTGTCTGCAGGCTCGGAGCGGTGACGCCACGGCCGGGCCTGGCGGGCGCCCCAGGCCGTCCTGGCGTGGCGCCGACCGCCGGCTCCTCGCGGCTCGCTACACTCGTCCGACACACCCGAAGCGAGGAGGTGCCGATGGCCGAAGACGCCGCCCACGCCGCCGACGATCGCGAGCGCTGGGCCCTCATCCTCGGCTCCAGCAGCGGCTTCGGGGCGGCCACGGCCCGGGCCCTGGCCGCCGCGGGCTACGGCATCCTGGGCGTCCACCTCGATCTGCGGGGCACGGCAGTCGCCGCCGAGGAGGTCCGCCAGGAGCTGGAGGGCTTCGGCGTCCAGGCCGTCTTCTTCAACACCAACGCCGCCGACGAGGCCAAGCGGCAGGCTGTCGTCGAAGCCATCTCCAAGCTCTTCTCCGAGCGCCGGGCCGCCGGTCGGGAGCCGTTCATCGCCGTCTTCCTCCACTCGCTGGCCTTCGGGACCACGCTGTCCTACATCACCGCCAGCCCCGATGAGCGCGAGGTCAGCCAGAAGCAGCTCGAGATGACGGCCGACGTGATGGCCCACTCGATGGTCTACTGGGTCCGCGACCTCTTCCACGCCGGGCTGCTCGGGGACGGCAGCCGGCTCTTCGCCATGACCAGTGAGGGCTCGGTGCGGGCCGTGCCCACCTACGGTCCGGTGAGCGCGGCCAAGGCCGCCCTGGAGGCCCATTGCCGCCAGCTGGCCCTGGAGCTGCAGCCGTTCGGCATCACCGTCAACGCCATCCGGGCCGGCGTGGCCGACACCCGCGCCTCACGGGCCATCCCGGGTCACGATCTCCTGTTCCAGCATGCCCTGGAACGGAACCCCAGCGGCCGGCTGACGAGGCCCGAGGACGTCGCCCGGGCCATCGTCGCCCTGGCCGACCCCGGCCTCTACTGGATGACGGGCAACACCATCGGGGTCGACGGGGGCGAGCTCATGGGCTCGCGCCCGAACAAGGCCTGAGCGTCCCGGTGGGCGGAGGGGCAGCCCCGCCGCCCGGCAGGGTGCGGCGGGCCCGTCCGGCCCTGCCTTTCGGCTTCCGCCTGGGCAACATCGGCATCCGCTTCGCGCTGTGGGTGCTGCGGACCCGGATCGTGGTCGAGGGCGTGGAGCGGATCCCGGATCGGCCCTCGGTCATCCTGGCCAGCAACCACCTCTCGATCATGGACCCGCCCATCCTCAGCGTCGTCCTCGAGCGGTGCGTGCGCCGCCAGGTGCGCTACATGGCCAAGGCCGAGGCCCTGGGCTACCCGCTCGTGGGCTGGATGCTCGTCCATTACGGGGGCTTCGGGGTCCACCGCGGCCAGCCCGACCGCGAGGCCTACCGGATGGCCCTCGGCGTCCTCACGGCCGGTGACTGGCTGGGCGTCGCGCCCGAGGGGACCCGCTCGCGCACCGGCCACCTGGGCGAACCGAAGCCGGGCATGGCCCTCCTCGCCCAGCGGTCCGGGTCCCCGATCCTGCCGGTGGGCATCTATGGCACCGAGCGCCTCTGGCCGGTGGGCGCCCGCCTGCCGCGCTTCGGCACGACCGTGACGATCCGCTTCGGCGCGGCCTACCTGCCGCTCGACCCTGGGGCCGATGGCGCCTCCGCCGCGCGGGCCGATCGCCGGGCCGCCACGGCCGCCATCAGCGAGGACCTCATGCGGCGCATCGCCGCCCTCCTGCCCGCGAGCTACCAGGGCCGGTTCGGCTGAGGGCCCGCGCGCGGCCCGCAGAGGCCGCGGCCTCGCGGGTGGGCCGATCGGACGGCTCTGAGCGACGCCCCGGGTAGACTCCGAGGCATGCCCACGCACTCGCCGGCCGGCGCCCCGCGGCCCGCGTCACCCTTCGACCGTCAGCGTCGCCTGGCGCGGCTGCCCGACCTGCTGGCCGAGCGGATCCTGGTCATCGACGGGGCCATGGGCACCCTCATCCAGCGCCACGAGCTCGACGAGGTCCGCTTCCGGGGCACCGCCTTCGCCGATCACCGGCGCGACCTGCGGGGCGACAACGACCTCCTCAGCCTGACCCAGCCGGAGCTCATCCGAGGGCTCCACGCCGACTACCTGGCGGCCGGGGCCGACATCATCGAGACCAACACCTTCACCGCCACCCGCATCTCGCAAGCCGACTACGGCTTGGCCGAACGCGCGGCCGAGATGAACGAGGCCGCCGCCCGCCTCGCCCGAGCCGCCGCCGATGCAGCCGAAGCCGACCAGCCCGACCGCCCCCGCTATGTCGCCGGCGCCCTGGGCCCCACGAATCGGACGGCCTCCATCAGCCCCGACGTCAACGACCCGGGGGCCCGCAACGTCACCTTCGCCGAGCTGCGCGAGGCCTATCGCGAAGCGGCCCAGGCGCTCATGGCCGGCGGGGTCGACCTGCTCCTCCTGGAGACGATCTTCGACACGCTCAACGCCAAGGCCGCCATCGTGGGCATCGAGGAGGCCTTCGCCGCCAGCGGCCTGCGGCTGCCACTCATGATCAGCGGCACCATCGTCGACGCCTCCGGCCGGACCCTGAGCGGCCAGACCGTGGAGGCCTTCTGGTACAGCGTCATGCACGCCCGGCCCCTGAGCGTCGGGCTGAACTGCGCCCTGGGGGCGGCCCAGCTCCGCCAGTTCGTGCAGGACCTCGGCCGCCTCGCGCCGCTGCCCATCAGCGCCTACCCCAACGCCGGGCTGCCCAACGAGCTGGGCGGCTACGACGAGACGCCGGAGACCATGGCCACGGCCCTGGGGGAGTTCGCCGCGGCCGGCCTGGTCAACATCGTCGGCGGCTGCTGCGGGACGACGCCCGAGCACGTCCGCGCCATCGCCGCCGCCGTCCAGGACCTGCCCCCGCGCGTCCTGCCGACGCCCTCGCCGGCCCTCCGCCTGTCCGGCCTCGAGCCCCTCACCGTGGACGCCACGAGCCTCTTCGTCAACGTCGGCGAGCGGACGAACGTCACCGGCTCACGGCGCTTCGCCCGGCTCATCACCGCGGGCGACTACCCGGCCGCCGTCGAGGTGGCGCGCCAGCAGGTCGAGAACGGGGCCCAGGCCATCGACGTCAACATGGACGAAGGGCTGCTCGACGCGCCGGCGGCCATGGCCCGCTTCCTCGACCTCGTGGCGGCCGAACCGGACATCGCCAAGGTCCCGGTCATGATCGACTCCTCGCGCTGGAGCGCTCTCCAGGCAGGGCTGCAGCACGTCCAGGGCCGGAGCATCGTCAACTCGGTCAGCCTCAAGGAGGGCGAAGGGCCGTTCCTCGAACAGGCCCGCCTGGCCCGCCGTCACGGGGCCGCGGTCATCGTCATGGCCTTCGACGAGGATGGCCAGGCCGACACGGTGGAGCGGCGGGTGGCCATCTGCCGGCGGGCCTACGGGCTGCTCACCGAGCAGGCCGGCTACGCGCCCGACGAGATCATCTTCGACCCCAACATCTTCCCCATCGGCACCGGCATCGCCGAGCACGATCGTTACGCCCTCGACTACTTCGAGGCCACCCGCCGCCTGAAGGCCGAGCTGCCCGGCATCCACATCAGCGGCGGCGTGAGCAACGTCTCGTTCTCCTTCCGTGGCAACGAGCCCGTCCGCCAAGCCATCCACGCCGTCTTCCTCTACCACGCCATCCAGGCCGGCATGGACCTGGGCATCGTCAACGCCGGCCAGCTGGCCATCTACGACGAGCTGGAGCCAGACCTGCGCGAGCGGGTCGAGGACCTCGTCCTGGCCCGCCGACCCGACGCCACGGAGCGGCTCCTCGAGATCGCGGCCTCGGTCCAGGCCCGCGAGGTCGACGCGGGCGATGCCCTGGCCTGGCGCGAGGGGCCTGTCGACGAGCGGCTGCGCCACGCCCTGGTGGAGGGCGTCGACACCTGGATCGTCGAGGACACGGAGGAGGCTCGTCAGGCGGCGGCCCATCCGGTCGAAGTCATCGAGGGCCCGCTGATGGCCGGCATGGGCGTCGTCGGCGACCTCTTCGGGGCGGGCAAGATGTTCCTGCCCCAGGTGGTCAAGAGCGCCCGGGTGATGAAGAAGGCCGTGGCCCACCTCATCCCCTATCTCGAGGCTGAGCGCGCGGCACGCGGCGAGGCGACCGGAGGGGAAGGCGGCCGCGGTTCGGCCGGCCGGGTCGTCATGGCCACGGTGAAGGGCGACGTCCACGACATCGGCAAGAACATCGTCGGCGTCGTGCTGGGTTGCAATGACTACGAAGTCATCGACCTCGGCGTGATGGTCCCCGGGGCCACGATCCTCGACACGGCCAGGGAGGTCGGCGCCGACCTCATCGGCCTCTCCGGGCTGATCACCCCCTCGCTCGAGGAGATGAGCCTCGTGGCGGCCGAGATGCAGCGCCGCGGCCTGCGCACGCCGCTGCTCATCGGCGGAGCGACGACCTCCCGGGCCCATACCGCCTTGCGCATCGCGCCCCGCTACGACGGCCCGGTCGTCCACGTCCAGGACGCCTCGCGGGCCGTGGGCGTGGCCAGCGCCCTGCTCGACCCCGCCGGCCGGGAGGCCTACGCGGCCCGTGTCCGCGAGGAATACGAGGTCGTCCGCCGGGAGCGCGAGGGCCGGCACGAGGCCGAACACCGCCTCACCCTGGCCGATGCTCGGGCCCGGGCCCTGGCCGTCGACTGGGCGGCCGGACCGCAGCCCCGGCCGCCCACCTTCCTCGGGGTCCGGACCCTGGCCGACCACCCCCTCGATGACCTCCTGCCGCGCGTCGACTGGAGCCCCTTCTTCGCCGCCTGGGAGCTGCACGGCCACTTCCCCGAGATCCTCGAGGACCCGCGGGTGGGCGCCGCGGCGCGGGACCTGTATCGCGACGGTCAGGCGCTCCTCGAGCGGATCGTGGCCGGGCGCCGGCTGCGGGCCAGCGCCAGCGTCGGCTTCTGGCCGGCCAACAGCATCGGTGACGACATCGAGCTCTACGCCGACGACGCGCGGGGGGAGCCGCTGGCGGTGATCCACACCCTGCGCCAGCAGATGGACAAGAGCGGCGGGCGCCCGAACCTGGCCCTGGCCGATTTCACCGCGCCGAAGACCTCCGGGCTAGCGGACTACGTGGGCGCCTTCGCCGTCACGGCCGGCCACGGCCTGGCCGAGCTGACGGCCGAGGCCCGGGCGGCACACGACGACTACTCCGCCATCCTGGCCGAAGCTCTCGCCGATCGGCTGGCCGAGGCCTTCGCCGAGCGGCTCCACGAGCTGGTCCGGCGCGAGCTGTGGGGCTACGCCGCGGGCGAGGCGCTGGACAACGCGGCCCTCATCGCCGAGCGCTACCAGGGCATCCGCCCCGCGCCCGGCTACCCGGCCTGCCCCGACCACACCGAGAAACGGACGATCTTCGCCCTCCTCGAGGCCGAGGCCCGGGCCGGCATCCAGCTCACCGAGTCCTGCGCCATGCTGCCCGGCTCGTCAGTGAGCGGGCTCTACTTCTGGCACCCCCAGTCGGCCTACTTCGGCCTCGGCCGGATCGGCCGCGATCAGCTCGAGGATTACGCCGAGCGCAAGGGCTGGACGCTGGCCGAGGCCGCCTCGTGGCTGCGCCCGAACCTGGGCGACGACGTGATGGTGGGCTGACCCGGCCCTCGGGCGGGACTCTGGTCGGTCGCGGGTTGGTCGAGGCGTCGGTCGCGGATGGTCGTCTGACAGGTTTACGCGATCAGGGCCGATGGTCGGGCCGATGGGGGCGCGAAGGAGCCGCGCTTACGCGATCGGCGGTACAGGTGGGGAGACTATGGCCCACTGGACGGCGACTGCGCGCGATCAGCGAACAGACGGGCCCTTCCAGTGCCGCAGAGCGTGCGTGATCGCGAAAAGGCGTCGCCGCCAGGGGATGGGAGTCGCCAACCAGGGGATGGGAGCGGATGACGCGACCGCCGGCGACCCGCGATGAGGCTCGGCGGATCAGGGTACGGTCGGCAAGGATCGAGTGACGGCCGGCGCGAATCGAAGAGGGCGGCGGGACCGAGCTTCCCGCCGCCCTCTGTGTCCGGGCACGTCCCCTGCCGTGCCCGGGGGCAAAGATGCCCTGTGGTCGGAGCCGAACCGCGACGGGCGACCCGGCTTCGGGTGCTGCTCAGAAGGCGTCGAGGTAGCGGGACACCTCCCAATCGGAGACCTGGGTCCGGTACTCGTCCCACTCGCCGCGCTTGGCCGCGACGAAAGCGGTGTAGACGTGATCGCCCAGGGCGTCGCGGATGACGTCGTCCTTGGCCAGCTCGTCGAGCGCTTCGCCGAGGGTGCCCGGCAGCTCGCGGATGCCGTGCTCCTCGATCTGGCGCCGGCTCATCTCGAAGAGGCTCTCCTCGACGGGCTCGCCCAGCTCCAGCTCGCGCTCGATGCCGTCGAGACCGGCCGCCAGCATGACGGCGAAGGCCAGGTACGTGTTGGACGACGGATCGGGGCAGCGGACCTCGACCCGGGTGCCCTCGATGCTCTTGCCGGGCGAGGCCTTGGGCACCCGGATGAGGGCCGAGCGGTTGGTCCGGCCCCAGGTCAAGTAGGTCGGCGCCTCGTAGCCCGGCACCAGCCGCTTGTAGGAGTTCACCGTGGGGGCGAGGACGGCGATCATGCCCCGGGCGTGGGTCAGGATGCCGGCCATGTAGTGGCGGGCGAGATCCGAGAGGCCGTACTTGCTCTCCGCGTCGGCGAAGGCGTTGCGCTCCTCGGAGATCGAGAAGAGGCTCTGGTGGGTGTGCATCCCGGAGCCGTTGATGCCGTAGATGGGCTTAGGCATGAACGTGGCGTACAGGCCGTGCAGGTTGGCGATGGCCTTCAGGGTGAACTTGAAGGTGATCGCGTTGTCGGCCGTGGTCAGCCCGTCGGCGTAGCGGAAGTCGATCTCATGCTGGCCCGCCGCCACCTCATGGTGGGCCGCCTCGACCCGGATGCCGAAGGCCTCCAGGGCGTTGACCATGTCCAGCCGGACTTCCTGGGCCAGGTCGGTGGAGTAGTCGAAGTAGCCGGCCTGATCGTGGGGCAGCGGGGCGACCCGGCCCTGCTCGTCGCGGCGGAAGAGAAAGAACTCCAGCTCCGGCCCGGTGTTCCAGACGTAGCCGAGCTGCTTGGCTCGCTCTAGCTGGCGCCGCAGGACGCCCCGCGGGTCGCCCGCGAAGGGCTCGCCGGCGGGGGTCATCACGTCACAGATGACGCGGGCCGAGCCGCGGGTGCCCATGGGGCCCGCGCCCAGCTCGCCGTGGCCCGGCTGCCAGGGGATCTCGACGAAGGTGTCCATGTCCGGCTTGAGCCACTGGTCGCTCTCCGCGATCCGGGTGAAGCCCTCGATGGAGCTCCCGTCGAACCAGGTCCCGTGCTTGATCGAATCGGACAGCTCGTGGAGCGGGATCGTCACGCTCTTGACCTGGCCGATGATGTCGGTGAACTGGAGCTGGACGAAGCGGACGTTGTGCTCCTTGGCCGCTTCGATCTTGGCGAGCGGGTCAAGCTCCCGCAGCTCGATGGTCAACCTGGCCTCCTTGTGCTCCGCGAGCGACCTTGGCGTCGTCAGTCAGGCGCGACGCACGATGTTCGGCAGTCTACTGCCTGCAGGGTCCCCTCCTCCGGGCCTATCGGCGGCCCAGCTAGGTGATTCGTTGTGCGTCTTGCATGATCCTGAGGGCCAGTCCGAGGACGAGACGCAGGTCGGGCTCGTCGAGCCGCCAGCCGGTCAGAGCCTCCAGGCGGGCCAGGCGGTAGGTCAGGGTGTTGCGATGGATGCCCAGCTGCGCGGCGGCGTGGGTCAGATCCGGCGCGTCGAGGACGGCCCGCAGCGTGTCGAGGCGCCGCGCCTGGGCCGCCGGCCGGCCACCCAGCAAGGGGGCCAGCAGCTCACGGGCCTGGGCGGCCCCGCCGGGCAGGTCGTGCAGGCTGCCCAACAGCCGATAGACCGGCAGCCGATCCGCTCGGGCGACCTGGGGCGGGCCGCCGAGGGCCTCGAAGGCCTCCAGGGTGGCCCTGGCCTCCGCCTCGGCCAGGGCCCGCTGGTCGGCCGTGCCGAAGGGCCGGGAGACGGCCGCGGCGCGATCGAGGAGAGCCACGACCCGACCGGCGGTAGCCAGGCCGAGGGGGTCCCTGGCCTCGGGCGCGAGGGCGATGCGGAACTCGAGGCTGGTGGCGTCGCCGCGCAGGCCCAGCCGGCGGGCCGGAGCGAGGCGCCGCAGGCGATCGCGCAGCTGCTCCCGTTCGGCCATCGTCGCCTCCGCTCCGGGCAGCAGCTGGCGGGCCATGAGGAAGACCCACGGCGGGCCGCCCGAGGGCAGCGGCTCGGCCCGTCCGCGGCCGCCACTCCCCTGGGCCTGTCCCACGGCCAGGGCCAGGAGGCCGCTGGCCCGGCCCGCCGCGGCCCGGTCCAGCTCGCTGGCCGGGCGCTCACCGAGCAACACGAGGTGGCCCACGCCGGCCAGGGGCAGGCGGAGAGCCACCCGATCGGGACGGCCCAGGTAGCGGGCCGCGTCGGCGGCCGTCTCGGGTCGGTCGGGCGGGGCATGGACGGCCAGCGGCTCCCGCTGCGGGCCTTCGATGGCCACCGCCCGGCCGAGGAAAGCAGCCATGGCGGCGGCCTCGGCCTCGAGCCCGGCCCCGGCGAGGGCCAGTCCTTCGAGCTCGGCCTCCAGCTGGCCGGCCTGGCCCTCGAGCTCGGCCCGAGCATCGAGCAGGAAGCCGATCACGCCTCGTTCGACCTCGACGGCATCCCCCTGGGGCAGGTGGAGGGCCGGGAGGCCCAGCCGGGCAGCCCGGTCCGCCGCGGCACCCAGCACGGGCGCGGCGGGGTCGTCGCCGACGAGGAGGATGGCCGCCGCTCCGGTCTCGGCGATGGCCTCGACCAGGGTCGATGGCTCGACCGGCCCGCCCGCGGTCAGGGCCACCAGGGCCGGCAGGGGCAGGATGGCCAGGTCGCGCCGCTCGAGGCCCTCGAAGGCCGGCACCCGGGCCTGGAGGACGCGCACCCAGCCCACCTCGCGCGCCGCGGCCAGGGCTTCGGCCCGATCCTGGTCGAGGCCGATGGGCACGGCCGCGGGCAGTGCCGCCCGCCACAGGCTCAGGAGGCTGGCCATCGCTCCGGGAAGCGGCCCAGGCGATCGCCGATCGAGTCGAGCAGCGAGCCGAACTCACGCTCGGCGTCGACGTAGCGGTCGGCCAGGAGGGCCAGGCGGAGGGTCCCCGTGTCGGGCTCCAGGCGGGCCCAGAGCCTCCGTCGGGGGAGGTAGAAGGTGAGGGCCAGGCCGCAGATCAGGCAGGCATAGGCCAGCCAGATGATGGGCTGCCCGGGATCGTGCTTGACGACCATCCCGGAGAAGGCGCTGGCGGCGGTCCAGGTGATGGCGTAACCGCCGGTCTGGGCCGGGTCCGTCGGCTGGCCGAGGCCGATCTGGCCGGCGAAGAGCGGCTGGGTCGAACCGTCCGCCCCGGGCGTCACGCCGAGGATCGTGAGCAGCGGACCGCTGGCTCCCAGGGTGCCCTGGTAGCTCTGGCCCGCGGAGCCGCCTGCCGCCTGCGGCTCGAGGACGGCGAAGAGGCCGATGCTCGATCCGGGGATGGTCAGGAAGCCCTGCGGCTGGCCCTGGGCCTGGCCCTCCATGATGAGCGGGCCCTGCCACACGAGGGTCCCCGTGCTGTCGCGGATGGTGAGGTCTTCGGCCGGCCCGAAGGTGTTCTGATGGAAGACGAAGCCGGCCACGCTGAGGGGGCTGTTGACCCGGATGACCTGGCGGGCGATCTCCTTGCCGCCCCGGTAGACGGCCACGTTCGTCCGGAAGTCCTCGAACGAGCCATCCGCCCGCTGGGGCGCCTCGAAGCCGAGGTTCTTGACCAGGAGGTTGTCCGGCGTGCCCACGGCCTGGACCGGGGCGGTCTGGCCGTCGCCCACGAAGATGACCGTCTCGAAGCCGAAGGCCCCGGTCACCGCGCCGCCCAGGAGGAACAGGATCAGCCCAGTGTGGGTGATGAGCGTGGCCAGCTTGAAGTACTGGTTGCGGTCGCCGTAGACATGGGTCACGCCGGCCGCGTCGGTCTGGCGGCGGACGCGGAAGTGGCGGCGGCGGAGCTCGCTGGTGATGGCCTCCGCATCGGGCTCGACCTCGTCGAATCGGGCGCGCTGGCTCAGGGAGAGATCGTAGAACGGCGGCGGTTGGACGGGATGGACGACGTGCACGCCGCGCCACAGGCGCGGGGTCCGATCGAGGGTGCAGACGATGATGCTGACCACGAGCAGCATCAGCAGCACGGCGAACCAGGGCGCGTTGAAGATCTCGAAGAGACCCAGGGCCTGGAAGGTGCTGACCATGGTCGGGCCGATGTGGACGCCCAGGATCGTGAGCGGGTCGTAGCGGGCGGCGATCTCGGCCATCTGGGTCTGGTATGTCGCCGGGTCATGGACGGCGAAGGCGTCCAGCTGCTTGATCATCGTGCCCAGCAGGCCGAAGAAGGCGATGAGGATGATCTGGATGACCGCGAAGCGGACATCAGTGAGGGTCCGCCAGGCGGCTCCGCCGAGGCGCCCGAAGGGGTCGGCCAGAGAGCCGCTCCGGCCCCGACCGAGGGTCAGGCTGGTCACCGCGGCGGGGTCAGCTGCCGACGGGTTGGGGCGTGGGCAGGCCCGTGGTAGGGGACATGCTGAGGCCCACCCGGCGGGCCGCGGCTAGCCCGGCGGCCACGTCCGCCAGCAGGTCCGTCTCGTCCTCCAGGCCGACCGAGATGCGCACCAGGCCCTCGTCGATCCCTGCCGAGACCAGCTGGGCGGCGTCGAGCTGGCGGTGGGTGGTGGACGGGGGGTGGACGCAGATGGTGTGGACACTACCCAGCGAAGCCGTCCGCTCCGGCACGCTCAGGGCATCGATGAAGGCCGCCGCCGCCGCTCGGCGCCCGAAGTCCACGGCCAGCATCCCGCCGCCCGAGCGGAACTGTCGCGCAGCCACGGCGTGCTGCGGATGGCTGGCCAGGCCGGGGTAGAAGACCCGCGGCAGGGGGCCGCCGTCGGCGCTGGCCTGGAGGGCCCGGGCCACGGCCAGGGCGTTGGCCGCATGACGGTCCATCCGCACGGCCAGGGTCTCGATGCCGCGCAGGACGAGGAAGGCGCTGAAGGGGGCGATGATGCCGCCCGTGTCGACGAGGATCTCGCGGATCGGCGCGACGAGCGGCTCGCTGCCGCACACGACGCCGGCCAGGACGTCGGAGTGGCCGCCCAGCCACTTCGTGGCCGACTCGACGACGATGTCTGCCCCGAGCTCGACGGGCCGGCAGAGGTACGGCGAGGCGAACGTGTTGTCGACGACCACGACCGCGCCGGCCCGATGGCCGAGCTCGGCCAGCGCGGCGATGTCGGGCACGACGATGGTCGGATTGGAGATGGTCTCGAGGTAGAGGATGCGGGCGCCGGGCGCGGGCGCGGGCGCGGGTAAAGGCGCGAGGGCGGCCTTCGGCGCGCCGGCGCCGGGTGAAGGCGCGAGGGCGGCCTCCACGGCGTCGAGGTCGGTCGGGTCGACGAAGTCGACGCTGACGCCCAGCCGGCCCAGCACCCGCTCCACGAGGGTCCGGGTGCTGCCGTAGATGGCCCGTGTGGCGACGATCCGATCGCCGGCCGCGAGATGGCCGGCCAGGGCAGCATGGATGGCGGCCATGCCCGAGCCGAACGCCAGCCCGGCCTGGGCCCCTTCGAGCTGGGCCAGGGCCCCGGCCAGGGCGGCCGCGGTGGGGTTGTCGATCCGGGAGTAGGCGTAGCCGGGCGCGCCGCCGAGGACGGCTCCGAGCTCGGCCGAGTCCTCCGTGCCGAAGGTCGCGGTCTGGTAGATCGGGACAGCCGTAGGCTGCTGGTGGAGGGCCGGGCCATGGCTCGCGGCGCGGATGGCGCGCGTGGCGAAGCCACGGCCGGGACGCGGACGGGGATCGCTCATCTGGTGGCCATGCTACACCGGCCCTCCCAGGCGCCCGGTCGTGGCCGAGGCACCGGCTCCGCACGACCCTTCGAGGGGCTTCGTGTTGGCCAAATACGTCGCCCACGACGCCTTATCCGAGGCGGGCCCAGGGTGGAGGGTCCGGAAGGCCCGAACCTTGGCCAAATACTCCGCCGGCGTCGAGTCATATCCGAACCGGTCCCGGCCGCCGCTGCCGGAGGCTCTGGAGGCGTCCTGATCGTGGCCATACGCGCGCAGGGCGGACCATATGGCCACGCATCGGGCCTGATTCCGCCTCGCGGAGGGCTCAACCGTGGCCAAGAGCTCGTGGTCGTCGAGGGGCTCGGGCATAAGGGTGCGGAATCGACACTGTTTGGCCAGAGATCGAGGTCTGTGGGGCCAGGGATCCGGGGGCTGAAGGCCGGCGCGGGGCTCGAGGGCTTGAGGCTCTAAGGCGCTCGTGAGTTCGGGGCTCGGGGCTCGGGCTCGAGGGCGGTCCTCGGGTCGAGGCCCGGGGGCTCGAAGTCTCGGGGCCTCCGGGGCTGGGAGGCCGGGAGGCTGAGGTGCTTGTGGTCGGGTGCGCGGTGGGACCCGCTCAGGCGGGGCGGTCGGTGGCCGGGGGCTCCTGGAGCCTGGTGACCGTGTGATCGGCTTCGTCGGCGTCGTCCGGCTCTCCAGCGTTGCCCGGGTCGGGGGCTTCGGAGAGGAACTGGCCGATGGTCCGGCGGAAGTGCGGATCGTCCTGGC
>DASUKL010000081.1:0-4012 GCA_036278755.1 Candidatus Limnocylindrales bacterium | reverse complement strand
GGGCTAGTCGCGCATCCGTGAGTACTCGTCCACCAGTGGCGTGCGCCGGTTGCGATAGATGGCGATGACGATGGCCAGGCCCACGGTGGCCTCGCCGGCGGCGACGGCCATGACGATGAGGGCGATGACCGAGGCGCTCGTGGCCAGGCCCGGCACGAAGGCCCCGAAGGCGACGATGGCCAGGTTGGCGGCGTTGAGCATGAGCTCGATCGACATCAGCATGGCGATGGCGTTGCGGCGGGCCAGGAAGCCGAAGACGCCGATGCAGAAGAGGATGGCGGAGAGGACGAGGTAGGCGTCCAGAGAGTGGCTCATGCCGCTCCGCCGTCCGGCGAGCCCGCGTCGCGATCGTCGGGTGCAGGGTCCTTCTTGGCCAGGAAGACGCCGCCGATGACGGCCGCCAGGAGGAGGACGCTCACGATCTCGAAGGGCAGGACCCAGTCGTTGAACAGGCGCTGAGCCAGGGCGAGGGTGTTCGTCGGCCGGGGTGCGTCGCTGCCCACGGGCCAGGAGGTGACGCCGATGACGATGACCAGCAGGAAGCCCAGCACGACCGCGGCGAGAGCTCCGGCCCAGGCCTGACGGTGGAAGACGAGGGCCGCCGGGCCGGTCTTCGACTGGGTCAGCATGATGGCGAAGAGGATGAGGACGGCGATGGCCCCGATATAGACGAGGACCTCGGTGGCCGCCACCAGCGGCGCCCCCAGCAGCACGTAGATGCCGGCCAGGAAGGCGAAGGCCAGGATCAGCCACAGCCCCGAACGGATGATGTCCCGGCCCAGGACGACGAAGAGGGCGCAGCCGATGAGGCCGCCGGCCAGGGCCAGGAAGAGCAGGTCGTCCCAGCGCAGGCCGAGGAGGGGGATGACCTCGGGGATCGTCACCTCGTGGCCCGGTCAGCCGGCGCTGGACGGCCCGCCCCCGGCCGTCCCGTGCCCGTGCCCGTGACCGTTCCCGTTCGCACCCCCGCCGAGGCTGCCGTGGCCGTTCCCGTTGCCGTTGCCGCCGACCACGCCGGCCGGCAGGACCGGCAGCATCTTGTCGGGGTGCAGGTCGCGGCCGGCGGCCTGGGCCCGGGCCAGCCAGTCGCGCTCTTCCTGGATGTACGTGGCTTCGGTGCGACGGTCGATGGCCCCGATGGCCAGGAGGTCGATCATCGGCTCGGCCCGGCTGTCGTGGGCCAGCTCCCAGTCGGGCCCGCAGCGCAGGGCGTCGTAGGGGCAGGCGTCGACGCAGATGCCGCACAGGATGCAGCGGCTCTCGTCCACGTCGTACTGCTCGAGGATCCGCGGCTTGGGCATCAGCGCGCCGGTGGGGCAGGTCTCGGCGCAGCGCCCACAGCTGACGCAGGGCGTGTCGTTGAGGCTCATGTCCAGGGGTGTCACGACCAGGGTGTCGATGCCCTTGCGCATGAAGTCGTAGCAGGCCGCCCCCACGATCTCCTCGCAGACCCGGGCGCAGCGGCCGCAGTCGATGCAGCGCGAAGGCTCGCGGAGGATGAAGGCGTGGCTGTCGTCGCGGATGTAGTCGTGGTTGTAACCGGTGAAGCGGTTCTCGGTCACGCTGCGGTAGCTGAGTCCGCTGCGGGCCGGCTCCAGGGTGGGCAGGATCGTGCCGTACTCGATGCCCTCGCGGCGCAGGTCGCAGAAGCCGATGGCCTCGCAGGTGCACTGCAGGCAGCGCTTCGATTCGGCCATCGCCTCTTCGCGGCTGTAGGGCAGCTCGTACTCGACGTAGCTCTGCTTGCGGACCTCGGGGGCCATCGACTTGAGCCGGTAGCGCGGCTCCTTGACCTCGTCGGTGAAGGGCACGATGGAGAGGAAGATCGGCTCCGGCTCGGCCAGCGTCTGGCGGGTCCGGATGGCCTCCAGGTCTTGGCCCTGGAGGTAGGCGTCGACGGCGTAGGCCGCCCGTCGGCCCTCGGCCACGGCCTGGACCACGGTCGAGGCGCCGATGCGCGCGTCGCCCGTGGCAAAGACGCCGGGCCGGCCGGTGGCGAAGGTGACCGCGTCGCCCGCCAGGCGGCGCTGCTTGGTGGCCGTGATCCCGCTCGCGCCGCGCTCCAGCCAGTCGAGCTCCGGCCCCTGGCCGATGGCCAGCAGGATGCGATCGCAGGGCAGGGTGAACTCGGTGCCCTCCATGGGCTCGGGTCGGCGCCGGCCGCTGGCGTCGGGCTCACCCAGCTTCATGCGGATGAACTCCATGCCCGTGACGTTGTTCTTGTCGTCGGTCAGGACCCGGGTCGGCGAGGCCTGGAAGATGGCTGTGGCCCCCTCCTCGAGGGCCCCATGGAGCTCCTCGTAGGGTCCCGCCGCCGCGGGCATGTCCTTCATGTCGCGGCGGTAGACGAGGGTCACCTCGGCGGCCCCCTGGCGGATCGAGGTGCGGGTGCAGTCCATCGAGGTGAAGCCGCCGCCGATGACGATGACCCGCTTGCCCTTGTGGCCCGGATAGGGCAGCCCCAGGGTGGCGATGCGCAGGTACTCCAGGCCGTCGAGGACCTCGGGGGCGTCCTCGCCCGGCACGCCCAGGGTGTTCGTGGCGTAGCAGCCGATGGCGATCATGACCGCGTCGAAGCCCTGGTTCTGGAGGTCGTCGACGGTGAAGTCCTTGCCCAGGGCCTGGTCGCAGACGAAGCGCACGCCGAGGTCGGTCACGGCCTCGTACTCGCCGTCGACGATCTCCTCCTTGGGCAGGCGGTAGGCCGGGATGCCGTAGCGCAGCATCCCGCCGGGCAGCGGGTCGCGCTCGTAGACCGTGACGTCGTGACCGGCCAGGGCCAGGTAATAGGCCGCCGCCGCGCCGGTAGGGCCAGAGCCGACGACCGCCACACGCTTGCCCGAGGGGGCCTTGCGCTCGAACGGCAGGGGCGGTCGCTCGCCGGTCTCGCGTTGGGCCTTGAGGACCTCGTCGCCGTGCCAGCGGTGGCTGTCGCGGATGGCGATGGCCTCGTCCACCTCGTCGCGCCGGCAGTGGTCCTCGCAGGGCGCCGGGCAGACCCGACCCAGGATGCTGGGGAAGGGGATGGTCCGCTTGAAGATGCGGGCGCCCTCGCGCGGGTCGCCCTCGGTGTTGGCCTTGAGGAAGCCCGGGATGTCGATGTGGCTGGGGCACTTGTTCTGGCAGGGCGGCAGGCAGTAGGCGTTGTGGTCGCTGAAGATCAGCTCCAGGCTCGTCTTGCGCAGCCGGCGCAGGTGCGGCGTCTGGGTCTGGACCTTCATCCCCGCCTCCGCCGCGCGATGGCAGCTGATCGGCGGCTGGTCCTCGCCTTCGACCTCGACGACGCACATCCGGCAGGCCCCGAAGCCGGGCAGCTTGGGCTCGTAGCAGAGGGTGGGGATCTCGATGCCGTTGTCGCGGCAGACCTCGAGGATGGTCTGGCCCTCGGTGCCCTCGACGAGCTTGCCGTCGACCTCGATGCGGATGGCGGGCGTGCGCGTCGGCCGCTGGGGGGCCTGGGTGTCGAGGAGGCGCTCGGCCGGGGCGTCGGGGGCCGAGTTCGTCCCCGGGGCAGCAGCGGGCGCGACCGGGGCGCCGGGGGCGGCGGTGGCGGGCAGAAGGTCGGCCATCGGCTGGGTGCGGTCCTCGCTCGTCGGGCTCAGCTGACTGTCAACGCGGCGGGCCGTACGCGCAGGGGGCTGCAGACGCCGGCCGGGCAGCGGCCACGGACGATGTGGTCCTGGAATTCGTCCTCGAAGTATCGCATCCCCGAGGTCAGGGGGTTGGGCGCGGTGATGCCGTGCCCGCACAGGGAGGCGTCGCGGACGTCCTGGGAGAGATCGGCCAGGAGCTGGACGTCGGTGGGCCGCGTTCGCCCGCCGGTGAAGCGCTCGCCGATCTCGGTCAGGCGCTTGGTGCCGATGCGGCAGGGGATGCACTTGCCGCACGACTCGTCGTTCATGAAGCGCTCGAGGGTCGTGGCCAGCTCGACGATGCAGGCGCTCTCGTCGACGACGACCAGCGAGCCCGAGCCGACGATGGCCCCGGCCGCCCCGAGGGCCCCGAAGCTGAG
>DASUKL010000080.1:0-4341 GCA_036278755.1 Candidatus Limnocylindrales bacterium | reverse complement strand
CCCAAGACCGCGCGGTCGACCAAGGCGGCGGCCGCGGCCAAGCGGGCCGAGGCCGCTGAGGAGGCCGAGGTCGCGGTGCCGGCCCGACGTCGGAAGTCGGCCTGACGGCGAGCGCGACGTCCCGACGACGCGGCGAGCGGGTCTCGCCCGACCAGCTGCCCCTCGCGTTCGAGGAGCCCGCGACCGAAGCGGGCCCCGCTGCGTCCGACTCGAAGGCCCTGCGCCTGCGGCCCATGGAGCCGACCGAGGGCGACGCCCCGTTCGACGATCCGGACTACCGGTTCGAACCCTGGTGGCCGGGGGTCCGCGTCATCGTGGCCGTGGACGGGGAGACGGTCACCGTCACGGCCCGCGACCTCTCGACGCCGCTGGCCTCGTTCCCCGAGCTCCGCGCGGTGGCCCGGCTCGTGCGTGGCGGCCCGGCCGTCCTCGACGGCACGCTGCTCGTCCTGGACGCGGCCGGCCGTCCCGATCCGGCCCTCCTGCGCGAGCGGCTGGCCTACCCCGAAGTCCACGACGGGGCCCCGGCGCTCGTCCTCTCCGATGCCCTCGAGGCGCATGGCCAGGACCTGACCCAGTTGCCGTTCGGGGCTCGGCTCGAGGCGCTCGGCGGCCTCCTGCGCGAGAGCGAATGGTGCATGGTCGGCCGCGGTTTCATCGGGGAGGGGCTGGCCGTGGCCGCGGCGCTCGAGTCGATGGGCCTGCGGGAGATGAGCGCCCGCCATCTCGGCTCGGCCTACCGCTCGGGGCCCTCCCAGGGGTCCTGGCTGCGGCTGCCACTGCGACCTTCCGAGACGGACCCCGAACGGCGCCCGACCCTGGCCCTCCTCCAGCGCCTGGGCCTCTAGGCTGAAGGCAGGCCAGGGCGCCCGCGACAGGCCAAAGAAGGGAGGCATGGCGATGGACATGGCAGCCGTGAACCGGCGGGTCATCGAGCAGTTCCGGGCGGGCGGCCCGGTCGAAGGCATGCATCGGGAGCGGCTGCTGCTCCTGAGCACGACCGGCGCCCGCTCGGGAGCGACGCACACGGCTCCGATGATGTTCGTGCCCGACGGGGAGCGGATCATCGTCATCGCCTCGAACGCCGGCGCGACCCGCATCCCGGACTGGTATCACAACCTGGTGGCGCATCCGGACGTGCATGTCGAGCTGGCCGACGAGGCCTTCGACGCCCGGGCCGTGCCGCTCGAGGGCGAGGAACGCGACCGGATGTGGGCCAGCATCACCGAGCGCTTCCCGTTCTTCCTCGAACACGAGACGCGGGCCGGCCGAGCCATCCCCCTTGTGGCCCTCACCCGGACCTAGGCCCGGCTGCGGCCTCGATCGGGCGTGGTGGCGGACGCGGGTCCTGGGAGATCCCGGCTCAGGTCAGTGCCATCCGATCGAGAGCATAAGGATCGCCCACCCCGTCAGGCCCGCCGCCGTGAAGCCGGCGCCCACGCCGCGCCAGCGGCCGACGATGAGGCCGACCACGATCCCCAGGCCCAAGGCTAGGGCGGCGCCGGGGTCCATCCTGACCTCCCGCCAGATCTCCTCCAGGATGGCCACGACCATGAGGCTGAAGGCGAGAAGGACGACGCCGAAGAACGTCAGCATCCAGACGCCGTAGGCGTCCTGGCCGAGCTCTCGCAGGTCCAGGCCGTGGGTCGGCGAGCGCATGAGACGGACCCCCGCCGTCAGGCCCACGACGAAGACCGTCGCGGCCGCCGCCACGATGAGGAACGGTGAGGCGAGGAGGTCCGTGACGAGGGCGATCAGCAGGTCCATCGATCCCCACCTTGGCGGACGTCGTGCCGACGCCCGATCAGGCCTCCCCGCTCCGTAACTCCGTCTCAGCCTCGCTGAGGTGGGCGAGGATGCCCTCGCGCATCCGGTCGAGGCTGGCCTGCACGTCGCGGGCGCTTGTGGTCATCGAGGTCAGGGCCGACTTCATGCGCCGGATGGCTTCCAGCTCCTCGCGGACGCCGGTCAGGGCGGCCCGGATGCGCTCGGGGTCGACCTCGACCTCATGCTCGCGCAGGGTCACGAGGGCCAGGAGCCGGGCCAGGCGGACGGCCGCCTCGAGAGCTGTGGCATCGGGCGCCTCGGGGTCCAGCACGCAGTAGACGTCGCCGGCCCGCACGTCGAAGGGGGCGATGCCGTTCGGGGCATGCGCCGGCGTGAATACGACGAGGCCCAGGGCGGCGCCCCGGTTGGCTCGGGCGTCACGGAGCTCGTCGCGCATGGCCCGGCCGGAGATGGCCCGATCCTTGGCCTCGACGACGACCCGCAGCTCCGCACCGGCCGTCTGGCCCGGGTCGATGGTGATGACGAAGTCGCCCTTCTTCGATCCGATCACGGCCCCGGTCTCGGTGCCGGTGCGATCGAGGAGGTCGCTGGAGCCGCGACAGATCTCGCCCAGGAGATCGGCCAGCAGGTCCTCGAAGTCCGTGCCCTTGGCCGTGCCCTTGGCCCGTTCCGCGGCCCGGGCGGCGCCGGCGGCCTCGATGGCCACGAGGCGGTTCTCGATGGCCTTGAAGCCGTCGTTGACCTCCTGGCGAAAGCCGCGCAGCGGCGAGTCGAGGCGGGTGGGGTCGAGGAGCAGGGCCAGGCGGGAGGCGTCGCCGTCGAAGTAGGTGCCCAGGAGCTCCCGCATGCGCCCGATGGCGCTGTCGCGCTTGGTCTCGTCGAAGAGCTCGCTGACGAAAGCACGGAGCGCGCCGCGATCGCCGAGGAACCGCTCCAGGGTCCGCGGCAGGCGGCCGTCGCCGTCGGCGAAGTTCTGGCGGAGGGTCTCCTCCAGCGTCCGCGCGGCGCGCTCGTTGGCCTGCTGGGTCCGGCCGAGCAGGGTCTCGAACTCGCGCCGCACGACGTCGACGTTGACGCTGACCCCGGCGTCCTGGAGGGCGGTCAGGCCGATGCGCAGGGCCCGCTCGACGAGCGCTGGACGCTCGTCGGCGGGGCGGCTAGCGACGAAGGCGGCAGAGCCCGGATCCGTCACGACGAGGTGCTGGACGACGAGCCGCTCCCTGTCGACGTGGACGGTGGCGGCTGCGGCGGGCGGGTGGAGGGAGACGACGTTGCTGGCGGCTTCCATGGGCCCCAACCTGAGCGTGGCCGGTGACAGCTCTGCTGTCACGGCCGGTGCCGCCGCGCGCCACGCATCAGCGGTTGGCCCGCAGCCAGCGCAGGATCTCCGCCATCGTCCGGCAGTCGACCTCGTTGTAGGCACCGATCTGCTGCATGAGGTCGATGTCCCGCATCGAGATGCCACGCCGGGCGGCCTCGCCGTCGCACCACCAGGCCCCGACCATGGCCCCCAGGCCGTCGGTGGGACCGTCGCCCCAGGCCACGTCGATGAGGCCGTGGGCGTGCATGGCCTTGGCGATGGCCTTGAGCCCGAAGCCGAAGGCGCCGCGGACGACGAGCGGTCCGGGCCGGGCGACGAGCGAGAGGGCGTCGAACCAGGGCAGGTCCGGCCAGTCCTCCTTCGGGTGTCTCCGGGCGGCCGAGTTGTAGGCGTTCACCAGGAACGACGTCTCCGCCGGCGACCAGTGGACGATGCGCACCTGGTCCGAGCGCAGCCCCCGCCCGTCGCGGAGGCGGTCGATGTGCGACAGCCAGCCGCGGATGGCCTCGGCCTCCTCGGGCTCGCGGAGGCGGTCCACCGTCCACTGCTCGAACGCCCAGCGGCCGTCCTCGGCCCAGTGGCCGCAGCCGATCTGGAAGATCAGCGTCTGCCCACCGACCTGCGGCAATCGGCTGAAGTCGTCGTTGATGTTGCTGACGGTCTCGAAGTCGACGTACAGCTCCAGGGGCGCGACGGTGCGCCAGGCGGGGTCGGCGGTCGTCAGGCGTTTGGGCAGCACGACGACCTCGGGGTCCGCGGAGCGGTTGACCTCCAGCACGGCGTCGCACTTCGTGGCGTAGTTGGCGGTGGTGATGCCCAGGACGGAGGCCGAGGCGCGGGGGTCGTCCCAGCGGCGGATCCCGAGGCGGTGGGCCGTGGCCCGGCGTTCGGGATTCATCGATGGCAGCAGGGTGAGCTCCCCGAGCGCGGCGCCGATGTGGGCCTTGGCCGTGTGCCAGGGGCTGTCCATGTCATGCCGCATGTGGGGGTAGAGCTCGGGCACAGAAGGCTCCGGCAGGACCTGCCAGGAGCCGCCTTCCCGGCGGAGGCGGCGGACCCAGGCCAGGCCGTCCAGGACGCGCTCCTCGAGCGTCACCTGGCCGCTCAGGATCCGATCGTGATCGACGCGGGCGAGGCGGTCGAAGCAGGTGTCGCCCCGCTCCTTGCCCTGGGTCCAGGCCCGGCCCAGGAGATAGGTTGCGGGCGGGGTGTAGCCCTGGATGCGGCCCAGG
>DASUKL010000079.1:0-3091 GCA_036278755.1 Candidatus Limnocylindrales bacterium | reverse complement strand
TGACGATCCAGCTCGCCTCGCGCAGGCGGGTCCAGTCGGCCAGGTCGCGGACCACGGTCGGCAGGGCCGTGGCCGTGACCATGAGCTCCAGGCCGGTCAGCCCGGCGCCCAGGGCGAGCGTCACCAGGAGGACGAACCGGGGCCGCTCGCTCACCCGGTGGAGTGTACGGGGCTGACCTCCGACAGCACCGCCCAGCTGCGTCCAGCGTCCGTGGTCGCCTCCACGACCTGGCGGCCTCGCTCACCGTCCCACTGGAGGAGCATCCAGGCCGTGTCGCTCGTGGCCCAGCCGGATCCGGCCACCACGACGTCCCATTCGCCCGGCGGCATCGAGTGCCACGACCGCCCGTCGTCCGCGGTGCGCATGGTGAGGCCTCGTGAGCCCCAGGCCATGCCGATACCGTCCGGGCGCATGGCCAGGCCGGCGAGATCGTCGCCGATGGTGATGCTGCCCACGTCGGGTCGGCCGGGGAACGTAGCCGACCGGAGGCTCCACGTGCGCCTGCCATCGGCCGTCTCGACGACGGCCTTGGGCGTCTCGCCCGCGCCGCCGATGCCCAGGCAGCCGATCCAGCCGTGCTCCTCATCCACGAAGCTCACCGCTGCGGCCCAGCCGAGATCCGGCCGGCAGGGGTCAGGGGCAGCTCGCCACGTCCGGCCACCATCGGCTGTCTCGAAGAGGCTGGCATCGGCCTGGCCGGCCTCGGCTCCTTCGTCCGCGGCCACGGCCCAACCGTGCTGGGGATCGGCGAAGCTGAGCGCGTAGGCCGGCACGCTGCCGAGCCGCTGCCAAGTGCGGCCGGCATCGGTGCTCGCCCAGACCGTCGAGGAGCACGAGGTGTCATCGCCGGGACAGGCCTGGAGTGCCCAGGCGCCCGAGGTCCCCACGACCGTGAGGCTCTCGAGCGGGCCCGGCGCGACGACGACCGGCTTCGTCCAGGTCCGACCACCATCGGCCGTGCGCCAGGCGAGCCCTCGACCGGCCCCATCGGTGCCGACCATGAGGCCGTGGCGAGCGTCGAAGAAGGCCAGCCCTTCGGCCGGCTGGACGTCGATCGACTCGGCGGCCGCTGTCGGGCTGGGGCTCGGCGCATCGGTGGGGGCTGGTGTGGCGGTCGGGCTGGGCTGCTCGGACTCGGCCCGGGCTGGTAGCTCGACCGGCCGCCACGTGGCCCCCATGTCGGTGGAGAGCTCCAGGAGCGTCGCGTCGTATCGGGCGTCCAGAGCTTCGGCCGTGCTGCCGCTGACGTGGCCGACCGCGATGATCTCGTCCGACGCCTGCAGGCCTTCGGGCGCCAGGCGCTGCCAGGTCCGCCCACCGTCCGCGGATCGTTCGAGCCCGACCGGGTCGTCGGTCGGCAGGAGCCATGTCTGGGGGTCGAGCGCCGCCAAGCCAGCCGTGGCGTTGACCGGCACGGTCGCCAGGCGCCGCCAGGTCCGCCCGCCGTCCGCCGTGGCGCAGATCCAGGTCACCGGCTGGCCTTCGGGACCGCTCCCGGTGATCGCCATCTCACCCAGCGTGGTCGAGGTGAAGACCGGTGGACCGCTGAGCCAGCATGAGCAGTCCCCGTCGGTGCGGCCGGGGATGCCCGGCAACGTGACATCGCTCCAGGTGCGGCCGTCGTCCCGACTGACGGCCAGGAGCGGATGTTCGAACAGGCCGCCGGCATCCTGCGGGGCGCCGGACCAGAGCGCCTGGCCCCCGCCGACGCTGAAGATGGAGCCCAGCCAGTCCCGACGCCCCGCCACGGACCAGGTCGTGCCGCCGTCGTCGGTCCGGAGGACCGTGCTGCGACCTTCGCTCTGGCGCTCTGCAGAGGCCAGCAGGTAGCCGTGCGACGGATCGCTGAAGGCGATCTGCGGCGTGGTGTCCGGGTAGTTGCCCGAGACGGTGCTCGTCTGCCACGTCCGGCCGCCGTCGGAGGTCCGGTCGACGACGTAGTGGAGCACGTCGTGCTGGGGGTCGCCCTCCTGTCCCGTGGAGCCGGGCCCCATCCGCACGGTCCACACGTCGTCAGCGTCGAGGGCGAAGACCTCACCGAGGGAGTAGGAGAGGCTGCCGGTCACGGCGGGGATCGTCGTCTGCCGCCAGTTGCTCCCTCCATCGGTGGAGACGAGGAGCGCCGAACGTCGGACCGCCCACGACCCGCCGCCCGGGAACGTCCCGCCGAGGTCCACCGCGCCCTCCGCGCGGGGCGTCTGGGTCAGGCGGACAGTCGGGCTGGGGATCGGAGCCGGCGTCGATGCCGAGCTCGGCGAGATCGTCGGAGTCGCGCGGACAGCGTTGCAAGCCGAGATGAGCAGGATGCAAGCCCCGAACGCGGCGACCTGTCGGCCCAGACTTCGTCGCCCAGCTCGACCACTCGACGGCCTTCTCATGCCCTTCTTGACGTTCCAGCGGCGGGAGACGTTCGAGGAGCCCGTCCTTCAGGGCATCTCGGTCCAGGTCCGGCCGGCGTCGCTGGTCTGCAGGATGCGACCGGCCACGGTCAGGACCCAACCGTGTTCGGCGTCCGGGAACGTGACGGCGACGGCGCCGTCATCGAACGGGGCTGGCTCGACGGCCGAGGACCAGCCCAGCATCTGCCAGCGGGCGCCGCCATCGGTCGTCCGCAGGATGGCCTGGGGGCCCACGACCCAGGCGTGATCGCGATCGGCGATGGCAAGGCGGCTCAGGTCGAGGTCGTTCGTCGGGCCCGCCGCCTGCCGAGCTGCGGCGAGCAACGCGTCGCCGGCATCATCCCAGGCGCAGGCCTCGACCGAATCCTGAGCGCCAGGCGCTGCAGCCCAGGTCAGACCCCCGTCGGTCGTGCGCCAAGCCCCGAAGAAGTCGCTGTGGTCGGCGGCCAGGAGGCAGCCATCGCGGGCATCACGGAAGTCCACGGCGTAGGGTTTGGCCGCCTCTGAGGGCAGCGTCACGGTCGTCCAGGTGGCCCCGCCGTCGATCGTCCGCTCCAAGCCGGTCCCGTCGAGGGCCCAGCCGTCCTGGAGATCGACGAAGCCGAACGACGGCCCGACCGACTGCGCCCCGGACGGCCCAGCGCCGGCGGGCTCGGCCTGGCTGGCCAACGGCGCCCGCGACAGCCGACCC
>DASUKL010000078.1:0-33300 GCA_036278755.1 Candidatus Limnocylindrales bacterium | reverse complement strand
CGGCCCGACGAACTCATCCCCATGTGCAGGGCCGTGGACGTCACGTTCGGTGGCGCCGGCCTGCGCGACGAGGAGATCGCCTCGGCGCGCGAGCGGCTGGGCGACCGCTTCTACGTGGCCAGCGACGAGGGGATCGTGGTCGGCGGGGGAGCGGACTTCCCTTTCCAGCTGACCGTGCCGGGCGGGGAGCTGCCGGCCGCCGGGGTCACCTGGGTCGGGGTGCTGCCCACCCATCGCCGGCGGGGCCTGCTGACCCGGATCATGGGTGTGGCCCTGGACGCGATCGCGTCCCGGGGCGAGCCGCTGGCCATCCTGTGGGCCTCCGAGTCGGGCATCTACCAGCGCTTCGGCTACGGCCTGGCCACGTTGAACGGGGCCGTCGAGTTGTCCCGGGCGCGATCCGCCTTCCGCGATGCGGTCGAGCCCGCGGGCCGGGTCCGGCTCATCGAGCGCGCCGAAGCCGATCAGCTGCTGCCGCCCCTCTTCGACCGCCTGCGCCCCGCCCGCCCGGGCTTCTGGGCCCGCAGCGCGGCCTGGTGGAAGGAGATCCTCGACGACCCTGAGCAGAGCCGCCGTGGCGCCGGCCGCAAGTTCTTCGCCCTCCACGAGGTGGACGGCCAACCCGACGGCTACGCCACCTACCGGATCCAGGGCGACTGGGACCTGACCGGGCCACGCTGCACGCTCCGCCTCCTGGAGCTCATGGCCGATGGCCCGCTGCCCACCCGGGAACTGTGGCACTACCTCTGCGGGGTGGACCTCGTGGGCACGATCCAGGCCCGCTTCGGCCCCGTCGAGCACCCCCTGCTCGACCTGTTGGCCGATCCCCGGGCCTTGCGCCTCGTCGAGGGCGACGGCGTCTGGCTGCGCTTCCTCGACGTCGGCGCGGCCCTCCAAGGCCGCCGCTACGGGGCCCTGGATCGGATCGTCCTGGAGGTCGGCGACAGCTTCCGACCAGATCAGGCCGGCCGCTACCTCCTCGACGCCAGCACCGCCGTGCCCCGGGTGACCCGGACCGACGAGCCGCCCGACCTGGCACTCGACACGAGCGACCTGGGCGCGGCCTACCTGGGCCGCCAGGCCCTCGGGCGGCTGGCCGCCGTCGGCCGCGTCAGGGCCCTCCAGCCGGGGGCCGTGGAGCGGGCCGACGCGCTGTTCAGGACCGCGGTGGCGCCCTACTCGCCCGCCGAATTCTGAGCCGGGACCCGTGCTCGGACCCTCCGCGACACCGCCTGGCTTCGGGGCACCCCAGCCTCCCCCGGCGCCGCCCTCCGGCGGCCGGCCCTCCTGGTCGGACGGCACCTTCCTCGTCGTGGTGCTGCTGCTCATCGTGGCCTTCCTGTCGGGGATCGTGCTGGGCGGCAGCGGCCTCCTCACCGCCACAGGGGGCGTGGCCACGGCTCCGTCGGGCTCGCCGGGCGCGAGCCAGGCGGTGGGCACGCTGGGCCCGGGCCACACCATGCCGGCCGACGCGCCGGCCGACTTCGGCCTCTTCTGGACGGCTCTCGCGACGATCCAGGAGCACTTCGTCGATCGCTCCGCGCTCGACCCCCAGAAGATCACCTACGGGGCCATCGAGGGCCTGGTCGACGCCCTCGGCGATCCCGGTCACACCGTCTTCCTGACGCCCGAGGAGGTCAAGGCCGACCAGCAGGCCCTCGACGGGTCCATCGTCGGCATCGGCGTCTACCTCAGCGTCCAGGCCGGCCAGCCCATCATCCAGTCGGTCATCAGCGGCACCCCGGCGGCCAAGGCCGGCGTGCGCTCGGGCGACCTCCTCATCGCCGTCGACGGCAAGACGGCCAACGGCCTGAGCACCGAGCAGATCGCCGACCTCGTGCGCGGCCAGGCAGGGACCAAGGTGACCATCACGGTCATCCATCCCGACACCACCAACCCGGTGGACATCACCATCACCCGGGCCCGCATCTCGGTCCCGGCCGTGAGCTGGGCCATGGTGCCCGGGACCAAGGACGCCATGGTCCGCGTCATCCAGTTCTCGCAAGGGGCCTCCAAGCAGGTCGTCCAGGCCCTCAAGGCGGCCCAGGCGGCGGGCGCCAGGGGCATCGTCCTCGACCTGCGCAGCGACCCCGGTGGGCTGGTCGACGAGGCGGTCAGCCTCACGAGCCAGTTCATCGGCACGGGTGACGTCTACGTCCGCCAGCTGGCCGACGGTTCGAAGATCCCGGTGCCCGTCCAGTCGGGCGGGACGGCCCTCAAGACCCCGGTCGTGGTCCTCGTCGACTACGGCACGGCCAGCGCCGCCGAGATTGTGGCCGGGGCGCTCCAGGACGCCGACCGGGCGAAGGTCGTGGGCACCCGCACCTTCGGCACGGGCACGGTCCTCAACACCTTCGACCTGCCCGACGGCTCGGCCCTCCGCCTGGCTGTGGAGGAGTGGCTGACGCCTTCCGGCCGGCACATCTTCCCCAGCGGCATCACCCCCGACGATACGGTGGACCTGGCCCCCGGCGTCGTGGCCCTCGAGCCGGACGACATCCGAACGATGAGCCCGGCCCAGCTCCAGGCGGCCGACGATGCCCAACTGGCTCGAGCCATCAGCATCCTGGCGGGCGGCCAGTGACCGCCCTCCCGGGGCGCCTGGAGCCGGTGACGCTCGAAGGCCAGCGCGTGCGTCTCGAGCCCCTCAGCCTCGACCACCTCGAGGGCCTCCTGCCGGTCGCCGCTGACGACGAGATCTGGCGCTGGACGACGACCGTCCATGACACCCGGGAGACGCTGCGGGCTTACCTCGAGGCGGCCCTGGCCGACCAGGCCGCCGGCCGGGCCCTGCCTTTCGCCACGATCCTGCGCGCCACCGGCCAGCCGGTGGGCAGCACCCGCTTCGGGAGCATCTCGCTGCCCGACCGGCGCCTCGAGATCGGCTGGACCTGGGTCGGCCGGCCGTGGTGGCGCAGCGGGGTCAACCGCGAGGCCAAGCTGCTGATGCTGACCTACGCCTTCGAGCAGCTGGGGGCCAACCGGGTCGAGTTCAAGACGGACTCGCTCAACGAGCGTTCGCGGACCGCCATCCTGGCCTTGGGGGCGACCCAGGAGGGCATCCTGCGCAACCATATGGTCAGCCAGGGCGGACGGCTGCGCCACTCGGTCTACTTCTCGATCCTGCCGCCCGAATGGCCGGCCGTGAAGGCCCGCCTGGAAGCCAGCTGGGAGGCCAGCCCGGACGCCGATCGGGGGACCGACCCAGGGAGCCGCCCGGCCTCCGCTCCGCGCTAGGCGACCTCGCGGACCTTGTAGCGCCGCTCGCCGGCCGGGGTCCGGACGGCGATCTCGTCGCCGGCCCGATGACCCAGCACCGCGGCCCCGATGGGCGATCGATCGGAGACTCGGCCGGCCCGCGAATCCGCTTCCGCCGTGCCCACGATGGTGATCGTCATCTCCGCGTCGGCGGCGTCGAGGTCGGCCAGGGTCACGGTCGAGCCCAACGCGGCCAGCCCGTTCCGGCCACCCCCCTCGACGACCACGGCCCGGTCGACGAGATCCTGGAGCTGGAGGATGCGACCCTCGAGGAAGGCGTGCTCCTCGCGTGCGGCGTGGTACTCGGCGTTCTCCCGCAGGTCACCCAGCTCGCGGGCCGAGGCCACGCGGCCGATGACCTGGGGGCGTTGGACCTCGCGCAGGTCGGCCAGCTCGGCCTCCACCTTGGCCAGGCCCCCGGCCGAGAGGTAGGCCGGCTCGACGGCCTTGGGCGCGGTCTTGGGGGCGGCCCGCCGCGTCCGTCGGGGCGGGCTGGCGGGGCCGGAGAGGGGGACCCGCGGGGCGCCGGAGCGGGAGGAGCCGGCCGTCGATCGGGCTCGGGAGCTCGTGGTGGGGCCGGGAACTCTCGTCCCCGGCCGACCGGGCGGTCGGCCCCCGGCGGTCGGCGCGGGCTCCTCGTCCGCCAGGAGCGAGCCGGTCAGCCCATGGGCTCGCCGACCCGCGGCGCTGGAGAGGTTGGCGAAGGGCAGGGCCCCGGGCTGCCCGAGCTCGGCCGCGAAGGCCTCGAGGAGGGCGTCGGCGTATTCCTCGGCCGCATCGGTCGCAGCCCACCAGACGCGGGCCTGTCCGAGGTGCTCGAGCGTCTTCAGCCAGTGGCCGCCAGCGTTCGGGCGCCGGTCGCCCAGGACCGTAGCGGCCTGGGCCGCCAGGCGGGTCCGCAGGGAACGCGTCGTGGAGCCCACATAGACCACCGTCTCGGTGGGCAGCCAGAAGGAGGCCAGGCGGGCCGCCAGTTCGTGGGGCGTGGGCTCGGCGCCGTCGAGGCGAAGCGCCGGCACGTGGGCCAGCCAGGCTCGCAGGGCGCCATGGTCGATGGGCGCCTGCGGCTCGGGGCGCGGCCACTCCACGACGTAGATGCCCGGCCCGCCGGCCCCCACCCGCTCGCCCCAGCGGACCGGGCCGTCCACGAGCAGCCCCAGGCCGCGGATGAGGTCAGGGGCTGAACGACTCACGCCCGACCCTCCGGGCCCCGAGCCGGCGACCGGCCGCTCACGCCCGGCCCTCCGGGCCCAGCTCGTCGGGGCCCCAGATGCCCGTGCCCGAGGAGAAGGCCGCCGAGACCTCGAGGCGGAGGGCCGTGCCCAGACGGACCAGCCCTGAGACGAGGAAGAGCATCGCGAAGGGCACGTAGCCTACCGGGCTGACCGCCAGGATCGTGGCGTTGAGGCTCTGGCCCACGGTCACCCCCGTGGCGTTGGCGGCTACGTAGCGGCCCTGGGCGTCGATGAGCCCGCTGAGCCCGGCCAGGCGGAGCAGGCGCTCGTTGGCGGCGATCGTGCCGGCTGCGGCCCCGGCGGCGACGACCACGGCCACGAGGCACAGGACGAGCGGGGCCAGGGGCGTGCCGGGCACGGCCCCCAGGCCGAACAGCATGGCCCCTCCCCGCAGCAGGAACGAGATGCGCAGCATGCGTGAGGACGAACCGCGAGCGAGGTAGCCGCCGACGAAGGTCGAGGCCACCAGCGAGGCTAGGGCCGAGAGGGCGGAGAGGACGATAGCGAAGCCGGCCGGCTCGTGGAGGACGCTGATGGCGTAGACGCTGAGGTACGGCCCGAAACCCGAGCCGAAGGCGGCGGCCCGGATGATGCCGATGAAGCGCTCGAGGTTGGGCGCCGGCGGAGCCTGGCTGCCGCGGGCGGCGACGCGCACGCGGCCCGGCGAGGGGAGCTGGAAGACGGCCGCCAGCTCGAAGAGGCTGGCCGCTCCGCCGACGAGGAAGACCAGGGCGTAGACGATCGTGCCCAGGCTGGGGCTGGCGGCGTCGACGAGGAGCGCGGCGGGGAAGAGGAGCAGGGCCCCCAAGCCCTGGCTGATGCCCGTCACGCGGGGCGCCACGAGGCGGCGCTCACCCTCCGGCAGGACGGCCCCGTACCAGGCCTGCAGGTTCGTCGCACCGATGGCCTGGCAGGCACCCGCCAGGGCCATGACCGCGGCCACGCCGGCGATGCCCAGGCCCACCGGGATCAGCCCGCCGGCGGTCGCGGCGCAGCACAGGCAGAGCCACAGGCCGCGCGTCTCACCGAGGGCCAGGAACATCGTCGTGACCCCGCGCAGGTTGCCGTCCACGCGGCGCAGGAGCCCCGGCACGAGCAGCTGGGCGGCAGAGCCGGTCGTGGGCAACAGCCCGATGAACGTGGCCAGGGCGGGGTGGGTTCCCCAGACCAGGAGGAGGGGGATGGTCAGCGAATCGCCGGCCAGGGCGAAGACCGCGGCCGAGCCCAGCCCCACGCCCTGGAACGGCCGGTAGCGCGGCCCCCCGAAGGCGCGCCAGGAGGCGAGGACGCCGCTGGGGATCGGGCGAGCGGATCGGACGGTCCGGCTCATGCGGCCTCGGGGAGCAGCTGGGGGTCCGGCCGCGGGTGCTGATCCGCAGCCGCCGGCTGGGCCCGGCGCAGCCGGGGGATGGCGGCCAGGACCGTGAAGCTATCGAGGAAGAGGACCGGCGAGGCCAGGGCCACGGCCAGCGGCACGGTCCAGCGCCGGTCGAGGCGGGCGCCCAGGACGACCAGCACGGCGCTGACGACGAGCCGGGGGAGGAGGAAGGCGGTCTTGGCCCCGCCACCGCCGCTGTCGGCCAGGAGGAGATCCACCCACGCCTGCCAGGCGGCCGGCCAGGCGAGGGCCGAGAGGGCGACCAGGACGGCGGTCAGGACGAGCGGCGCGGCCAGCCGCCGCCACTCCTGCCGGGCGGCGAACCAGAGCAGGCCGACCCCGGGGGCGATCTTGGTGATGAGGGCGAAGGCCCAGCTGGCCGACCAGCGGAAGCCGAGCACGATCATGAGGGCGTAAAGGCCGTTGATGTTGGCCTCCAGGACCTCCGGCAGGCAGGCCAGGTAGGCCACCACGAACCAGCGGGCCGGGAGCGGGCGCAGCAGCCAGGCGAAGACCGCGGCCTGGAGGATGGCCCAGCAGGTCAGGAAGGCGGGCCAGGGGAGGAGGGCCAGGGGTCGGATGAGCTGGGCGAAGAGCGGCGAGTAGAGGTAGGCGTCCCGGCTGGCCGGCGGCGCGGCGTAGAGCCCGGCAGGGGCCTGCCAGGCCTGCCAGTAGGCGTGGCCGTCGAGCCCCACCCAGGCGGGGATGACGAAACCGGCCAGGTAGGCCACCAGGCAGACCACGGCCAGGGCCCACAGGCCGTCGCGCAGGGCCCGCCGCTGGATGGGGCTGAGCCGGCTGCGCCAGGCGCCGGAGGAGGCCGCGAGCCGCAGGGGGGCCGCCTTCATGGGCCCGAGTGTAGCCAGCCGTGCCGGTCCGGCGACCGGCCGGAAGTCAGGGGTCAGGGCACCCCACCCCGGGACGGTCAGCGGGCGCCGGCGACGCGTGGCCGGCCGCTGCGGGCCACGCCCCTGCGGGCGCCGTAGCGATGGTCGCCGCCCGGGCTGTGGCCGGCCAGGCGACCACGGACGGGTCGTGGCTCGGCCTCGCGGTCGGGGATGAAGCCTTCCTCGACCTGCCAGGGGATGGCCCGCCGGAGGAGCCGCTGGATGGCCCGCAGGAGGTCCACCTCGTCGACGCAGACGAGGGAGATGGCGACGCCGGTCTGCCCGGCGCGGCCGGTCCGGCCGATCCGGTGGATGTAGTCCTGGGCCTCGAAGGGCAGCTCGAAGTTGACGACCACGGGGAGATCCTCGATGTCCAGGCCTCGGGCGGCCACGTCGGTGGCCACGAGGACCCGCACCTCGCCGGCCTTGAAGGCCGCGAGGGCCTTGATCCGGTCGGCCTGCGAGCGGTCGCTGTGGATGGCCTCCGACTCGAGGCCTCGCCGGTCGAGCCAGGAGGCCAGCCGCCGGGCGGCGATCTTGGTCCGGGTGAAGACGAGGACCTGGCGCAGGTCGTGGCGCCGGACGAGGTGGGCCAGCAGCTCCTCCTTGCGGTCCCGATCCACGGGGTAGACGAGCTGGCGGACGGTCTCGACCGCCGCGTTGCGGGGCGCGACCTCGACCGTGGCCGGATCGTGGAGCAGCTCGCCCACGAGGCGCCGGATGTCGTCCGAGAAGGTGGCCGAGAAGAGGAGGTTCTGGCGCTGCCGGGGGAGCAGGGCCAGGATGCGCTTGATGTCGGGCAGGAAGCCCATATCGAGCATCCGGTCGCCCTCGTCGAGGACGAGCACCTCGACCTGGCCGAGGTTGACGTTGCGCTGGCCGACGTGATCGAGGAGGCGGCCGGGCGTGGCCACCAGGATCTCGATGCCGCCGCGCAGGATGCGCGTCTGGGCGTCCATGTCCACGCCGCCGAAGATGATGGTCGAGCGCAGCTGGGGCAGGTGGCGCATGAAGGCCTGGAAGCTGGCCTCGTCCTGCATGGCCAGCTCCCGGGTGGGGGCCAGGACGAGGGCTCGGACCGGGTGGCGGGCCGGCGAGAAGCTGCTGTTGGCCGTGGCCATCAGTCGCTCGAGGATGGGCAGGGCGAAGGCGGCCGTCTTGCCGGTGCCGGTCTGGGCGGCGGCCATGAGGTCACGGCCCTGCCGTACGACGGGGATGGCCTCGGCCTGGATAGGGGTGGGCTGTTCGAAGCCCTCCTCCGCGACGGCGCGGAGCAGTTCGGCCGGCAGGCCAAGGTCGTCGAAGGTCAAGCGGTCCGCTCCGGGATGGCCAGGGCTGGGACCCGCCTGGCCGGGCGTTGGCTGATGGTCGGTCTCTACGAGCCCAAGCATACCGTAGGGCTCGGCCGCGCTCAGCCGATGCGGCGGATCGCGCCGCAGATGGGGCAGGTGGCGAGCCCGGTGGCGGGATCGAGCCGCATGTAGGTCGTGCAGCCGTTGGTCCGACAGTAGAGGGCGGGGCCGGCGTCGCGGCCGAAGCCGCGCCGGCCGTTCTGGCGGCGCATGGCCGCGGCCCGCTGGCTCACCTGGGTGATGGTGGATGCGCTTCGTGAAAGCATGTCTTCCCTGTGCATGGTTCGGATCCGCGGCCCGGGCCTCGTCCTTACGGGGCCCGCCGCGCGACCGGCGAACGGGTTGGCGCTCGACGGACAGGGTGGTCCGGAGCGTTGGTTCTCGGTGGCCTCAGGCGACCGCGGGAGCGGCGTCGGTGCGGTGTGAGCTGCGCTCGGACCAGCATGGTCAGGCGCTGAGGTCTCCTCCACTATGCGCCCCGTCGGGCGAATCGTCAAGCGGGCCCAGGGGGCGGCGGTGCTGACGGGGCGTCGGAGCCTGGGCGTTGACGACCTGGACCGCCGTGTCGTGTTCGGCGATGCGGGCGGTCAGGCGCTCCCGAAGTCGTCGGCTGGCGGGGCGATCGGCCGGCTCGGCGGCCAGGCGCTGGCGGAGGTCGTCGATCTCGGCCGCCAGGCGGCGGACCTGCTGGTCGGCCTCGATCCAGGGCGGCGCGGCACCGGCATTGCGCAGGATGTGATTGGCGAGGGCCATGTCCCCGGCGTAGCGCTCGTCCTCCGCGGAGGGGAGGGGGCGGCCGTGGAAGGCGGATTCGTCCCACTCCCCACGCTCCCGCGCGTCGCGGATGAGCCGATCGACCAGCCCTTCGTAGGTCGAGCCGCCGACCGAACTGCCGTCGGGCCGACGATGGACGGGCGCCATGGCCCGATCATACAGGTCGTTGTGGGGATGACATCCAAGCTGGCACGGGCCGGGCCGAAGCTCCCCGACATGAAGCACCTCGATCTCGACGGCCGGGAACGTCCGGGCGCGGCCGCCGTGACCCTCGCTTGCCCCTGGTGTGGGGCGTCCATCCGGATGACCCCCCCACGCTTCGCCCGCAGCCAGCGGCTCGACTGCCCGGCCTGCGGAACGGTCACCGCCCTGGCCGGTCGTCCCGTCCGGCAGGCTGGACGCGTCCTCGGTCGGGCGGCCTGAGCTCGGCCACGATCGAGGCCAGGGCCCGGGCCCGGTCGGCTGCCGATGATGCCGCCAGGGCCAGGCCCACGGCGTAGGCCGTGATGGGGGCCGCGATGCGATCGCTGCGGTGGGCGGCCAGGCGGGTCAGCTCGAGGAGCGCCCGCTCCTCGGCCGGGCTGACGCTGAGGCCGCTCAACCCTGGTAGCGCGGCCAGCTGGGCCAGCCAGGTGCGCAGGTCGATCCGCTCCTCGTCGCGGTCGTCGTCGGGCCCGTCAGCCCGCCTCGCGGTCCACCGTTCGTCGCTCGCCATGGGCCTCCTCCGGCGCTGTCCGACCATCGTAGCGCCCGCTTCGGCCGTCCCCGAGCCTCCGCCGCCTACACTCACGAACGATGCCCCAGCAGGCGCCCGACAGCGGGCGATCGAGCCCGCCCCTGACCCGCGACCAGCTGCTGGTGACGGCCGGGGTCATGGCCGCCCTGGCCGTGGCGGCCCTCGACTCGACCGTCGTGGGCACGGCCATGCCCACGATCATCGGCCAGCTCGGCGGCCTGTCCGAGTACAGCTGGGTCTTCAGCGGCTACCTCCTGGCGGCCACGACGACCGTTCCCCTCTACGCCAAGCTGGCCGACGTCCACGGCCGCAAGCCGATCTTCCTGGTCGGGATCGCCCTCTTCGTGGGCGGCTCGGCCCTCTGCGGGCTATCGCACTCGATGCTCGAGCTGATCCTCTTCCGGACGCTCCAGGGCCTGGGCGCGGGCGCGGTCCAGCCCATCGCCTACACGATCGTGGGCGACATCTTCGACCCCCTCCGGCGGGCGCGGATGCAGGGCTACTTCAGCGGCGTGTGGGGCATCAGCGCCATCATCGGGCCGGCCATCGGCGGGGTCATCACCCAGACCGTGGGCTGGCCCTGGGTCTTCGAGGTCAACCTCCCGGTGGGCCTCGTGGCGGCCATCATCATCGGTCTCTGCTTCCACGAGCGGTTCGAGCGCCAGCCGCACCGCCTCGATTGGGCCGGAGCCGTCCTGCTCACGGCCGGCGTCGCGCTGCTGCTGTTCACCTTCGCCGAGGCGGGCGACGTCTTCGGCTGGCTGTCGCTGCCGTTCCTGGCCATCCTGGCGGCCTCGATCCTGCTCCTGGCTGGCTTCGTGGCCGTCGAGCGGCGCTCGGCGGAGCCGATCGTCGACCTCTCGCTGCTGCGCGACCCGCTCATCGGCGCCGGGCTGGCCATCACCACCCTGGCCGGCATCGTCATGTATGGGGTGCTGACCTACGTCCCGCCGCTCATCCAGGGCGTGCAAGGCGGTTCGCCGGTCGAGGCTGGCGCGGCCGTGGCGGCCATGTCGATCGGCTGGCCGGTGGGTTCGGTCGTCGGGGGTCGGGCCCTCATCCGCTGGGGCGGCCGGCCGGTGGTCCTGGCGGGCACCGTCCTGCTCGTCGTCGGCACGGTGGTCCTCACCCAGCTGGTCCGCTTCGATGCCCTCTGGGTGGCGATGGCCGGGGCGGGCATCACCGGCCTGGGCATGGGCCTCGCCTCGACCACCATCCTGGTCGTCGTCCAGAGCGCCGTGGATTGGGCCCAGCGGGGCGTGGTCACGGGCCTCGTCCAGTTCAGCCGGACCATCGGCGGGGCGGTCGGCATCGGCCTCATGGGCGGCATCCTCACCGCCTTCGTGGGCAGCGCCACCAGCCTCATCCTCGATCCGGTGCGCAGTGCCTCGCTCGATCCGGCCGTCCTGGCCGGTGCCCGCCGTGACCTCTCCACGGGCCTCTTCTGGATCTTCGTGATCCTCGCCGTCGCGGCGGCGCTGAGCCTCGTCGCGGCCGTCCGCTCGATGCCGGCGGTGCGCATCGACTCGGGCCCGCTGGCCGAGGCCGGCAGGCCGGACGGGAGTGTGGCCGCTGACCGCGCCCCGGCCGCCGACCGTGCCGGCTGATCGCCGGGGCTCGCCGCGGCCCCCGACCGTGCCGGCTGATCGCCGGGGCTCGCCGCGGCCCCCGCGGGCCGTCGTCCTGGGCGATCTGGTCCTCGATGTCGTCCTCAGCCCGGACGAGCCCCTGCGCCGGGGCACGGACGTGAGCGGCCGGGTCCAGCTGCGGCAGGGCGGATCCGCCGCCACGACGGCCCGCTGGCTGGCCCGCAGCGGCGTGCCGACGGCCCTCGTCACGGCCGTCGGGCGCGACGAGATCGGCCGGCGCCTGGTGGCGGTGCTCCAGGGAGTCGGCGTCGAGGTCCGGGCCACGACCCTGGCCGGGGCCGGCACGGGCCGCCTGGGCGTGGTACTCGAGGCGGACGGCGAGCGGAGCTTCGTGGCCGACCGGGGGGCCATCCTGCTCCTCTCGCCCCGCCATCTCCGCGCCGCCTGGTTCCGCGGCTCGGGCCTGCTCCACCTGCCGGCCTACTCGCTCCTGGCTGAGCCGCTGGCCGGCGCGGCCCTGGCCGCCGAGGCCTGGGTCAGCCGTGGCGGCGGGGCGGTCAGCGTGGACCTGGCCTCGGCCGGATTCCTCGATCGGTTCGGGCCTGGGGCGGTGCTCGATCGGGTGGCCGGCCTCCGGCCGGCGGTCATCCTGGCCACGGCCGAGGAGAGCGCGGCGGCCCTGGGCGGGGCGGGTCCGGAGCGGCTGCTCGAGCTGGCCCCTCTGGTCGTCGTGAAGGAGGGCGCGGCTGGGGCACGCGCCCTGCGGCGGGATCGCCGACCGGTCGCCGTCCGCGGCCGCGTCATCCGGCTCCGCGACAGCACGGGGGCCGGTGACGCCTTCGACGCGGGCTTCCTCGCGGCCTGGCTCAGGAGCGGGGGTCGCGAGCACGGTGCCGGCCAGGACGCCGAGCGCCGCGGCAGCCGAAGCAGCCCCGATACGGAGGGTCTGCGCCGCTGGCTGCGGGCCGGCCAGGCGGCCGCCCGCGGCGAGGTGACAGGCCGGCGCCTGATCCTGGACGGGCTCTCGGACTGACGCCGGCCTGAGGGGACCGGTCTAGGCGGGGACGACCGCCGGGCGGCGGATGCGCATCGTCAGTCCCACCCCCACGGCGGACACCGCGACCGAGATGGCGAAGGCCACGGCCAGGTAGAGATGGGCCTCCACGGCCAAGGCCACGCCCGCCGCCACGATGGCCCCACCGAGTCCCGTGCCGAGGGCCGTGCCCAGCACGTCACAGAGCTGCATGGCGGCCGTGGCGCTGCCCTCCTGGCCGCTGGGTGCGTCGCGGATGACGGTCAGCGAGATCGGTGAGTAGGCCAGACCCATGCCCCCGCCGGCGAGGCCCCAGGACAGGACGCCGATCTCGACCGGCACGGCCGAGGCGAGCACCGTGGCCACCCCGGCCACGCCGACGGTCACCCCCACGAGGCCCCAGCGGATGAGCCGCACGGCGCCCCAGGGGGCCATGAGGCGGGCCTGGATCCAGGAGCCCGCGGTCCAGGTCAGGGTGGCGACGGTGAGGGCCAGGCCGGCCTCGGTCGCGCTGGCTCCGCGGACCGAGACGAGGGTCAGGGGCAGGAAAGCCTCGGCCCCGAAGAAGCCGAAGGTCACCACGCCTCGGAGCAGGATGACGGCCGGCAGGCCGCGGGCCGCGGTGAGCGTCCCGGCCGGGACGAGCTGCCGCAGGGCCGGCAGCCCCAGGGCGATCCCGCCGAGGCCCAGCAGCAGGCTGAGGAGGTCACGGGCGGTCAGCGCCCCGAGGATGAGGGCCGCTCCGAGGGCCACCCGAAGGGCCGGCACGAGGCGTCGCCGGAGCTCGGTGCCGGCCGAGGCGCGCAGGGCGGGGTCGAGGACCGGGTCGGTCTCCGGGTGGCGCAGGGCCGGGGTCGTGATGAGGAGGGCGATGGCCACGAGGGGGATGAGGCCCAGGAAGACGTAACGCCAGGTGAGATGATCGGCCACCAGGCCGGCGATGGCCGGTCCGGCCAACCCAGGCACGACCCAGGCGCTCGACATGCTGGCGAACATCAGGGGCCGGATGCGGTCGGGGTAGCGCCGCCCGATGGCCACGTAGGCCACCGTCGGCACGGCCCCGGCGCCGAAGCCCTGGATGGAGCGGCCGACCACCAGGACGGCCATGCTGGGGGCCAGACCGTCGATGACCAGCCCGATGGCGAAGAGCCCCAGGCCCAGGGCGAACGGTCGGGCCAGGCCGCCCCGGTCGGCCTGGGCACCCGAGGCCACGATGCCCACGAGGTCGCCCAGGAAGAAGGCGCTGAAGACCCAGCCGTAGAGCTCGAGGCCGTCGAGCTCGTGGCCCACGATGGGCATGATCGTGGCCACCGAGAGGGACTCGAAGGCGACCAGGGTGACGGCCAGCAGGAGGCCGATCGAGAGGGCCCGGCGCTCGGGCGCCCAGACGCCGGTCGGGGCCCGCCGGCCGGTGGGCGGGTCGGCCGTGCGGCGGAGCGGCGCGGACACTCAGGTCCGCAGGTGGTCGCTGAGCCGGGCCTCGAGGGCCTCGCCGATGGCCGTGCTGGTCGAGGTCGCGAAGCGGTCCACGAGGCGCTCGACGAAGGGTCGATGGAGTCGGGCCGGGGCCATGCGGGCGGGCACGCCGGCGGCCTCGGCGGCCAGCTCCACGGCCCGCTCGAGGTCGCCGATCTCGTCCACGAGCCCCAGCCGGAGGGCCTCCTCGCCCAGCCAGACCTCGCCCGTGGCCAGTTCCCTGACGCGTTCCGGGTCGAGGTGGCGGGCCGTCGCCACGCGGGCCACGAAGGCTTCGTAGAAGGCGTCCACGATGGCCTGCTCCTTGGCCCGCTCCTCGTCGGTCTCCTCGCGCCAGGGCGCGCCCATGCCCTTCAGCCGCCCGGCCCGCGTCTCGCTCACGCTGACGCCCAGCCGATCGAGCAGCCGCGGCAGCCGCGGTCCGGCGCTGATGACGCCGATGGAGCCGATGACGGCGTGCGGCTGGGCCAGCAGGCGGCAGGCGGCGAGGGCCGCCAGGTAGGAACCCGAGGCCCCGACGCCGCGGACCGCGGCGATGAGGGGCTTCGTGCCGGCCAGGCGCTCGAGGGCCAGGAAGAGGTCGTCGCTGGCCGTGGCCGAGCCGCCCGGCGAGTCCACGTCGAGGGCCACCGCGGGCACGTGGCGCGACCTCCGCAAGCGCCGCGCTAGCTCGATCCAGTCGGCGGTCCGCGCCCCGCCGGCGATGGGGCCGTAGAGCCGCAGGACGGCCACCCGTCCGCCGGGGAACCGCCCACCTGAACGACGACGGAGGAGGCGGGCCAGGGGCAGGGCAGGACCGGCGGGCATGGGACCCAGAGTACCGGCGCCGGGCGCGGCGCGCCTAGGCCGGGTCGGGGCTGGGCTCGCCGCGGGGCGGGCGGAGCGTGACCACCAGCCTGGCGTCCCCGATGCGCCGCTGGCGGGGGCGCGGGCTGACCTCGAAGCCCGGGTCGGGCGGCAGGCGCTCGCGCAGGGCCAGGCGCAGGGCGGCCGCACTGCGGTGGACCAGGGCCAGGTCGGCCACCGAGTCGGCGAAGGCCCGCAGCTCGTCCGTCGAGCGGCGCGGGGCGCGGACCTGGATGGCCGCGTAGCCGTCCGCCTCCCAGGCGATGAGGACCGAGCGATCGAGTTCCATCGGCTGGGCAGTCTAGGGCTGGGCCGCACCCGATGCAGCGGGGTACCATCAGCCGATGAGCGAGCGATCGGCCGCCAGCGGCCACCCGACCACGCGGCCCGAACGGCTCTACTTCAGCGGCGACGCGGAGGCCGACCAGCTCCTCGCCAGGGACCCGCTGGCCCTCCTCATCGGCTTCACCCTGGACCAGCAGGTGACGCTCCAGAAGGCCTTCAGTGGGCCGCTCGAGCTGCGCCGCCGCATCGGCCCCTACGATGCCCGCCGGCTGGCCAGCATGGAGCCGACCGAGCTCGAGGCCGCCTTCCGGACCCCGCCCGCGCTGCATCGCTTCCCGGCCAACATGGCTCACCGGGTCCAGGACCTGTGCGCCGTCCTGGTCCGAGACTACGACGGAGACGCGAGCCGCATCTGGACCGAGGCCTCCGACGCGGCCGACCTGCAGGGCCGCCTCCTGGCCCTGCCCGGCTTCGGAGCCATGAAGGCCGGCACGGTCATGGCCCTCCTGGCCAAGCGGTTCGGCCTCCAGCTGCCGGGCCTGGTCGCCGCCCTGCCCCAGCAGCCCACCCTCGGCGATGTCGACTCGTACGAGGCCCGTGACCGATACCAGGCCGGCAAGCGGGCCCACAAGGCTGCCCTCCGGGCGGCCCAGGCCGAGCAGTCGGGTCGCCGCTGAGCGCGCCGTTGCGCATCCTCCTCTACACCGGCAAGGGCGGGGTCGGCAAGACGAGCGTCGCTGCCGCCAGTGCCCTCCTGTGTGCCGAGCGCGGCCTGCGGACGGTCGTCCTCTCGACCGACATCGCCCACAGCCTGGCCGACGCCTTCGACCGGCCCCTGGGCCCCGAGCCGGCCGAGATCCTGCCCGGCCTGTGGGCCCAGGAACCCGACGTGTTCGCGAACATCGCCCGCTACTGGGGCACGATCCAGGGCTACATGGCCGAGCTCTTCAGCTGGCGTGGCCTCGACGCGGTGCTAGCCGAAGAGATGACGGTCCTGCCCGGCATGGACGAGCTGGGCAACCTCCTCTGGATCGCCGACCACGCCGAATCGGGCGCCTACGATGTCATCGTCGTCGACGCCGCGCCGACCGGCGAGACGCTGCGTCTGCTGTCGATGCCCGAGGCCAGCCGCTGGTGGGTGGAGCGCATCGCCCCCATCGGGCGGCGGGTGACGCGCCTGGGCCGGCCGATGATCGAGCGGGTCCTGGGCGTGCCGGTGCCCCGCGAGGACGTCTTCGCCGCGGCCGAGCGGCTGCTGGGCCGTCTGGACCAGGTCCATCGCATGCTTGCCGAGCCGGCCCTGACCTCGGTCCGCATCGTGCTCGCCCTCGACAAGCTCTCGATCGCCGAGGCCCGACGTTCGTTCACCTACTTCCACCTCTTCGGCTACCCCAGCGACCTCGTGATCGCCAACCGCGTCTTCGGGCCCGACGCCGACCGTACGTTCCGCCATCTTCGCCAGGCCCAGCAGCGCTACCTGCCGGAGGTCGAGCGGGAGTTCGGGCCGGTGCCGGTGCGGACGGTGCCCTACTTCGACCGCGAGATGGTCGGCCCGGAGGCGCTGCGCGAGATCGGCCGGGCGCTCTTCGGCGAGGCCGATCCGAGCCGACCGCTGTACCGCGGGCGACCCTACCGCGTCCTGCGCGCCGGCGGGCGACACGTCCTGGAGGTGGCCCTGCCCTTCACCTCCCGCGACGAGGTCCAGCTCACCCGGGCCGGCGACGAGCTGACGATCCACGTCGGGAGCTGGCATCGGACCGTGGTCCTGCCGCGGGCCCTCGTCGACGCCTCGACCCAAGGGGCGAAGTTGGAAGGGGGTACCCTGCGCATCACGTTCGGCGATCCGAAGAACGAGGCACAGGAGGGCCGGCGATGACCGAACCACGCCCCACACGGCAGCGCGCCACGCGCCCTGGCCGGGCTCGTCCGACCGGGCGGCGGGCCTCGGCCGGCATCCCTCAGACACCAGGCGTCGAGGACGATCGACTGGCCGAGCTCGAGGCTCGGCTGGCCCGCCTCGAGGCCAGCCCGGGCCTGCGACGGCGGGGCCGGGCCCTCGTCGGTCGGGTCGTGCCGTCCGAAGCCAGCCACCACTTCCGCAATGCCGGCCGCGAGCAGCTGCTGGGGGTGCGGGCCATCGTCGACTTCTGGATCCGGCGCATCGACGCCCTCGAGGCGGCCGAAGCGCGGGGTCGGAGCGAGCACGAGACCATCGAGCTCGACTGAGGTGGCCCAGCCCGCCTATGACGCCATCGTCGCCGGCGTGGGCGGGATGGGCAGCGCCACGGCCTGGGCCCTGGCCCGCCGCGGGGCACGGGTCCTGGGCCTGGAGCGGGCCGGCATCCCCAACGCCCTGGGTTCGAGCCACGGCGTCAACCGCATCATCCGCCTGGCCTACGCGGAGGATCCGCGCTACGTGCCTCTCCTGCGGCGGTCGTACGAGCTATGGCGCGAGACCGAGCACCTCAGCGGGGAGCGCTTGCTCTACGTCACCGGCGGCATCGACGCCGGACCGCCGGACGGCCCCACCGTCGCCGGAGCCCTGACCAGCGCGCGCGAGCACGCCATCGCCTACGAGTTGCTCGATGCGGCCGCCCTCCGCGAGCGCTTCCCGGCCTTCGACCTGCCGGCAGGCTACCAGGCGGTCCATCAGGCCGATGCCGGCTTCGTCCTCTCGGAGCGGGCCATCGCGGTCTTCGCCGGCCTGGCCATGGGGGCCGGGGCGGAGTTGCACGGGCACGAACCGGTGGAGGCCTGGGAGCCCGAGCCCGGCGGCCTGGCAGTGCACACCGCCCGGGCGACCTACCGCGCCCGGCGGCTGATCATCACCGCGGGGGCCTGGATCGGCCGGCTCGTGCCGGCCTGGGCCCGTCTGGCCGTCCCCGAGCGCCAGGTCCTCATCTGGGCCCAGCCTCGCGACCCTGCCGTCTGCGCCCTGGGCCGCCTGCCGGTCTTCATCATCGAGGTGCCCGAGGGCCGCTTCTACGGCTTCCCGCCCTTCGGCGTGCCAGGCGTCAAGGTCGGCCTCTACCACCACCGCGGCGAGCCGGTCGACCCCGAGACCTGGGACCGGGCCCGACTCGAGCCCGAGGACGAGCAGGTCCTGCGGGCCGGCATCGAGCGCTACCTGCCGGCCGCCGCGGGGCCGACCCTCAGCCTCCAGACCTGCATGTTCACCAACAGTCCCGACGAGCACTTCCTGCTCGGCCGGCTGCCCGGCGAGGCGAACGTGGTGGCCGCCGGCGGCTTCTCAGGCCACGGCTATAAGTTCACGCCGGTGGTGGGCGAGATCCTGGCGCAGCTGGCCCTCGACGGCCGCACCGGCCAGGCTATCGAGCTCTTCCGGCCCGACCGCTTCGACTGACCTGGCGGTCGGCCTGGTGGCCGAGCGGCGAGCGCCGAGCGTCAGGGCCGGCCGCGGCCCGAGGCGCCACCCTCGCGCAGGAAGCGCTCGATGTCCGAGATGAGCTCGTCGCCCGAGGGGCGATGGTCCTGGTCCAGGAGCGTTTCGAGGCGCTCGATGTGGGAGCGGGTGGCCTCGTCCCCGGCGGCCACGAGGTCGAGCCGTTCACGGAGCGCCTCGGCCTCCTGTTCGAGCTCGCCGATGGGCAGGCTCAGCCCCAGGTGGCGGCCCAGGGTCCGGATGAGGGCCACGGCCGCGGCGGGGTACGGCCCGGTGAGGTAGTTCGGGACCTGGGCGAAGTAGCCGACGGCGGGCACGTTGGCCCGCTCGACGGCCACGTCGAGGACCGATACCGCCGCGGCCGGGACCCGGAGCAGGCCGGCCGGGCCGGGCTGTACCCCGCCCCGCAGGAGGTCGGGCCGCGAGGCCGTGCCCATGATCGGCACGGCCCGGGTATGGGGCACCGGGGCCGGGACCGCGCCCAGGGTGATCCACTGCCTGACCTCGAGCCGGGCCGCGATCTCGACCGCCGCCCGGCACAGCTCGTGCCACAGGAAGTCCGGCTCCGGCCCGGTCATGATCAGGAGGTCCTGTTCGGGGTGGCGGCTGAGGCGGATCGTGAGCTCCGGCCAGCTCAGCTCGTCAGCCCGGCCGTCGACGATCTCGAGCGTAGGCCGGCGGGCCCGATAGTCGAATAGGACGTCCGAGTCGAAGCGGGCCACGATCCGCGAGCGTCGGGCGAGGAGCTGCTCGACCGCCGTCGTGGCCGCTGATCCGGCATCGACCCAGCCGTCGAGGGCCACGACCATGACCGGGTCGTGCAGGCCGTCGGGGACCGAGAGGCGGTAGAGCGGCATGAGCCGATGATACCCAGGCGCCGCTATGGGCTCCCCCGCATGGCCGCCTGTACGGCCTGACCGAGCCCCTAGCTGCAGCCGCTCGTGCTGCCGCAGTTGAGGCACTTGTAGCAGCTGCCGTTGCGGACCATGATCGAGCCGCAGTCGGAGCAGCTCGGCGAGTCGGCGCTGACCTCGAAGCTGACCCGCGGCGTGCCGGCCAGGGTCACCAGCTCGGTCCGGCCCGCCTTGCCGTTGCCGTTGGCAGCGCCGTTGCCATCGGCCGCGCCGTGGCCACCGGCGTGCGGCGCGGGCGCCGGCTCGGCCGGGCTCGGGCTCGGGCTGGGGGCTACCGTGGTCGGGCTCGGGGCGGTCGGCGCTGGGGCGGAGGCCTCGGGCCTGCTCGGAGCGGCGCTCGGCGTCGCCTCGGCCGCCAGGGGGGCGAGGGCCGGCGTGCCGGCCTGATCGTCGCGGCTGACGAGGCCCAGCGCGGCTCGGTCATCGGCCGCCAGGAAGCGAGCTCCGAGCCAGCGGAAGAGGTAGTCGACGATCGACTTGGCGATCGGGATCTCCGGGTTGCCGGTGAAGCCCGAGGGTTCGAAGCGGACGTGGGCGAACTTGTTGACCAGGTCGCGCAGGGGGACCCCGTACTGGAGGGCCACACTGACGGAGATGGCGAAGGAGTCCATCAACCCGGCCACCGTGCTGCCTTCCTTGGCCATCCTGACGAACAGCTCGCCGGGCTGGCCGTCGGGGTAGAGGCCCACCGTCAGGTAGCCCTCGTGGCCGGCGATCTCGAACTTGTGGGTGACGGCCGTCCGCTCGGCCGGCAGGCGGTGGCGGTGCGGCCGCTTGGCCTCGGCCCGGGCCGCGGTGAGCTCCTTCTCGAGGGCCGCGATGGTCGCCGCCACGTCCTCGGAGAGGGCCGCGTCCGAGCCCTGCTTCTTGCCCGTGGAGAGCGGCTGGCTGCGCTTCGAGCCGTCGCGATAGATGGCGATGGCCTTGAGGCCCAGCTTCCAACCCTGGAGGTAGACCGATTCGATGTCCTCGGCCGTGGCCGCCTCGGGCATGTTGACGGTCTTGCTGATGGCCCCCGAGAGGAAGGGCTGCACGGCGCCCATCATCCGCACGTGGCCCATGTAATGGATCGAGCGCTCGCCGTTGACCGGCTTGAAGGCGCAGTCGAAGACCGGCAGGTGTTCGGGCTTGAGGCCCGGGGCGCCCTCGATCGTCTCGCGGGCGTCGACGTAGGCCACGATGTCCTCGACCTGCTCGGGCGAGTAGCCCAGCTTGCGCAGGGCCCCCGGCACGGTCCCGTTGACGATCTTGAGGAACCCCTCGCCGACCAGCTTCTTGTACTTGATGAGGGCGATATCCGGCTCGATGCCGGTCGTATCGCAATCCATCATGAAGGCGATGGTGCCGGTGGGGGCGAGGACGGTGACCTGACTGTTGCGGAAGCCGTGGGCTCGGCCCAGCTCCAGCGTCTCGTCGTAGAGGGTCTGGATGTCGCGCAGCATGGCCGCCGGCACGCCAGCCTCGGGGATGGCGTAGGCCGCGTCGCGGTGCTTGGCGATGACCCGCAGCATGGGCTGCTCGTTGCGCCGGTATTCGGCGAACGGGCCGCCGTGGTCGCGGGCCACGATGGCCGACTGGCGATAGGCCTCGCCGTGCATGAGGGCGGTCACGGCGGCCGCGAAGTCACGCCCTTCGTCGGAGTCGTAGGCCAGACCGCGGCTCATGAGCAGGGCGCCGAGGTTGGCGTAGCCCAGCCCCAGGGGCCGGAAGCGATGGCTCATGTCGGTGATGCGGGGCGTGGGATAGCCGGCGTTGTCGACCAGGATTTCCTGGGCCGTGATGGCCAGGCGGGCCGCGTAGCGGAAGGCCTCGACGTCGAACTCGCCGTCGTCGGCCACGTACTTCATGAGATTCAACGAGGCCAGATTGCAGCTTGTGTCATTCAAAAACATGAATTCACTGCAAGGATTACTGGCGTAGATGCGGTCCGTGGCGGCGCAGGTGTGCCAGTCGTTGATCGTGGAGTCGTACTGGATGCCCGGATCGCCGCACAGGTGGGCGGCGTCGGCCATGGCCCGGAAGATGTCGCGGGCGCGATACGTGGCCGCCGTCTCGCCGGTGGTGACCTCGCGGGTCTGCCAGGGGCCGTCGCGCTCGACCGTCTCCATGAACGTGTCCGTGACCCGCACGGAGTGGTTGGCGTTCTGGAAGAAGACCGAGCCGTAGGCCTCGCCGGTGAAGGAGGGATCGTAGCCGGCCTCGATGAGGGCCCAGGCCTTCTTCTCCTCGCGGGCCTTGGACGCGATGAACTCGAGGACGTCGGGGTGGTCGGCGTCGAGGATGACCATCTTGGCCGCCCGGCGGGTCTTGCCGCCCGACTTGACCACGCCGGCGAAGGCGTCGAAGCCCTTCATGAAGCTGACCGGGCCGCTGGCGATGCCGCCGCCCGACATCTTCTCGCGGCTGCCCCGGATGGGGGAGAGGTTGACCCCCGCCCCGGAGCCGTACTTGAAGAGCATGGCCTCGGTCTTGGCCAGGTCCATGATGCTGGACATCGTGTCCTCGACCGAGTTGATGAAGCAGGCCGAGCACTGCGGGGCGGGCTCGACCCCGACGTTGAACCAGACCGGGCTGTTGAAGGACAGCTTCTGGTGGACGAGGTGGTACGTCAGCTCGGCCTTGAAGGCGGCCAGGTCCTCATCGCTGCGGAAGTAGTGCTGGGTCGCCGCCCAGCCGGCGATGGTGTTCACCACGCGGTCGATGAGCTGGCGCACCGAATGCTCGCGCTGGGGCGTCCCGATGTGGCCCCGGAAGTACTTGCTGACGACGACGTTGGTGGCCAGCTGGCTCCAGAAGGCCGGCACCTCGACGTCCCTCTGCTCGAAGACCGTGGCACCCGACTCGCTCTTGATCTCGGCCGCGCGCAACTCCCAGGCGATCTCGTCGTAGGGGTGGACGCCCGGCCGCGTCCAGCGCCGCTCCCAGGTGAGCCCGGCCACGCCCCGGCCACTGAAGCGGGGATCGGCGGCGCCCTGGCGCCGCGCGGCGGCGACCCGCGGGCGCTGCGACGCGGTGAGGGCGGTCGACGAGCTGAGGGTGGCGGCTCGAGGCATCGGTCCTTGGTCCTCCCGATCCGGCCGATGACCTCGGCCGGCGGCTCTGGGCTGGCCGCTCCGGGTCTGGCGGAGCGGTTGATCCAGCGGTCCGGACGCGGGTCCCGAAGCGCTTCGGGGGGCACCTCGCAAGGGCCTCGGCGAGCGTCGTGGGGCCGGATCCCGTGTCCGTCCGCAGACGACGGAATCTATCCCTGTCGCGACGCCCTGTCAACCGCACAACACAAGATGTTGCGGCCCCCCTCCTACCGGGACCACAAGATGTGGTGGTTCAGATGCTCCCGCTGAACGTGTCGCACTGGGTCGGATCGCCGCTCTGATAGCCCACGCTGAACCAGTGCTGGCGCTGGGCCGATGAGCCATGGGTCCACGTCTCGGGCGTGACCTGACCCTGGAACTCGGACTGGATGCGGTCGTCGCCGACGGCCGCCGCGGCGTTCAGGGCGTCGTCGATCTGGGCCTGGGTGATGGGCTGCAGATAGCCCGTCTGGGTGGCATGGGCGGCCCACACCCCGGCGAAGCAGTCGGCCTGCAGCTCGGTGCGCACGGACTGGCCCTCGGCTCCTTGCTGGCTCGTGGCGTCGGTCAGGATGCCGAGCAGGTCCTGGACGTGGTGGCCGTACTCGTGGGCCATGACGTAGGCCTGGGCCAGGGGCCCGCCGGTGGCCCCGAACTGGGTCTGCAGCTCGTCGAGGAAGCCGAGGTCGATGTAGACGTACTTGTCGGCCGGGCAGTAGAAGGGCCCCACGTCGGTCGTCGCCGGCCCGCAGCCGGTATCGGTCTGATCGCTGAAGAAGCGGGTCTTGGCCGGGACGTACGCCGTCGAGCCGCCCTCGGCGAACTCCTGGCTCCAGTAGGCCTGGACGCTGTTGACGTAGCCGACGATGCGGCAGTCCTGGCGGGCGTTGGCGTCGGCGCCGGTCTGGCAGTCGGCGGCGAGGCTGCCGCCGTCGGCCGCGGCGCCGCCCGTGCCGCCGATGGTCTGGTCGAGGAGGCTGCCCAGGCCGCCGGTGTCGGTGCTCCCGGCCCCGCCGCCCAGGAGGGCGTAGACGAGCAGGAGGATGACCCCGATGCCGCCGCCCCCTGCGGCCACCGCGCCGCCGGTACGGCCGCCGAAGCGGCTGGAGCCGCGGAGATCCTCGACCTGTGAGGTGTCGAGGCCGACGTTGTCGTTGAAGCTCACGTCCCTAGCTCCCGACAGACCTCAGCTGAGGCCGGAATAGGCGTGCAGGCCGCTGAAGTAGAGATTGCCGAAGAAGGTGAACATGATGGCCGCGAAGCCGACCACGAGGATGAGCGCGGCCGGGCGACCAGCCCAGCCCCGGGCATTGCGGGCGTGGAGGTAGACCGCGTAGATGAGCCAGGTCACGAGGGCCGAGGTCTCCTTGGGGTCCCAGCCCCAGTAGCGGCCCCAAGCGATGGACGCCCAGTAAGAGCCCAGGATGATCATCGTGGCGAAGATGGGGAAGCCGATGATGACGGCCCGGTAGGCCACCTCGTCGAGGGTGCGGTGGGAGGGCAGCCAGGCGTAGCGGTCCTCGGGACCCTGGGCCAGGTAGGCCACGGCGGCCCCGAAGCTGGTGGCGAAGATGCCGTAGCTCAGCATGGCCATGGCCACGTGGACGGTCAGCAGCGGGGCGTTGTCGAGGGCCGGCACGAGCGGCTCGATGGTCGAGGGCAAGGTGGCCGCGTAGCCGACCAGGAAGAGGGCCACCCCCAGGGGCAGGAAGCCGAGGGCCCGGATGGGGTAGCGCCGCTGGAGGAAGAGGTAGCCCGTGGTGATGCCCCAGGCGAAGGCCACCGCGAACTCGTACATGTTGCCCCACGGACCGCGGCCCACGATGATCGCCCGGAGGAGCATCGAGAGTCCGATGAGGGCCCAGGCGGCGTAGGTCCCGACGAGGGCGATGGAGCCCGCCGTGGCGGTGTGGTCCGTTGCTCGAGCCCCGCCCAGCCCGCCCAGGCTGACGCTGCCCCCCGCGCTGGCCCCGGTCGTCGCCCCGGCCGGCACGAGGCCCAGCCGGGCGACCCCGCCCCGGACCTGGGCCAGGAGCGTCGTGTGGGCCACGTGGAAGGCGAAGGCGAAGAGCAGGCACAGGCCGCCCATCGTGAAGAGGTAGAGCGACATCTCGGCCACGGGCGGCGACTCCTTGCTGCTGGCGTAGGGTTCGGCGCGCGCCCGCCGATGAGTCAGGCGACGGCCGCGCCGCCCTCGGGTGGACCGGACGGACGGCGGACCGTGAGGGCCGTGGCAGCGGCCCCCAGGACGTACTTCGTGCCGCAGGTGCGGCACAGCGGATCGCTCGCCGGGCGCAGCGTGTCATCGACCGGGCAGCGCACGCTCAGCTCCTGGCCGCAGACCTCGCAGCTGCGCGCTCGGGCCGGGTAGAGCAGGCCGTCGGTCGAGCAGTAGGGCACGTTGGCCGGCACCTGGGGGCTGCCGTCAGGGCCCAGGGGCGCGGGCCGCGGGGCCGGCTCGGCCAGCCGCACCCGGCCTCGGCGACGGGTCATGAGGTGATGGAACCAGCCCAGGGCGATGAGGGTCAGGATCGGCCCCAGGACACCGACGATGACAGCGATGGGGAGCATGGCGATCCAGTCGTTCCAGTCGGGGACGATGATGTTCTGGAGGATCGTGAGGATCTGGTCCCACGCCCCGCCGACACCGGCTTGGATGCTGCCTGACACGGCCGGATGATACCGCTCATGAGCGATGGCGCGGCGCGCGGCGGGGGTTGCCCCGCTTGCGGGTGGCGCCCCGGCCAGGTCGCCAGGGCTGCGATCCGCGGGCCTCGTCCATGTCCGCGGCGATCGGGGGCGGCGAACCCGCGACGCTGGGCGGCCGCGGGCCAGGCGTCGTGCCGGCCTGGTCCAGGAGGGCCAGGAACCAGTCCAGGGGTCGCGCCACGCCGCCGCTGCTGCGGACCCGCTGGCCCAGACCCTGGTCGTCCGTCACCACGAGCACCGCGCCCCGTTCCCCGCCCGCCCGGTCGCGGAGCAGCTCGACGATGACCGAGTCCGCGTCGCGGCGTCCGGCGTGGCGCACCTCGAGGCGGGGACCGATGCGCTGGGCGAAGGGGGCACCGGGATCGGGCGGCCCGTCGAGCACGACGATCGCTCGGACGTGATCCGGCAGCGCCGCGCGCAAGCGGCCGATCAGCTGGTGGAGAGCGGCCGGGACGGGGCCGCCGGCCAGCCGATGGAGGAGGTTGTTGCCGTCCACCAGCAGCAGCTCCGTGGCGGCCAGCGGCTGGTTGCCCAGCCGGCTCCGGGGCAGCGGTGAGCGTCCGGGTCGGTGGCGGTTCATCGGCCGATGTCCAGGGCCTGGCTCGTCCGCCCGGGGCCTGGAGCCGGACGGATGGGGTCGACCTCCGCGAGGCGCCTGGGGGGCCATCGCGGGGCCCCCCGCGGCGGCTGGGCGCTGGCGGGCCCTACCATCTGGCCGTGTTCCTCATCGTCGACCTCGACGGCGTCGTCTACCGCGGCCGTCAGCCCGTACCCGGGGTGGCCGCGGCCCTCGCCCGGCGCGCCGCGGCCGGCGACCTCATCGTCTACGCCACCAACAATTCGCGGGCTCACCGGGCCGAGTACGCCGCCCGCCTGGCGGCCCTGGGCGCCCCGGTCGACGCACGGCGCATCGTCACCGCGGCCCGGGCCACGGCCCTCGTCCTGGCCGGCGACAGGCCGCGCTGGTGCGCCTCGGGACGGACCATGGTCCTCGGTGGACCGGGCCTCGGGCGCGAGCTGCGGGACGTCGGGCTGCGCGTCCTGGCCCCCACCCGGCACGGCCTGGCGGCGGGCCCTGGGTCGCTGGTCGTCGGAGTGGACTTCGCCCTGAGCTACGAACGCCTGAGCGTGGCCGCGGCGGCCGTGCGCGACGGGGCGACCTTCGTGGCCACGAACCGCGATCACGTCTTCCCCACCGAGGGCGGGCTGATGGCCGGGGCGGGGACGATGGTGGCTGCGGTGGCCGTGGCCGCCGGCCGCGAGCCTGACCTCGTCGTCGGCAAGCCGGAGCCGCACCTCTTCGAGGCAGCCGCGGCCCTGGCCGGGCGTCCGGTCCGGGAGGCGGTCGTGGTCGGCGACGGGCTGCGCACGGACATCGCCGCGGCCCGCCGGGTGGGCGCTCGGTCGATCCTCATATTGACCGGGGTGACCAGTGCGGACGAGGTCGAGGCCGCCGACGCCGGGGATCGGCCGACGGTCGTCGCGGCCGACGCCGCGGGCCTGGAACGGGCCCTTGCGGCCCTGGCCGGGGACACCAGTCGGGAGGCCTGACCGCACCCCTGCGGCCGCCCTGCCGGGGCCTCAAGCCTGCCAGCCGGCCGTGGCCTGGAGGTAGGTCTCGAGGCGCTCCTGGAGCGCAGCCCGCAGGGTCTCGTCGTGCTGCAAGAAGGCTGCCCGGAGGGCCTGGCGGTCGAGCGCCGCGAGCGTCGGCAGGTCGAGGCCCAGGATGTCGTGGGCCCGCCGGTATTCCTCGCTGAGCGTCACGGCGCTGACGGTCGGATCGTCGGTCGAGAGGCTGGTCGGCACGCCCGCGGCGATCAGGCGGGGGAGGGGGTGGAGGGCCAGGCGAGGCACGAGGCCGGCCTGCCAGTTGCTCGTGGGGCAGACGTCGAGGGTGATGTCGCGCTCGCGCAGCAGGGCCATGAGGGCCGGATCGTCGGCCGCCGGCGCGCCATGAGCGATGCGCCAGGGATCGATGGCCAGGGCCCGCCGGACCTGGTCGGCCCCGCCCCATTCGGCGGCGTGGACGGTGATGCCCAGGCCGCCCGAGCGGGCGATGGCGAAGGCTGGAGCATGGGGCCGGACGTCAGGGAAGGCGGCCTCCGGCCCCGCCAGGTCGAAGCCGGTAAGGCCGTCGGCGAGCCGGTCGACGGCCGCCCGGGCGACCCGTTCGCTGACCTCGAGCTCGGCCGAGCGCATGGCCACGGCGATGAGGCGCACGGCGATGGGCGGGATCCCGTCCGAGCGTCGCGCCGAGGCTGAAGCGTCGGCAGCGGCCGCGGAAGCCGTGTCGGTGGGCGGGGCCGCGACGCCGGCGACGGCCGCGACGTCGGCGACGGCCGCGACGCCGGCCCTGACCCCGTCGACGACGGCGGCGATGCCGTCGCGCAGGCTCAGGCCGCGCCGCGTGTGGAGCCCGGGGGCCCAGCGGATCTCGGCGTAGACGATGCCGTCGGCGGCGAGGTCGAGGACGAGCTCGCGGGCGACCCGGGCCAGGCTCTCGGCGTCCTGGAGGATGGCCACCGGCAGGTCGAAGGCCCGCAGCAGCTCGGCCTGGTCGCGGCAGGGCAGGGGCGCCTCGAGGCGGCGCCGGACCGCATGGAGGTCGAGCCCCGCGAGCTCGGGCAGCCGCCGCTCGCGCCCTAGCTCGAGGGCCGTGGCCGGCCGCAGGGCGCCATCGAGGTGGAGGTGCAGCTCGGCCTTGGGCAGGGAACGGAAGACGGCCAGTGGCGAGGGCGTGGCCTCCGGCGTCGGCTTCCTCATCGGCTCCATCGTCGGGGATGGTAGTCAGGCCGACGGGTAGACTGCGGCCGATGCGCAGCGCTGTCCTGCCCGTGCACCTTGCGGCCCTGCGCTCGGCCCTGGTCGCGGCCGGCCGGGCCGTGCTGTGGGTCCTCGTCGCGCTGGCCATCAGCGTCGGCTCGGCGGGCGTCATCCAAGGTGCCGCCCACCCGCCCGGCGATGCCAGCCGGCCCGAGCTCACGGCTCGGGCCGATGCCCAGATGGCGCCCCGGATCGTGGCCTTCCGGACCGGCATCGTGGCCCTTCAGCAGCAGGTGGCGCAGCTCTCCGACCTGGGCCGGAAGGCCCTCGTGGCCCTCCGCGACAGGGAGAGTGACAAGGTGACCGCGGCCCTCGATGCGGGTGACCAGCTGGTCCTGGATAGCGAGCGCTATGCCAGTCAGCTGGCGGCGGCCTTCCGGGCCCTGCCCTATGGACCGGACGCGAGCGCCCTCGGCGGCGGCACGCGCCAGCGGCTGACCACCATCGACGCGGCCATCCATGCCGTCTCGCCCGTGGCCAGCGACTGGGCCACGGTGTCGGCCCGGGCCGTGCCGACGATACGCCTCATGGACCTCCTGACCAGCCACGACCAGCAGACGATCGTCGCCGCCGAGCTGGGCAGCGCCGGCAGGTACAACCAGGCCCTGTCGGCCCTCGAGAAGCCCCTCAGTACGCTCGACCAGGCCGGCGACATCCGCGACCAGCTGGCCGATGTCGGCACCGACACCTCGACCATCGACGCCTGGATCGGCCTGGATCGGAGCTACGACCTGGCCCTCCAGAAGGTCTACAAGCTGCTGGCCGCGTCGCACGGTCGGGTGACGGCCTCGCTACGCTCGGCCATCACGGCCCTCGACACGGCCAAAGCCGCCCTGCCCAAGGACACCCAGGGCCTGGTGGTGATCGTCGGGGACATCGCCCAGAGCGGCCTGACCCAGGCCCTGATCGACATCGACGTGGCCCGGGGGCGGCTCACCGACGCTGCCCTGGCGGTACACTGACTGCCGCCTGCTGACCGTCGGCCCGCTGCCGCCGCATCGTTGCGGCCGTCTCCCCGGGCCCCCATCCGACCTTGTGACGCGATCGCCCATGCGGCCCCGACAGCCCCTGGTCGTCCAGCGAACCCCTGGTCGTCCACCGAACCCCTGGTCGTCCACCGAAGGAGCCGGTCCCGATGCAGATCCGAGTCGTCGATGCCCAGCCCTGGGAGGTCGCCGCCGATGTCCTGACCATCCCCCTGGCGGGTGGAGCGCCCAGTGAGGCGTTCGGCGAGCTCGATCGTCGCCTCGACGGCGCCCTGGCCGCCCACCGCGATCTGGGTCAGCTGAAGGACGAGCGCTGGTCGGGCGTCGTGGTCCGGGCTACCGGCCTGGGCGCGGCCTGGATCCAGGCCCTGGGCGTGGGCCCGGCCGGCGACCTCGACCAGCTCGTGGCCTACCGTTACGGGGCCGTGGCCGAGCGCCGCCTGGCCGGGCTGGCCGTGCGCCGCTTAGCCGTGCTGCTGCCTGACGCCACGTCGCCCGAGCTCGGCCGTGAGGCGCTGGCCATGCTCGTCGTCCGGGGCGTCGTGGAGGGCGCCTACGACCCGGCCGCGATCTACCGCCAGGCGCGCCCGGACGGTCCGCCGGCGCTCGATGAGCTGATCCTCGTCGCCCCCGGCGGCGACATGGCGGTCCTTGGTGCCGCCGCCGAGCGGGGCCGCATCCTGGGCGAAGGCGCCGAGCGGGCCCGGACCCTGGCCCAGCGGGCCAGTAACGACATCAGCCCCGAGGTCCTGGCCGACGAGGCCACGGCCATCGCCCGGGCCAGCGGCCTCCAGATCGACGTCCTGGGCCCGGAGCAGGCGACCGAGCTGGGGATGGGCATGTTCATGGCCGTGGGCCGGGGCTCGGACGTGCCGCCGCGCCTCATCGTCATGCGGGCCGGGGCAGGGGAGGCCCGCGATGCCCGGGGCCGGCTGCTGGCCCTCGTGGGCAAGGGCGTGACCTTCGACTCGGGCGGCATCAGCATCAAGCCGGCCGACCGGATGGAAGAGATGAAGATGGACAAGACCGGTGCCTGCACGGTCATCAGCGCCATCGCCACGGCCCACGCCCTGGCCCCCGACCTGCCGCTGCTGGCCCTGGCGCCGGCCGTGGAGAACATGCCCGGCTCCCACGCCACCCGACCCGGCGACGTCGTCCGGGCCCTCAACGGCATGTCGGTCGAGGTCAACAACACGGACGCCGAGGGCCGTCTCATCCTGGGCGACGCGATGACCTATGCCGAGCGCCTGGGAGCCACCCACCTGGTCGACGTGGCGACCCTCACGGGGGCCGTGGCCCGGGCCTTCGGCGACATGGTGACCGGCGGCTTCGGGACGTCCGATGCGTGGTGGGACGACGTCGTGGCGGCCGGCGCGGCCCAGGGCGAGCGCATCTGGCGCATCCCCTTCGCCGACGAGTACCGCAAGGACATGGACAGCTGGTACGCCGACATCCGCAACTCGTTCGGCGCGGAGGGGAGCCTCATCAAGAGCGGCATGTTCCTGCGCGAGTTCCGGACCGTGCCGTGGGTCCACCTCGACATCGCCGGCACGGCCTACCTGCGCCACGCCCGACCCTGGGCGGCACGGGGCGCGACCGGCGTCTCCCACGCCACGCTCGTCGAGCTGGCCCTGCGCGGTGCGGCCGAGGCGAGCACCGAAGCCGGGCGGGGCGCCTAAGCCGAGCGGGGCGCCTAAGCCGAGCGGGGCGCGCCTCGGCCGGTCGGGCCCGCGGGCGAGGCGCGGGGCTCTCAGGCAGGTCACAGCGGCCCGGCCTAGCATCGGGGCGGCTCGCAGGCGGCGCCAGGGGGCTCGAACGGGTCCCAGCCTGGCACCGCAGGCCATGACCCGGAGGGGCGACCCGTGCACATCCTGATCGTCGAGGACGATCGACGCCTCAATCGGATCCTACGGCGGATGCTGGAGGAGGACCGCCACGTCGTGGAGTCCGCCCTCGATGCCCGGACGGGGCTCGATCTGGCCCGCTTGCCGGGGCTCGATGCCATCGTCCTCGACATCGGCCTGCCTGACGGCTCGGGGCTCGAGGTGGCCCGCCGGCTGCGCGCGGCCGGGGCCCGTCTGCCGATCCTCATGCTGACCGCCCGGGACACGGTCGGCGACCGGGTCCTGGGCCTCGACTCCGGGGCCGACGACTACCTCGTCAAGCCGTTCGCCTATGACGAGCTGGCGGCGCGCCTGCGGGCTCTGGTCCGACGGGCGGCAAGCCTGCCCTCGCCCGAGGTGGGCCGGCTGGTGAACGGGCCCATCGTCCTCGACGAGGGCAGCCGCCTGGTGACCGTGGCCGGCCGGCCCGTAGAGCTCAGCCCGCGCGAGTTCGCCCTCCTCGAATGCCTGCTCCGGCATGCAGGCCAGGTCCTGAGCCGGGATCAGCTGCTGGATCATGCCTGGCCCTCCGGCGTGGCGGTGACCCTCAATGCGGTGGACACCTACGTCCACTACCTGCGGGCCAAACTGGGCGACGCGGCCGAGCGGATCGTGACCGTCCGCGGGGTGGGCTACCGCCTGGCGCTGCCCTCGTGACCGCCGAGGACAAGGCGGAGCGCCTCCCCGATGCCCGGCTGCTCCATCGCGTCCGCTGGCAGCTTGTGGCCTGGAGCGGCCTCATCACCCTGGCCATCCTCGTGGCCCTGGGCGGAGCGCTCTATGTCGCGGTCCGCGGCGTGCTCGACTCGGCGGGCACCGATCAACTGGTCCAGCGGGCCCAGATCGTGGCCGACGGCCTCCGGGCGGACCCGTTCCTGGCTGACCGCGGCCCACTGGCCCTGACCTTCGGCGGCCCGGCCTCGGGCACCTTCGCCATCGTCGTCGCGCCTGACGGCCGGGTCTTCGCCTCGTCGGTGGAGCTGCGGCTGGGCCTGCCCGTGACGAGCGGCCTGACCGCCGCCCGTCAGGGCAGGCTGGACGTCCGCGAGGTGACCCTGGGCCAGACGCCCAGCCGCGTCTTGAGTGAGCCGGTCCTGGCCGGCGGGCAGACGTTCGTGGTCCAGGTCGTGGGCGATCGAAGCGCCGAGCAGCGGACCCTCGACCTGCTGGTGCTGATCCTGGGCCTGGGCGGGATCATCGCCCTGGGCGTGGCTATGGCCGGCGGGGCGGTCTACGCCGGCCGGGCCCTGGTGCCGATCCGCGAATCGCTGCGCCACCAGCGGGAGTTCGCGGCCGACGCCAGCCATGAGCTGCGGACGCCCCTGGCCGTCGTGCGGGCCAGCGTGGAGCACCTTCGCCGCCACCCCCAGGAGCCGGTGGCCGCTGTGGGCGATGCCCTCGACGACATCGATGCCGAGAGCCGCCACATGACCGAGCTGGTGGATGAGCTGCTCCTCCTGGCCCGGGCCGACTCGGGCGCCGTCCAGCTGGAGGCCCAACCGGTGGACCTGGCCGAGGTCACGGTCGAGGCCATGAACGCCCTGGCCGCGCTGGCCGCGACGCGTGGGGTCCGGCTCTACCTCGACCCCAGCGCGGCGCCCCTGCGGGGCGACCCGGGCCGCCTCCGCCAGCTGGTGACGATCCTCGTCGACAACGCCGTGCGCCACGGCCGGACCGGCGGTCAGGTCGCGGTCCGCGTCCGCTCGGACGAGGGCCTGGCCACGCTCGAGGTGGTCGACGATGGGCCGGGCATCCCCGAAGCCGACCGGGCCCACGTCTTCGACCGCTTCTGGCGGGCGCCCGGCTCCGATGGTGGCAGCGGCCTGGGCCTAGCCATCGCCCGCTGGATCAGCGAGGCCCATCGGGGCACGATCGCGGTCGGCGCCAGCGCGCTGGGCGGGGCCCGATTCGAGGTCCGGCTGCGGGGTCTCGCCGAGGGCAGCTGAGTCCGTTCGAGGCGAGGCTCGGCCCGGTCTTGGCCAAATAGGTCGCCGGCGGCGCCTTTGGCCAGGCTGGACGGCCACGCGCTCCCGGTCGTGGCCAAACACGCTGCCCACGGCGCCTTATCCGAGGCGCGCCTGGGGTGGAGGGTCCGGAAGGGCCCGACCGTGGCCAGATACTCCGCCAGCGACGAGTTATATCCGAACGGGTCCGGGTCGTCGCCCCCTGAGCCTCCGGAGACGTCCTGATCGCGGCCATACCCGCGCTGGGCGGATGGTATGGCCACGGATCTGACTCGAACGGGTCTTGAGAAGGGCTCCGGCGTGGCCAAGACCTGGTGGTGGTCGAGGGGCTCAGGCATAAGGGTGCCGAAACCGCACTGTTTGGCCAGAGATCGGGGGCCGTGGGGCCGGCGAGGATCAGGGGCCGCATCGAGGCCAGGGGGCTCACCCGAGGCCGAGGGGCCGGATCGAGGCTAGCGGGGCTCACCCGAGGCTGCGGCGCCCGAGCGAGGCCGAGGGGCCGGATCGAGGCCGAGGGTGCCGGATCGGGGCCGACCCGGGCGCCGCCTGGAGTCCCTGGATCTCTCAGTACCCTCTCATGCGAGCGGCCTACGTTCGCGTCATGACCCTCATCGACGATCTCGACGCGCCGCCGAGGCGGCGCTGGCTGCGCTGGCTGGCCCTCCTCGTGGTCCTGGTCATCGTCGTGGCCGCCGGGC
>DASUKL010000077.1:0-14411 GCA_036278755.1 Candidatus Limnocylindrales bacterium | reverse complement strand
GACGATCGGGATGCCCAGCGGTCGGTAGCCGTCTCGGCCAGCGGGACATCTAACCACTGAGACCGGGCCTCATCGGTCCATCGTCACGGCCGGCGGTACGACCGACGACCGGGCAGGGGCTCGTTCGCCGCTTGTCCCGCTGCGCGTGACGGCAGCGGCCGGGATGCGCGTGACGGCAGCCGGCCTGCGCGTGACGGCAGCCGGCCGGGATGCGCGTGACGGCAGCTGGGATGCGCGTGACGGCAGCTACCGGGATGCGAGCCCCATCGCTCAGCGTCACGTCCCCCGGAACGGGATCCATGCTCCGGCCCCCCGGACCATCGGGCCGGTTCCCAGGCTCGGGGCAGGTTGGGTAGGCTGCGCGCTACGCCGCGACCCCCAGCCGGCTCCCCAGCATGCCGGAACCGCGGCAGTCCCTGCGTCCCAGCGACCGGAGGTCTCGTCGATGCCGAGCCACCGCAGCTCCGTCCACCGTCTCTTCCTCCTGACCCTCAGCCTGGCCCTGGCCATAGCCCTGACGGTGGTGCCGTCCGCCACGGCCCTGCCCGGTCTAGCCGGCCTGGACGACCTCCCGGGCGGGCCCTCCCCGGTCGCCGCGGCCACCAACGCCCCCCTCAAGCCCAGCCAGTTCGCCCATCGGCTGAGTGCCGAGATGTACGGCTTCCTGCCCTACTGGGAGATCGACAGCGGCACCGATGCCAGCCTCCACTACGACCTTCTGACCGACATCGCCCTGTACGCGGTGACGCTCAACGGCGACGGCACGATCAACCCTGGGTCCAACGGCTACAGCACGGTCACCGGTCCCCTGGCCGATGCGATCATCGCCCACGCGCACGCGCAAGGCGTGCGCGTCGACCTGACCGTGACCTCCTTCGGTCTGGCCCACAACACCGCCTTCTTCTCGGATCCCACGGCGCAGGCCATGGCCGTCTCGGCCATCGCCACGATCGTCACCGAGCGCGGGGTGGACGGCGTCGACCTTGACGTCGAGAACCTCCACAACGCCGACTTCCCGGCCTACGCCGCCTGGGTCGGCAAGGTCCGCGCCGCGCTGCGGGCCAAGAACCCCGCGGCCCGGGTGAGCGTGGCCACCAACGCCAACGTCTCGGGCGGCCAGATGGCCGCGGCGGCCATCAAGGCCGGGGCCGACCGGGCCTTCCTCATGGGCTACGCATACCGCTCGTCCGGCAGCAGTCCGGCCGGCAGCATCTCGCCGCTGAACCGCACCGGGAGCGGCCTCAGCTTGACCTGGAGCCTGGCCGAGTATGCCTCCCTGGGCGTGCCCGCCGACCGGGTCCTCCTCGGCCTGCCCTTCTACGGCATGACCTGGCCCACCACCTCGGGCGCCGCCCATGCCCCCACCGACGGCTCTGGCTACGCCTTCATCCCCCGCACCGACGTGGGCGACATCCCGGCCGGCACGACGATCGGCTATGACAGCGTCGAACAGTCGCCCTGGTTCGCCGTCCAGGACCCGACCACCAAGGCCTGGTCGGAGACGTACTACGACAACGGCCGCAGCCTGCGCGCGAAGTGGGCCCTCGTCGTCTCCCACGACCTCGCCGGCGGCGGCATCTGGGCCCTCGGTTACGAGCGCGGCCAGCCCGGATTCTGGGATGCCATCGCCGCCTCCTTCGGCGTCCTCCGCCTGGCCGGCACCAGCCGCTACGCCACGGCGGCCGCCGTCTCTCGAGCCACCGTGGCCGCAGGTCCGCCCGTGGTCTATGTGGCCACCGGCACCGACTATCCCGACGCCCTGGCCGGGGGCACCCTGGCAGCCCAGGCCTCGACGGCCATGCTCCTCGTCACCCCGACCTCCATCCCGACCGACACGGCCACCGAGCTCAAACGCCTCAAGCCCGACAAGATCGTCGTCGTCGGCGGGCAGAAGGCCGTCTCGGACACTGTCCTCCACGCCCTGGGTGCCTATGCCCCGGGCGGGGTGACGCGGATCGCCGGCGCGGATCGCTACGCCACCGCGGCCGCCGTCTCGAAGACGGCCTTCGCCTCGGGCGCCCCGGTCGCCTATCTGGCCACGGGCCAGGCCTTCGCCGACGCCCTCTCGGCCGGACCGGCCGCAGACCACGGCGGCGGGCCGGTGCTCCTCACCGCTCCCACGACGCTCTCGGCGGCGACCTCGAACGAGCTCAAGCGGCTCAAGCCGGCCACGGTGGTCATCGTCGGGCAGGGCGCGGCCATCGCCTCAGGCGTGGCCAAACAGGTCCAGGCTGTCCTGCCTGGGGCCAAGGTCCAGCGCGTGGGCGGGGCGAACCGCTATGCGACCTCGGCCCTCATCGCCGGCCTGTTCCCGACCGGGCAGCCCCAGGTCTATGTGGCCACGGGCCAGGACTTCCCCGACGCCCTGGCCGGCTCCGCCGCGGCCGGGGGACAGGACGTGCCGCTCCTGCTGACCCAGAGCGACGTCCTGCCCGCGGTGGTCAGCCAGGCCATCGTGCGGCTCGACCCGCCGCGAGCCCTCGTGGTCGGCGGCTCCAAGGCCGTGGGGACGGGGGCCATCGACGGCATCCGCAGCGCCCTGGCCGCCCCCTAGGGCTGAGCGCCGCTGAGCTCCCGTTTCGCTGCGGAGGGCCACGGATCGGAGCTCGTTCGCCAGCTGTGACGCTCGGGGAACTGGAACGAGAGCCGGCGGACCGGAAGGCGGAGCCCGATCACCACCGAGCCCGATCACCACCGAGCCCGATCACCAGCGCCGAGCCCGATCACCAGCGCCGAGCGGACCGCGGGCGGCGCTGCCTGGACGCTGTCGCGCCCGGCGTGACAAGCGACGTTCGAGGGGATGGGAGGCGGGGCGGCGTCCCGGGCGGCGTGACAAGCGACGATCGGGATGCCCAGCGATCGCCCGCCGTGACGGCGAGCGTGACACCTGCCCATGGAGGTCTGGCCTCCGTCGTCCAACGTCACGGTCGGCGGCACGACCGCCGACCGTGACGGGGGCCCATGCGCCGCTTGTCGCGCTCAGCGGGACAGCGACCGCCCGGATCGGGGCTCGTTCCCTCAGCGTCACGCCCAGCGGAACAGCAACAGGCGTCCGATGGACCGCACGTAGGCGCCGCCCGAGTGACGGCGGCTAGCCGGCGGTGACCCCCGGTCGCCGCTCCGTGGCCTCCAGGTCCACTTTGGCAGCGCTGACGCTCGCCCCGGGCGGCTCCGGCCGTGGCTCGAAGTAGTCTCCGGCCCCCAGTCGCAGCCCGACCGCCGTGGCGATCACGACGATCGCCCCGCAGGCCAGGAAGTAGAGCACCGTATCGGCCTCGACGAGCGGGCCCGCGACGGCCAGCGAGATCGGCGAGAGGCCGGTCGAGGCCAGCATGACCAGGCTCATCACCCGCCCCAGCATCCTCGGCTCCACCCGCCGCTGGAGCCCGGCGATGGCCGTGACGTTCACGAACCCGTTGCCCAGACCCATGAGCCCCAGGACCCCGATGATGAGGCCGGCGCTGGGCGCCAGCCCGATGAGCCCCAGGCCCAGGCCCATGGCGCCGATGATGACGATGAGCATGACCCCCGCGCGCCGGACCTGGCCCACCGAGCCGGCCACGATCGCCCCCAGGAGGGCCCCGCCGCTCCAGCCCGCGAGCATGAAGCCGAAGTCGGCCGCGCCGCCGAAGCGCGTGTCGGCCAGCCAGGCCAGGCCCACCGCGATGGCCCCGATGAAGGCGAAGTCGACGGCCGCGATCATGATCAGGATGGCCCGCAGGCCGCGGTCGTCCCAGGCGTACCTGAAGCCGGCTCGGATCGTGCTCAGAAGACGGCCCCCGGCCGGGCCCCCGGATACCGTGCCGGATTCGGCCTGGGGATCGTGGGCGGCGGGGCTGGTCGGTCGGACGTAGTGGACTCGGGCCAGGGCCAGGACGCCCACCAGGAAGGTGACCGCATCCAGGAGGAACGCCGGCGCGGTCGAGACGGCGGCGACGAGGATGCCGCCCACGGCCGGGCCGATCAGGCCCGCCAGCTGCATCGTCCCCTGGGCCAGGGCGTTGGCCGGCTCGAGGGCCTCGGAGGGCACGAGCCCGGGCACGATGGAGCTCTCGGCGGGGTAGAAGAAGGCGTCCATGACCCCGAACGAGGCGGCCAGGATCAGCAGCTGCCAGAACTGCAGCTCACCGGTCAGGACCAGGACGCCCAGGGCAGCGGTCACGACCCCGCGCACGGCGTTCGTGACGAGCATGACGGAGCGCGGCGACCAGTGGTCGCTGGCCGCCCCGCCGACGAGCATGAGGAGGGCCCGCGGGATGGCCGCGGCGGTCAGCACCGCGCCCAGTGCGAGGCCTGAATCGGTCAGCTCGAGGGCCAGCCAGGTGAGGGCCACCAGCGTGATCTGGTCGCCCGTCGAGGAGACGAGCACCTGGCCCAGCCAGAAGTCCCGGAAGCTGGTGTTGCGAAGGGGCCGAAGGAGGGCGCTCGAGCGCAGGCCAGCGACGAAGGTGGACATCGGCCGCCTCAGTCCAGGCTGATCCGGACGCCGTCGCCGTCATCGTCGACGACGTCGACGATGGGGCCCGCCAGACCAGCATCGAGAGCCTCCCGCACCCGCTGCACGTAGTCGGAGGCGAGCCCGGGCACCATGCGTACCGCGGCGTGGCCGAGGGCCAGCGGGACCCGCAGGTTGATCGCCTGACGACCGTGGTCGCGGACCTCGATGTGGACGTGGCGGGGCACCCGGGTCGCCAGCCCTGCGGCCCCGGACGGCTGGGATCCCTGCGTCGCCTCGGCCTGACCGTCCGCCTTGGGCAGCTCGCTCAGGGCCGCCACCAGGGGTGCCGCCTCCTCGGGCGTCAGCTTGCCCTCGGCCACCAGACGGAGGAGCTGCTCCAGGGCCTCGCTCATGACCCGGCTTCCAGGCTGGCCAGCCGCCGTCCGGCCTCGTCGACGTCGATCTCGCCGCCTTCGAGGGCCTGGAGGATGGCCAGGCGCTGCTCGCCCAGCGGGTCGACCGAGATCGCCGTCGGCCGAGGGGCCGCCGCTTCGGTCGGAGCCGTCTCGATCGGCGCCTGCGCCTCGTCGGCCGGGCTCGGGACAGGGGTCGGCAGACCGCTCACGTCGAGGTCGCCGGACATCGAGTGGAAGGTCAGGCGGGCCGTCCCGTCGCCGATGACCAGCGTCCGCCGGCCGAACCCGCCGGTCGCCCGATGCGGCAGGTTGGTGGCGACGTCGCCGGAGATCGTCCGGGCGACCACGGTCACGCCGCCCCCGGTGGCCAGGAGCGCGGAGCCGCTGATGGTGTCGATGCGGTGCTCCCCCGTGCGCAGGACACCGCTGAGACGGGCGTCGCCGCTCGTCGTCTGGGCCTGCAACGCCTCGAATTCGCCGGCCGCCACCTCGACGTCGCCGGAGATCGTCTTGGCCCGCACGGCGAGACGACCCCGGCCCCGCACGATGACGTTGCCGGAGATCGATTCGGCCTGGATGGGGCCGCCCGCAGCGTCGTTGACGACGACGTCGCCGGACACGGTCTTGTAGTGCTGCTCGCCGGCCAGGCCGCCGGCCTGGACCGAGGCGCTGACCAGGATCACGTCCACGCTGGCCGCGCGCGGTACCTGGATGTCGAGGTCCGCCCGAGGCTGACGCCCGACGCGGAAGGTGAGGGCGCCCGCCAGCCGGCCGGGCGATCCCCCGCCCGCGGTGGGTGGCAGGTCATTCGGCGTGCCGACCTCCAGGAGGCCCGGGCCGCGACGGGTCACGACATCCCGCCTCCCGCTGCGGTCGACCACGGTCACCGTCTCGCCGTCCACGCCGTGCAGCACCACCTCGCCCTCGGCCAGGCGGACGATGAGCCGGCCCTGGGCCCCGATGACGTGTGCGATCCGCTCGACCGCGCCCTCGCCGGCCTGGGCCTCGCCGACCTGGGTGCCGCCGGGCTGGGCCGTGGCGCCATGGGCCTCCTCGTTCGGGTCCTGGTGGGTCTCGCTCGGCGCGGTCATGAGGCGCTCTCACCGGTCAGGGCCCGGATGGCCGCGGCGGCGGCCTCGGCGCTGATCTCGTGCCGGCCGACGCGCTCCAGGATCTCGCGCCGGGCCGCCGCATCCGAGCTGGGCGTCTCGACGGGCTCATCCACCTCGCCTGGCGCGCCCGCCTCGCCGAAGCCCAGGGCCCGGACCAGGGCGTCGACCCGGGCCCGGACCGTGGGGTAGCTGATGCCCAGCTCCCGCTCCATCTCACGCAGGTTGCCGCGCGAGCGGAGGAAGCTCTCGAGGAGGGCCATCTGGTCGCGGCTCAGGCGCCCGAAGCGGCCGACCGCGAAGTCGCCTTCGAGGGTCGTGCCGCAGCTGCGGCAGTGGAGCCGGGTCACGCTCAGCTCGCTGGCGCAGACGGGGCAGGTGGCGATGACGTCGTGAGCCATCCCGGCAGGCCCGGCTCAGCGGCCGCGCGACGCGGGATGGGAGCCGCCGCCCGGCCGCACGCACCCGAGGTCCAGGGGCTGGCTGGGGCGCTGCCCGGGATGGGGCTGCCGCCGGCGCCGCTCCTCAGAGGGGAGCCGCAGCCGGAGGCTCGGCAGCGGGTCGTTGATCTGCATCCGGAAGTCGTACATGGTGATCCTCGCCTTGTGCGCCCCACGGTCCGAAGTGACCGTCGGTTCGCACATCGTGAGGCAAGGCTTTCACTTTGTCAACCAAGACTTTCGAGATGATGCGTCATGACCTTTCAACGAGCGGCTTGACCTCACCGATGAAGCGCTCCAGGGTCTCGACGTCGTAGGGCGCCGGCTGCTCGGAGATCACGGTCCGGAAGCCCAGCTCCACGTAGGGCTTGAGGCGCTCGGCGAGCTGCTCGGACGTGCCGCGCCAGAACGTCTCGTCGTCCTCCACGTCCGAGAGCGGGGTGCGGTTGTGGGCCATGGCTTCCTGCCACACCCGCTCCGCTTCGGCCTCGCTGTCACGGATGGTGAGCTTGCAACCCAGGCTGAACTCGATCTCGGCCGGATCCCGGCCCACGGCCGCGCAGTGCTCGCGCAGCACGTCGACCTTGTGGCGCATGAGCTCCAGGGAGCCCATGCCGTTCCACATGTCGGCGTGAAGGGCCACGGAGCGGAGCGTCTTCCGCTCGCCGGAGCCGCCGATCATGATCGGCAGGTGGGCCTGGACCGGGAGGGGCGCGCAGACGAGGTCGCGGGTCTCGTAGGTCGGCCCGTGGCGGGTCACCGCCTGGCCGTCGAGCAGGCCCCGCAGGATGACCAGGGCCTCCTCCATGCGATCGAGCCGCTCGCCGAAGCCGGAGCCGAAGTCGATCCCGAAGGCCTCATGCTCCGCCCCGAACCAGGCCCCGCCCAGGCCCAGGATGGCCCGACCCTCGCTGAGGTGGTCGATGGTCGCGATCGACTTGGCCACCAGCCCCGGGTTGCGGAAGGTGTTGGCCCCCACGAGCAGGCCGAGCCGGGTGCGGCGGGTGGCGAAGGCCAGGCCGGCCAGGGCCGTGTAGCCCTCGAAGATGGGCTGCCGCGGGTCGCCGAAGATGGCGTACAGGTGGTCCCACGTCCAGAGGTGGTCGTAGCCCAGCTCGTCGACGCGGCGGGCGGCATCGGCGAAGGCCGCCCAGTCGGTGGCCTGGCTCCAGAGCAGGATGCCGAGCTTGAGGCCGCCGCCGTGACCGGCAGCGGGGGTGGTGGGATCGTCGGCCTGGGTCACGGCAAGCTCCTTTGCGGTACGGCCGGCGGCCACGGGGAAGGGACGGCACGGTCCGCGGCCCCGATGGTGCCACGGCCGTACCATCGGGGTGATGCCCGATCCGGTCCCTGCCACGAACCGCCTGGCGCGGGAGACGAGCCCCTACCTCCTCCAGCACGCCCACGATCCCGTCGACTGGTACGCCTGGGGGCCTGAGGCCTTCGAGCGGGCCCAGTTGGCCGACCGACCCATCTTCCTCTCGGTCGGCTACGCAGCCTGCCACTGGTGCCACGTCATGGAACACGAGTCGTTCCAGGACGAGGGGACCGCGGCCGACCTGAATGCCGGCTTCGTGGCCATCAAGGTCGACCGCGAGGAACGGCCCGACGTGGACGCCATCTACATGGGTGCCGTGCAGGCCATGACCGGCCAGGGGGGCTGGCCGATGAGCGTCTTCCTGACCCCCGACGGGCGGCCCTTCTTCGGCGGCACTTACTTCCCCAGGGACGCCCGCGGCGGCCTGCCCGCCTTCCGCGAGGTGCTGGCCGGCGTGGCGACCACCTGGCAGCTGCGGCGGGCGGAGGTGGAGGATGCTGCCAGCCGGCTGGCCCAGGCCCTGGCGGCCCAGAACACGAGTGCCGCCGCCGGGGTCGACCGGCCGGGCGCCGGGCCCCTGGAGGCCGTGGCCGAGAGCGGCGGCCTGGTGGGTCTCGACGGGCGGCCGCTGGTAGCCCATCACCCGGTCCGGCCGCCGGTCGATCGTGCTCTCCTGGAGCAGGCCCTTGAGGGCATCGAGCGCGACTTCGACGAGGCCACCGGCGGCTGGGGCCGGGCCCCGAAGTTCCCCCAGCCACAGACCATCGAGTTCCTCCTCCACCAGGCCGGCCAAGGCGGCCACGAACTGGCGGCCGCGATGGCCCGGCGGACCCTGGAAGCGATGGCCGACGGCGGCATCAACGACCAGCTCGGCGGCGGCTTCGCGCGCTACGCCACCGACGCGGACTGGCTGGTGCCCCACTTCGAGAAGATGCTCTACGACAACGCCCAGCTGGCCCGGGCCTATCTCCACGCCTGGCAGGCCGGGGGCCCGGCCCGCTTCCGCGAGGTAGTCCAGGAGACGCTCGACTGGCTGCTGCGGGAGATGACCACGCCCGAGGGCGGCTTCGCCGCCAGCCTCGACGCCGACACCGCCGGCCAGGAGGGCGGCACCTACGTCTGGACCGCGGCCGAGATCCGGTCCGTTCTGGGTGAGGCGGCCTATCCGGCCTTCGCCGTGGCCTTCGGGGTGACCGAGACGGGGAACTGGGAGGGCCGCACCATCCTCCACCGGGCCCACCCCGAGGCGGCCGCCGGCCTGGGCGGGGAGCGGCACCGACTCCTCGAGGCGCGGGCAAAGCGGCCCCAGCCGGCCCGCGACGACAAGGTCGTGAGCGGCTGGAACGGCCTGGCCATCAGCGCCCTGGCCGAGGCCGGCCTGGCCCTGCACCGACCCGACTACCTGGCCGCCGCGCGGGCCGCCGCCGACCTCGTGCTGGAGCGCTCGATCGACCCGCAGGGCCGCCTCCACCGCACCTGGAAGGACGGCCGGGCCGGGCCGCTGGGCGTCCTGGAGGACCACGCCGCGCTGGCCGAGGGGCTGCTGGCCCTCTACGAAGCCACGTTCGAGGAGCGCTGGTTCGTGGCCGCGCGCCAGCTGCTGGATCGGATCATCGAGCACTTCACCGATCCGGGCGGAGGTTGGTTCGACACGGCCGATGACAGCGACCGGCTGCCGATCCGGCCCAAGGGCCTGCAGGACGGCGCCGTACCCTCCGGCAACGCCCTGGCCGCGACCGTGCTCCAGCGCCTGGCGGCGCTGACCGGCGAGGCCCGCTATGCGGAACCGGCCGAGGGGGCCCTGGGCCTGGTGGCCGGGCTGGTAGGCCGCTTCCCCACGGCCTTCGCCCGATGGCTCACGGCCATCGACCTGGCCGTCCACGGCATCCAGGAGGTGGCCGTCGTGGGCCGGCCGGACGAGGCCTCGAGCGCGGCCCTCCTGGAGGTGGCCCGGCGCGGCTTCCGGCCGTGGATCGTGCTGGCCTGCGCGGCACCGGGGGCCGCCGCCGCGAGCGCCGTGCCGCTGCTCCACGAGCGGGGCCAGGTCGGTGGGGTCGCCACGGCCTACGTCTGCCGAGGCTTCGCCTGTCAGGCGCCCGTGACCGCCCCGGCAGCCCTGGCGGAACAGCTCGAAGGCTGATCGACCTCAGCCCTGGTGGTCGGGCTGGGCGGCGAGTGGTCAGGCTGGGCGGCGAGTGGTCGGGCTGGGCGCCCGGGCGTCGGCTGGGGGTCGCCGCGTAGCGCGCAACCTACCCAACGTGCCCCGAACCTGGGGACCGGCCCGACGGTCCCGGGGGCCGTGCCCTCACCTTCCGCCGAGCGTGACACTGAGCGTACGAGCCCCACTCCGGGCGGCCGCTGTCACGCTCAGCGCAACGAGCGGCGGATGAGCCTCCGCCCGGTCGCCGGTCGTACCGCCAGCCGTGACGACAGGCGAATGAGGCCGGACCTCAGCGGTCAGATGTCCCACTCGCCGTCACGGCCGGCGACCGCTGAGCATCCCGATCGTCGCTTGTCACGCCGTCCGAGACGCCGCCTGCTCCTGCGCCCCTCGATCGTCGCTTGTCACGCGGTCCGAGACGCCGCCTGCTCCTGCGCCTCTCGATCGTCGCTTGTCACGCCGTCCGAGACGCCGCCCCGGCGCCGGGGGGCCGGCCTGGCGGTGGGTGTCGGGCTCGGCGCTGGCCGTCGGGTCAGGGCGCGCTATCGGGCGCGACGGGCGTCATCGGGCTCGACGGCGGCTCACTGCCCCAGAACGGGTCCACCGCTCGGGCCACGACGTAGCCCACCGTGACCGCGGCCAGGACCAGGCTCGGGACGAGGTCGGCGTCGACGCTGCCCTGGAGCAGGTCCTGGGCCTGTGCCGCGGCGAAGACGATGCCCACGACGAGGGCCAGGAAGCCGATGATGCCCCGCCCGAAGGCTCCGGCGACGACGCCCATGAGGAACAGGCAGGCCAGCCCGAACGGCAGGCCCTGGCCGATCGACGACGGCACGTGCTGGGCCAGGTCGTGGGCCAGGGTAGGCCCCACGAGACCGGCGGCGAAGGCGAGGAGCGTGCCGAGGACGAGGCTCAGCTGGTGGTAACGGCGAGCGGCTTGCACGAGCGCAGGGTACGCGCCGCGGGCTGCGCCGTCCACGGATCGGTGCGGCCCGGCACGGTCAGCCGGGCGGCGGCCCCGACGAGCGGCGACGGCGGCGGGCAGTCGAGCCGGCGCGGAGCATGCGCCGGGCGACGGGGACCCAGACGATGGCGCCGCTGACCTGGAGGGCGATGGCCAGCAGGACGAGGAGCAGCGAGCCGCCCACCACGACCGGAGGGACGTGCCCGGTCAGGCCTCCCAGTAGTGCCGCCGCCACTCGACCCCGGGGACCCGAGGAAGCCGGCGCAGCTCCAGCGACGAGTGCCGCGGCCGTGGGGCTGGGCGTCGCGTCCGGTGCGGCGGCGTCCGTCAGGGCCGCTGCGGTGGGGCTCGGCGCGGCAGCAGAGGGCGCGCCGCTGGTGCCGGGCTGGTCGAGGGGCAGCACGCTGGGCGTCGGAGCGGGGGCCTGACCCGTGGGGCGTGATCCGTCGAACGATGCCGCGGGGGAGCTGGGCGTGGGTGTCGCGACGGTGGCCGAGGGCGGGTCCGTCAGGAGCCCGCTGGCGAGGGTAGCCACCGGGGTCGTGATGGGCGCGATGAGGCTCTCGACCGGGCTGAGGATCGGATCGAGGATCGAGCCCAGGCCGAGGGGCAGGGTGGCCGTGGGGCTGGGATCCAGGACGGGGATCCGCAGCGGCAGGGGCAGCCCGAAGGCTCGCGCCGGCAGCGGCGGCAGGGCGACGGTCAGCACCGCCAGGCTGAGGAGCGGCAGCAGCGCGACGATGGCTCGCCGCAATCAGGCGACCTCGCGTGAGAGCAGCCGGGGCAGCGGCCGGGACGGATCGACGAGGCCTGGGAGCGGCGGGTGAGGGGCCGTCTCGATACCCTGGACGAACGCCGTCACGAGGCGGGGGTCGAGCTGGCTGTCGGCGGCGTCCTGGAGCCGGCGCAGGGCCTCCTCGATGGAAAGTGCCTTGCGATACGGCCGGGTCGTGGTCATGGCCGAGAACGCGTCACCCACGGCCAGGATGCGGGCCACGAGCGGGATGCCCTCGCCGGCCAGGCCGTCGACGTAGCCCCGGCCGTCCCAGCGCTCGTGATGGCCGCGGATCCCGGAGCGCACGGCGCCCAGGTTGGGCAGGTCGCGGACGATCGCATCGCCCAGCGTGACGTGCTGCTTGACGATGCCGTACTCCTCGTCGGTCAGCGCGGCCGGCTTGCGCAGGATGCTGTCCGGGATGCCGATCTTGCCCACGTCGTGGAGCAGGCCGGCGATGCGCAGCGTGCGCCGGGTCTCGTCGTCGAGGTCGAGGCACTCGGCCAGGAAGAGGGCGTAGCGGGCCACGTCCTCCGAGTGGCGCTTGGTGTAGCGGTCCTTCGTGTCCACGGCGATGACCAGGCCCTGGAGGATGTCGAAGCTGCTGCGCTGGCTGGTCCGGAACTCGGGGTCCCGGCGCTCGGCGTGGCGGACGGCGTCGCCGCCCCCGGCCTTGGCCTCGACCAGGGCCACCGTGGCCTGGGAGAGCAGCTCGGTCGCCGCTTCGCCGTCGTCGGGGAACTCGCAGATGCCGACGCTGACCGTGACCGGCAACCGCTCCGAGGCGCCGAACTGCAGGCTCAGGTCCACCAGCCGGGCCCGCATCCGCTCCACGGCCGGGGCCAGGTCGTGGACGCAGGCCGGCGGGGCCACGGCCAGGAACTCGTCGGGCCCGTAACGCCCCACCTCGGAGGCCTCGGAGAGCTCCTGGCGGAGGATGGCCGCGACCTCGGTGAGGGCCACGTCGCCGGCCGGATGGCCGTGGGCCTCGTTGAGCAGGCGGAAGTTGTCGATGTCGACGAGGGCCAGACCCACCGCTCCGCCGCCGCTGCGCGCCTCGCCCAGGAGGTCGGTCAGGCGGGCCACGATCGCGCCGTGGTTCAGCAGGTCGGTCAGGGCGTCCCGATGGGTCGCCTCGACGAGGGCCTGGGTCTGGCGGTCGAGCAGGATCTGGGCGGCCCGGAAGATCAGCCACAGGAGGGCGGCCAAGGCCAGGGCGGAGGTCAGCATGATGGCCAGCACGGCGACCTGGGCCCGGGTGACCATGGCCATCAGGGGCGCGGCGTCGCGATAGACCTCGAAGACGGCCGGCACCTGGCCGTCGACGACGATGGGCAGGTACTCCTCGAGGACCTGCGAGGCGCCGGTGGAGCGCAGGTCCTGCGCCTCCTCGCCCGGTTCGGTCGACGTCAGCTCCTTGCCCGTGTTGCCCTCCAGGGCGTCGGCCAGGGCGTCGTCGACGGGGAAGTGCTGACCGCGGAGCGACGGGTCGTCGGAGAAGAGGATGGTCCCGTCCGGGGCGTGGACCTTGATGCGCAAGAGCCCGGAGTTGTCACCGACCAGGGCGGCCAGGGCCTGCTGGACCTGGGTCACGCGGGCCGGCGAGGGCCCAGCGAAGGTCAGGTCGCTGGGGCTGAGGTCGGTCTGGACGACGTCCTGGACCAAAGAGCGATCGGCGTTGACGGCCGAGTCGAGGGTCGCCGCGGTCACGTTGTCGCCGGTGACCACCGCCAGGGCCCCGGCCGTGAGGACGACGAGGAAGAGGCTGGCCGCGAAGACGAGCAGGAGGAGGCGCGGCGACCGACGCCCGTCGGCGATGCCGGTCGGGTTCAGGGGGCGCGCGTCAAGGCCGCGGAGGTGGAGCGCGAGGCGGTGGCTCGAAGAGGGGCGAAGGGCATCCATCGTTCGTGGGGCTAGGGAACGGCCCGACCGTACGCGGACCATGGACTCGCGTCGATAGGACTTTCGGACCGTCCGGCGCGCCGACCAGGGCGCGCGGAGGCCCTTGGTCAGCCCGGTCCAGGGCTCGCGGACGCCCCCCGATCGGCCCGGTTCAGGCCTCGCGCAGGGTCCGCAGCAGGGCCTCCCACCAGGCCCGCTCTTCGTCCTTCAGGGGCTCGGCACTGGCGAAGGGGTAGAGGGGCATGAGTCGGTCGGCTCGGCCGGTCGCTCGGGCGGCCAGGGCGTCCGCCAGGGCGTCACGCGGACCGACGACGGCGACCTCGCCCAGGAAGTCGTCGTCGATGAGGGCCGGCAGCTCCGTCCAGCGGCCGGTGGCCGCCAGCCGGCTGAGCTGCTGCCCCACCCGCTCGCGGCCATGCAGCGCCAGCACCCGCCGGTAGGACGGCGTGGCGGCATAGAAGGCGACGCGCGAGCGGACCTCCTCGCGCAGGGCCGGGTCGTCGGTGGGGGCCAGGAAGACCGGCACGATGCGCTCCACCCTGGGGCTGGCGAGGACGGCATCGCGATCGGCCTCGCCGGCGGCGAAGGCCGGCTCCAGGACCTCGGCCAGGTAGCGCGGCGTGTGCAGAGGATGGACCTGGAAGCCGTCAGCGATCCGACCGGCCAGGCGGGCCAGGCCGGGGCCCACGCCGGCGATCGAGATGGGGATGCGGGCCCGGCCGGGGGGCGGTGGGTCGCGCAGCGGCGGCGGGCTGAAGAAGGGCGTCATCAGGGAAAGGTCCAGGTGCGCGCTGCTGAAGCGGAACGGTCGGCCGTCCTGCCAGGTATCCCAGGCGGCGCGGATGGCGCCCACCCACTCGGCGAGGCGTGGCGCCGGCTCGCTCCAGG
>DASUKL010000076.1:0-3863 GCA_036278755.1 Candidatus Limnocylindrales bacterium | reverse complement strand
GTGAAGAAGGAGTCGGTCTCACCGCTCATGGATCCCTCCACTCCCCTGTTGTGATGCTTCCCGCCGGCATCGGCGGGTCAAGCGACACATCAGATTCGCGGTCCGCCGTGCCAGCTTGCTTGTCACGACCCTCGGGTTTGCCGATTCAAACGGTGCCCATACGATCTGGCCGCTACGTCGGGCCGAACCTCGGGCCATGGGAAGACCGTGCATCCTGGATCGTCACGACGTCGACCTGGTCGCTCGCTTCACGGTAGCGGTACACCACGATCATCCATCGCCAGGGTCCGAGCACGAATCTGTAGCCGGCCCAGCGGCCTCCAAGGGGCGCGCCGAGCATCGGGAAGGTCTGGAGCGGTTCGAGGGATCGCCTCACCCGTGCGCGTGTGGTCGGCGGGAGCGAGTGGGTGGCGATGAGGTCCGCGAGGTTCCGGCTTGCAGCCGGCGTCACCAGGACGGTGGCCACGGTGTCAGAGACGATCGAGAGGGGTGCCCATCCCCGCATCTGCTTCGGCAGCGCCGGCCCGAGCATCCTCCCAGGCGCCATCGATCCCGTCGAGGAGCTCGGTGATCGTCCGGGGATCGGGGTCCGCCTCGTCGAGGGCGCTCGAGAGCAAGGAGCGAGCTATCGTCCCTGGGTTCGTGTGCACCCGCTCGGCGAGCCGTCGGAGCTTGATCGCCCTCTCTTCATCGAGCGTGACGTTCACCCGCGTCTGACCGTCTGCCATGGCCGGAATGTAGCACGACATGACACATCTCGTGTACTGATCAGGATCCCGCCCCAGCGCTCTTGGGGCGTCGTGCCATCCGCCGCCGGGCGTTGGCCAACAGGGCAAAGCTGAGGAAGTAGCGATCCACGAGCGCGGGATCGGAGTGATAGGTCCGCTCGCCTGACAGCAAGTCGCAGACCTCCTCGCGGGCTAGCCTGACTTCCTTGTCTCGGCCGTCGAGCCACCGCTGGTCGGCCAGCGTCAGATCGAACAGCTCGAGGCATCGAGCACGCGCTCGCGCGAAGCGTTCGCTGTCCCCGGAGTCCATCGCTCGTCGTGCTCGGCCGACCTCGGCACCGATGTTGGCCATCTGCTCGACGATGTCGAGCTCGAACCAGCGGCCCGCTGCCAAGCTTGCGTGGATCGGCGCCACGCTCCGATGCGTGGTCACGACTGGACCTCCATGAGGGCCAGTATCAGACATGGCCAAGCGGCATGTCACTTCTCGGACGGGTTGTCGCGATTACCGCATTGCGGCTATGCTGCAACGCATGAAGACGCACATCCTGAGCATACAGACGCGAGGGACCGTCGCCCTACCGGTGGGGGTCCGCAAGCGTCACCACCTGGATGGCGCCGGCGCGCAGGTCCAGCTGGTGGAGCACGACGACGGTCGACTTGAGCTGGTCCCGGTCGTGGCCGTTCCCGCAGACCAGGCGTGGTTCTGGTCTGAGCGATGGCAGAAGATGGAGCGCGAGGCCGACGCGGACGTCGCGGAGGGCCGCGCCACCGTCGTCGATGGCATCGAGGGGCTCCGAGGGCTTCTCAAGGCCGAGTGAAGTACGTCGTCCTGGAGTCATTCCGGCGGGACTTCGAGAGGCTGACGAGGACCGAGAAGGAAGCGTTCCTCGCGATCCTGCCGTCGTTCGTGGCAGCTTGCGATCACTTCGCCACGGACCCGTCCACGGCGTGGCCGGCCTCGCTACGAGTGAAGTCGATCCAGGGTGCGCCGGGGATCCTAGAGATGACCTGGTCGTTCGCCGGTCCGGACGGACGTGCGACGTTCGAATGGGTCCGCCTCGGTGGGGACCTCGCCGTCCGCTGGCGCCGCATGGGCGGCCACGAGATCTTCGGGGATCCGTAGCGTCGGCTCAGCCGTGCTCAGCCACCAGGGCCTCGGTGAGCGGGTCCGGCTGGCCATCGAAGTAGCGATCGAGCACCGCTCGGAAGACGGCTTCGGTCGGGTCGGCCCGGGCGAAGAGGGTCATCGAGGAGCGCAGCTTCTGAGCGTCGATCGAGCCGAAGATCGACGCTGCGGTGGGGGCATCGACGGCCAGGACGAGGTCGGCGCACTCGCGCAGGCGCGGGCCCAGGGTGGGGTGGGCCAGATAGGCTCGGGCCTCGGCGAGGGAGTCGATCGCGTAGGCCTGGGCCATCGGGCTGTGCCCCAGGCCGCGCAGCTGGGGGAAGACGAACCACATCCAGTGGCTGATCTTCCGGCCCTGCCGCAGTTCCTCGAGCACGTCACCGTAGACGGGATCCTGGGCCCGCACGAACCGCTCGAGGTCAGCGCTTATGCCCTCATCCTCCGCTCGACGACGAACGTCAGTCCGAAGGCCAGCACAGCCACGACGGCGAGCAGGGCGAAGAGGTCGGCTAGGCCGGCCGTGGTGGGGTCGATGCCGATCAGCGTCCAGAGCGCGTCACGGAAGCCGAGGGCGGGCGGGACGCTGGCGCTGGCGACGACGGCCGCGGTCAGCGCCCGGCGGCGCGGGCGGCTGAGAGCCGGTGCGGTCAGGTGGACGAGGTCGAGGTAGACGCCGGCGACGAGGAGGAAGACGAACATCCCGCACCAGCCGACGACGGCGAAGACGAGGAGCACCGGGTCAGCACCTTCCTCCTGCGCCGCGGCCGCCGTGAGGCCCAGGCCGAAGACTGCGGCCAACGCCGCCGCTGCCGTCACTGGGCGGGCTCGGATCGTCGCCACGATCCCGCGATCGACCAACGTCAGGAGGGTGGAGCTCGGCCCAGCGAGGGGGCCAAGACGCCGAGACCAGCGCTGGGCGAGGCTCAGGGCGTCGGCGAACCAGTCAGGGCCGGGGGAGCCGACGTCTGGTGGGGGCACGCCATCTCCGGCTCGGTGGAGCTCGACGCCGGTGAACGCCACGAGGGCGGTGAGGATGACCAGGCCGCCGATCAGCCCTGGCGTGGCCGGGCTCCAGGCCGAGCGGTCGGCGCCGATGGCGACCGCGACCCAGTAGGACAGGATCGTGATGGCCATGACCGCAGTAAGCAGACGGCAGGCTCGCAGCAGCCCGGCGGCTCGGGAGAGGGGCAACGGTTCGAGTCGTCGCGCGAGCAGGACGCGGACCGCGGACAGGGCCACGAGGAGCGGCACGAAGAACATCGCGAACGAGGTCGCCACGTCGAAGGGGTCGTTCATCCAGGGAACGTGATCGCCCAGCGGGCCTAACGCCTTGACGCCGAAGACGAAGGCCTCGAATGCGCCCGCGACCAGCAGGCTGCCGATGATCGACCGGCCCAAGCGCGGGCGACGCTCATCACCGACCGGCAGGGCCTTGATCGTGGAAGGGGCTATCGCCTGGGTCATGGTCAGCTCCAGGTGATCGACGCCACCTCGAGGGCCGCGGAGACCCCCTTGACCTGCGCCTGCCGCGACGGCGAAGCGGTCACCGAGCCGGCCTCGGCCAGGGTCTCGGCCGTGGCCAGGATCTCGCCGCCGTCGGCCAGGGCACCGACCCGCGCCGCGACGTGGACCCCGACGCCACTGTAGTCGGCCTGGCGATCGTCGCCCTCCCCTCCCCGGCGATTGGCCTCGGCCGTGTGCAGGCCGATGCGGACGGCGGGCGCGAAGCCGGCCCGGAGGCGATGGTCGCGCAGGGCCCGCTGGATCGAGCCGGCGCACGCCACCGCGGCCTGGGCCGATTCGAAGGCCGCGAAGAAGCCGTCGCCGGTCGAGTTGACGACCTCGCCCCCGCCAGCGGCGATGAGGCCGCGCAGCGTCTCGTCGTGCCAGCGGAGGACCTGTTCCCAGGCGGCGTCGCCCAGGGCCTCGGCCAGATTGGTCGAGCGCACGATGTCGGTGAACATGAACGTCCGGCGGGCAGTCGACGTCCCGACGGGGGCGCCCGA
>DASUKL010000075.1:0-47310 GCA_036278755.1 Candidatus Limnocylindrales bacterium | reverse complement strand
GTTCGGCCATCGGTGGCCTCCGGTTCAGGTTGCGTCGGGGCGAGCGCCCTCGCGCTGGGATGGTGGTCGCCCGCGGACCTGGAGCATGGCCCCGAGGAGCAGGGCCACGTCGGCCAGCGCCGCGGCGCCCGCCAGGGCGAGCCCGAACCCGGCCGCCGTCGACGCATCCGCCACGGACAGGCCGAGGAGCGACGCCAGCGCGCCTCCAGCACCCGTCACCGAGGCCACCGTCAGGACGGCCACCCCGAGCTGGAATCCGGCCAGCCGGATCGTGGCCCCCGTGGCCAGGCGGCGGCGCTGGGCGGCATGCGCCGGCCCGTCGCCCGGCCCGACGGCCGGCAGGAGATGCGTCCAGGCCCCGAGGATCGCGCCCACGACCCAGCCGAGGACGAGGGGACCGGCCACGTCCTCCAGGCGCCAGGCATCCGGACGGGCGCCGATGACGAGGGCCCGTCCGCCGGCCAGGGCCTGGGCCGCGGCGTACCAGCCGATGGCGCCCAGGAGCTGGCCGCTCACGAAACGGTGCCAGCCCGGGTCGGTCGTCCAATGGCCGCGGGCCCGCCAGGTGTCGAATCCGTAGCCCAGGAGGCCCACCGCCCCCGCCATCGCCGCCAGGCCGCCGAGCCTGACCAGGAGGTCGCTGCCGAGCGCGAAGCCGAGGGCCACCGCCGGGGCGCCGATGACCGTCCCGCCCACCGTGAACCGCAGCGGCCAGCCGGAGCGGATACGGGTCCCCAGGACGGTCGGCAGGAGGTGGATGAGGCTGCCGGCGATGACCAGCGAGAGGAAGCCCAGCAGGTTGAGCCAGGCATGGGCCGGCTTGAGGGTCGCCCAGGCACCGACCACGGGCCCCCAGCCGCCGACGAAGCTCGTGGCCAGCGCCGCCCCCGCGACGACGTCGACCACGGCCACGGCGTAGGCCACGACGATGAGCCCGCCGCGCGGGCCCAGTCCGGCCCGCAGGGGCTGGAGCATGGCCGCCAGGAGCGCCACCAGGCCGACCACGTAGGTCGCCCCGCTCACGGCCGCCAGGGGATCCAGGCCGGCAGCGAAGCCACCGGCCACGCCCAGGGCCCCGATGGCCACCAGGGCCAGGCTGACGAGGCGGAGCCGGGGATCGGCCGGAGGACCGGCCGAGAGGGCGGCGCTGAAGAACGGCATCGCCGCGGCCACGGCCGTGCCGCCCGCGCCGGCCAGGGCCAGGTGGAGCGGCAGCCAGTCGCCGTGGCGCGTGCCTGGGGGGAGCGCCAGGCTCCCCGCCGCGAGGAGGAGGAAGCCACCGGCGAGGACCAGTCCGCTGGCCGTGATCCGCCGATCAGCCGTCCGCGAGATGGCCCGTCGCCCGAGTGGTGCCGTGGTGTGCGGCCCGTGTGGTCCGCCAGGCCCACCAGACTCACCAGGTCCTGCAGGCCCGAGCCCGACCGCGGGGCGGTCACGGGCAGGGCGCTCGAGGGCGATGGGCGGACTCGTGAGGGGCCCGCGACTCGCCGATGCGCCCAGAGGCGGTGCGTCCCGTGGGGGTGCGTCGCGCGGGGGCTCGGCCCGCGGCTCGTCCGGGCGACCGCTCAGGCGAGTCGCTCGCGAAGCAACTCGGCCAGCACCATGGCCTGGTTGCGCTCCCGGTCGGCCGCGCCGAAGACGAGCGTCAGACGGCCGCGCTGGGCCCGTGCGGCGAGCTCGTCCACGAGCTCGGCTCGTGGCGGAGCGGCCAGCTCGGCCCGGTAGCGGCGGCGGAACTCCGGCCAGCGCTCCGGCTCGTGGCCGAACCAGTGGCGCAGCTCGTCGCTGGGGCCGACTTCGCGCATCCAGGCGTCGAGATGGAGCGTCTCGCGCTTGCGTCCCCGCGGCCAGACCCGATCGACCAGGACCCGCTGGCCGTCGTCCGGACCCGGTTCGTCGTACGCTCGGGAGAGCCGGATATCCACGGCTCCAGTCTGCCACCGAGCGGGGAGGAGGGTCAGCCACGCCGGAAGCCACGCTCGTCGTCCACGGGGTCGCCACGTGCGAGGACACGGCCATCACCCGCGATCGCCTGCGGGCTCTCGACATCGATTATCGCTACGTCGACCTCGACGCCGACCCGGCCGCCCTGGCCTGGGTGAAGGCCCAGCACGGCGGGGCCAGGGTCACGCCGACCCTGCGCCTGGGCGAGGGTCCGTCCGCGACCGTGGCCGCCGAGCCGACCATGGAGCAGCTGGAGGCCCTCCTGAGCGGCGCCGGCTACCACGTGCGGCCCATCCGCGCGGCCGAGCTGCACGGCCGGGCCGCCGAACGACCCCTGCCCTGGCCCCCGGTCGAGCTCCGGACACCCGACGATCGGGCCTGGGCCCCCGAGGCCCTGGGCCCGCGCATCAGCCCGCTGCTGTGCTTCCTCCATGCGCCGAGCTGCCTGACCTGCCAGGGCTGGGCCCGCCAGGTGCAGGCCCGGGCCCTGGAGCTCGAGGAGCGCGACGCGCGGCCGGTCTTCGTCCTGCCGGCCCATCCGGCCGCCGTCCGCTCGTGGCTGGAGGCCGTAGGCCCGCAGGCCCTGCTGGTGGGGGATCCCGTGTCCGCCTGGCGCGAGGCCGTCGTCGGCCGACTGGCCGAGGAGACGGCATCCCCAGTGGCCGTGGGAACGGGGCAGCGGCCGGACGTCCTCCTCGTCGTGGCTGACCGCTACCGGGCCCCCCGAGCGTGGCTGGCCGACCGCGAGGCGGGCGGCCTGGTGGCAGCCGAGGAGCTCGTGGCCTGGGCCGGCCTCCTCCTGGCCGAGTGTCCGGAGTGCGGCGGCGAGGTCGGGTGGCCCGAGGGCCCGGCCCGGTCCTGATCGCCCGCGGCCGCCTCAGCCGAGGCGCACCTCGGGGCGGACCGCCGTCTCCGGGTCCGTGGCGAAGTACGGCCTGGCGGCCCAGCGGCAGATCCCGGCCAGGAGCAGTGCCGGCAGCCGGGCGATGCGGGTGTCGTAGCGATAGACCATCTCGTTGTAGAGCTCACGCCGGGCGGCCAGGATGTCCTCGAGCCGGGCGATCTCGGCCTGCAGACCGGCCACGTTCGCCTGGGCCTTGAGGGTCGGATAGGCCTCCACGTCGGCCAGGAGGCGGTGGACCGCGGCGGTCGTGGCCTCGGAGGTGGCGGCCTGCTCGGGCAGCGGGGCCGTCGGCGCGTAGGCCGCCCGCAGACGGGTCACCTCGTCGAGCACCTCGCGCTCGAAGCTCGTCTCGCCGCGCACCGCAGCCACGAGGTCGGGCAGCTCGTCATGCCGCTGCTGGAGGGCTACGCCGATGTTGGCCCAGGCCTTGTCGATGCGCTGCCCGAGGGCCACGACGTCGTTGTAGGTGGCCAGGCCGACGAGGATGAGGCCGCTGGCGATGACCACCAGGGCGACGACGAAGGCCAGCCCGACCGCCCGCTCGAGACCCATCAGAGGGGCCTCCCGAGGACGAGCACGACGACCAGCAGGGCGGCCGCGGCGAGGACCGCCCCGACGAGCCCGCCCCCGAGCTCGCTGAGCCCGTCGCTCGTCGCGGCCGTGACCTCCGGCTTGGCGGCCTGAAGGTGCGACCCAGCCGGCACGGATAAGGCTCAGACGGTGATGGTCCGGCGCGCCGGGATCGGCGAGGGAGAGGACGGCGAGCGGGTGATCGACAGGGCGGCGGTCGACGGGTCGGCGATCAGCCGGCGGCGGGGTGGACGAAGGCCAGGATCCGGCCCCAGGCATCGTCCGACTCGGCCTGATAGTCGGCCTGCTTGCGATCGAAGAAGCTGTGCGGCGCGTCGGGGTAGGTGACCAGCTCGTGGTCCACGCCGCCCGCCCCGAGGGCCGTCTCGAAGGCGGACCTGGACTCGGGCGGGATGGCCGCGTCGGCACCCCCGAAGAGGCCCAGCACGCGACCCCGGAAGCTGCCCGCCAGGTCGATGGGGGCCGGGACCTCGCCCCGGCTGGGTCCGACCGGCGGTCCGTAGAAGCCGATGACCCCGGCGAAGGCCGGATCCTCCAGGCTGGCGCACAGGTAGGCCAGGCGACCCCCGAAGCAGAAGCCGACGGCGTACAGGTCACGTCCGCCCTCGGCCGGTCCGGCGGCCGCCAGGAGCTGGTGCGCCCCGGCCTCGATGTCGGCCCGCAGCCCGCTCCAGTGGACCTGGGCGATGTGAGGCTGGTGGTCGAAGTCGGGCCCCCGATCGCCGGCCCCGGCGGTGCGGCCGAAGTAGTCGACGGCCAGGGCGTCGATGCCGGCTTCGGCGAAGCGCAGGGCGAGCTCCTCGTAGAAGGTGAAGAGGCCTCGCACGTCGGGCAGGATGAGCATGGCCGCCCGGGAGGGCAGGTCGCCGGCCCGAGCCTCGAAGGCTCGCAGGTGCGTGCCGTCGGCGGCCGTGAGGATCAGGCGCCGGCCGTCGTAGGCACCGCCGGCCAGGGGGGCGATGGGCGGGGCGCTATCGAGGTCGAAGCACATCGTTCAGCTGCCGGGAGCCTTGATGCGGAACTCGATGGCCTCGGCCTCGGGGGCCGGCTCCGGGTCGAGCGTCACGTCCAGGCCGGTCTCCTCGACGAGGGAGCGGACGATCCCCAGGTGGAGGGCCGCCAGCAGGTCCGTCCGGCCCGGCGCGGCCTCGGCGAAGAGCAGGTCCTTGAGGCGCACGTGCCAGGCGCTGCGGGTGCGGCCGGCGGCTTCGATGTCCACGGCCTCGCCCAGGAGGCGTAGCGGCGCGAGGGCCATCTCGACCGGCCGATCGGTCCCACTCCCGGCCGGGCGGAAGTCGCGGATCGTGCGGCCGTAGTCCTGGCCCACCTGCTCGACGAGCTTGCGCACCCGGTCCGGTCCCAGGCTCGCCGCCTCTAGCACGAGGAGGGCCAGGAGGGCCATCTGGCGGGGCGGATGCGGCATCCAGCGCGAGGAATCCGTGGCCAGACTGTAGAGGTGCGCGGGCTTGCCTCGGAAGCCACGGCGGGGCTCGTGGCGCAGGAAGCCGGTCGCCCGCAGCAGCTCGAGGTGGGTCCGGGCCACGGGCCGGCTGATGCCCACGTCGTCGGCGACCTGGTAGGCGGTGCGGGGCGAGGGGTCGCCGTAGAAGCTGACCAGGATCCGCCGGCGGGTCGGATCGCGGATGGCGTCGGCGAGCTGGTCGAGGCCCTCCTCGACGCTGAGCGGGCCGCCGCCCAGGGCTCGATAGGCCGGCTCGCCGGCGGCGGGGCCCATGCGGGCGGCGGTTCGACGAGCACCGGTTGCCGCGGGCGGCCTCTTGTCCATGCCTGGATTGTACGGGCTGCCGCCGGTCCGGGGCGCGTCGCGCTGGGCCGGGGCAGCATCGTTCAGGCTGTCCTTGACCACCGAACGGCAACAGCCTGGGGAGAGCGGTCGAGGTCTCCAGCGTCGCCGCAGGCCACCCGATGATCCTGCGGTGCAGCCCCGGCCCTCCGCCAGGCCAGTGGGGCGTACCATCAGGCCTGGAGGTGGTGGATGTCCGAGGCGATGACCCCAGAGATCGACGCGCTGCTCACCGAACGACGCGAGTTCCCCTCGCCGCCCGAGTTCGCGGCCCGCTCCAACGCGACGGCCGATCTCTACCAGCGGGCGGACGACGACTTCGAAGCATTCTGGGCCGACATGGCCCGGCAACGACTGAGTTGGGACGAGGACTTCAAGACCACGCTCCAGTGGGAGCTGCCCTACGCCAAGTGGTTCGTCGAGGGCAAGCTCAACGCGGCCTACAACTGCGTCGACCGCCACGTCGAGAACGGCCTGGGATCGAAGGTGGCCTACCACTGGGAGGGTGAGCCGGGCGACACCCGGACGATCACCTTCGCCGACCTCCAGCGCGAGGTCAGCAAGTGCGCCAACGCCCTCCTCGAGATCGGTGTCAAGACCGGCGATCGGGTCGGTATCTACATGGGCATGGTGCCCGAGCTGCCGATCGCGATGCTCGCCTGCGCCCGCATCGGGGCGCCTCACGTGGTCGTCTTCGGCGGCTACAGCGCTGACGCGGTCCAGGGCCGGATGGTCGACGCCGAGGCGGTGGCCATCATCACCTGCGACGGCGCCTGGCGGGGGGGCAAGGTCCTCGACCTCAAGAGCGCCGTGGACGTGGCCTGCGCCGGAGCGCCGACGATCAAGAACGTCCTCGTCGTCAAGCGCACGGGGAACGCCATCCCCTGGACCGAGGGTCGGGACCACTGGTGGCACGAGCTGGTCGAGGCCCAGTCGGACCACTGCCCGCCGGTCTCGGTGGAGGCAGAGCACCTGCTCTACCTGCTCCACACCTCGGGCACGACGGCCAAGCCGAAGGGCGTCATGCACACCACCGGCGGCTACCTCACCGGGGTGAGCACGACCCACTACTACATCTTCGACATCAAGCCCGACGACGTGTACTGGTGCGCCGCCGACATCGGCTGGGTGACCGGCCACAGCTACATCGTCTACGGGCCCCTGGCCAACGCCGCGACCTCGGTGATGTACGAGGGCGCTCCGATGTTCCCGGCCCCCGACCGCTGGTGGTCGATGATCGAGAAGTACAAGGTCTCGATCCTCTACTGCGCCCCGACGGCCATCCGGGCCTTCATGAAGCAGGGCGAGGAGTACCCCGCCGATCACGACATGTCCTCGCTGCGCCTCATCGGCACGGTCGGCGAGCCGATCAACCCCGAGGCCTGGCTGTGGTACCACACGTACATCGGCGGGGGCCGCTGCCCGGTCGTCGACACCTGGTGGCAGACCGAGACGGGGATGATCCTCATCAGCGCCCTGCCCGGCCTGACCACGCTCCGGCCCGGCTCGGCCACGCAGCCCTTCCCCGGCGTGGCGGCCAAGGTCGTCGATGCCGACGGCCAGGACGTGCCCAACGGCACAGGCGGCGGCTACCTGGTCCTGACCAGGCCCTGGCCCTCGATGCTGCGCGGCGTCTATAAGGACCCCGACCGCTACTTCGACACCTACTGGGCCCGTTTCCCGGGCTCCTATTTCGCCGGCGACGGCTGCAAGGTCGACGCCGACGGCTACTTCTGGCTCCTTGGCCGGGTCGACGACGTGATGAAGGTGTCCGGCCATCGGATCAGCACGACCGAGGTGGAGTCGGCCCTGGTCGACCATCCGGCGGTGGCCGAAGCGGCCGTCTGTGGGCGGTCCGACCCCGTGACCAACGAGGCCATCTTCGCCTACGTCATCCTCAAGGCTTCGGTGACTCCCAGCGAGGAGCTATCCGCCGAACTGCGGGAGCACGTCGCCCACAAGATCGGCGCCATCGCCCGCCCGAAGCAGATCATGTTCACCCCCGAGCTGCCCAAGACCCGCTCCGGCAAGATCATGCGGCGGCTGCTCCGAGACATCGCCGAGAAGCGTCCGCTGGGCGACGTGACGACCCTCGCCGATACGACCATCGTCGAGACGATCCGGGACAAGGCCCAGTCCGGAGACGCCGAGCAGCTCGTCTGACGGGTCGGCGAGCCGTCGGGACGTCAGGCGGCGGCCGTCGCCTCCAAGGCCGCCTCGAGGGCCTCGGCCACGAGGCCGGGGAGGCGGTCCAGGTCGGCCTCCTCGATGACGAAGGGCGGGCCCAGGAGGATCACGTCGCCGTCCACGCCGTCGGCGTTGCCACTGCCCGCATAGAGCAGCAGCCCGCGCTCGCGGGCGGCGCCGAGGACCGCCTCGGCCAGGCGCCGGGCCCGGGGGAAGGGGCTACGGGCCTCGCGGTCGGCGACGAGCTCCAGGCCGCAGAACAGGCCGCGCCCGCGGACCTGGCCCACGTTGGGGTGGTCGCCCAGCCGGGCCTGGAGGCCGGCCAGGAGCCGCTCGCCCTTGGCCGCGCTGGCCGCCACGAGGTCCTCGGCCTCCAGGATGCGGAGCACCTCCCGCGCGACGGCCGCGCCGGTGGGCGCGTGGCTGTACGTGAAGCCGTGGGTGAAGCCGCCGGCCCGGATCGTCTCGTGGACCTCGCCCGAGGCGGCGGCGAAGCCGAAGGGCCAGTAGCCGCTGGTGGCCCCCTTGGCCGCCACCAGGATGTCGGGCCGGACGCTCGTCCGATCCATGGCGAACCAGGTGCCGGTGCGCCCGAAGCCGGTCATCACCTCGTCGGCGATGAGGAGCACGCCGTGGCGGCGGCAGACCTCGGCCACGGCCGGCCAATAGCCTTCGGGCGGCTCGACGACGCCCAGGGTGGCGCCCACGATCGGCTCGGCGACGAAGGCGGCCACGGTGCCCGGCTCGGCCCGCTCGAGAAGCCCTTCGAGCTCGGCCGCCAGCTCGGCGCTCGTGCCCAAGGCCTGCGAGCCGTCCAGCCCGGCTCGATAGGGGTAGGCCGCACTGACGTGGCGGAAGCGGCCCAGCCAGCCTTCGTATGGCCGCCGCAGCGGCCGGCGGCCGGAGAGGTCGAGGGCCCCCAGGGTATTGCCGTGGTAGCTGCCCCAGCGGGCGACGACGATCCAGCGTTCGGTCTCACCTCGGGCCAGGTGGTAGGCCCGGGCCATCTTGAGGGCCGTCTCGACGGCCTCGGAGCCACCGCTGACGGGATAGATGGCCGGGTCCTCCAGCGGCAGGCGAGGTCCGAGCTCGGCGGCGTAGGCCTCCAGGGCCTCAGTGCTGAAGACCGAGCCGTGGGCGTAGGCCACCCGGCCGGCCTGGCCGGCCATGGCCTCGGCCACCGAGGCGCGACCGTGCCCGATCCCGACCACGATGGCCCCGCCGGCCGCATCGAGGTAGGACCGGCCCTGGCTGTCCCAGATCGTGGCGCCCGCGGCCCGCACCGCGAGCGGTGGGACGGCCTCGGCCGAGCGGCTGAAGACCTGGCCCCGGCCGCTCATCCTGCCCGCGGACCTCGCCGGCCGACGGCCGTCCGCACGGACGTGGCGCCCACATCGCCGCGGGCCACCTAGCGCGTCCCGAGCCGGGCCACGACCTTGGCCGCTAGCGAACCCACGGCCGACTCGATCTGGGCCCCCAGGGCCGAGGGGTCCGCGGTGGGCGCCACGGTCGTCCCGGCGGAGCCCGCACCCGGCGAGGCAGAGCGCTGGCCGAAGGCGCTGTACTCGATGGCGATGCCGACCTGGCCGCTGAGGGTGAAGAAGCCGAAGTCGGCTCCCGGCCGCGGCGAGCTCAGCTCCTTGACCGCGAACTGGCTGCCGTCGCCGATCCCCGGGACGATGCTCGCCGAGGGGTCGAAGAAGTCCTCCGGGTCCTCGACCCGGATGGGCATGGCCAAGCTCAGGCTGGCCTCGAACGGGCCGCTCGAGGTGAAGGTGCAGGTCCGGAAGTCATCGTCGCTGGTGGAGACGCCGGGGCCGAAGGGGACGCCCAGGGCGGCCCGCGCATCGGCCGCGCTGAGGAGATCGCAGGGATCGGGCAGGTCGCGCACCGTGGGGGCCGGCGTGAGCGTGGCTGAGGGCGTGGCCCCGAGGGTCACGATGGGCACCTCGTAGCTCGGCGGCGGGGTCGGTACGGTCGGCCCGGACGTGGTCGGCTGGCCCCCCGCGCAGCCGGCCACGGCGGCCACGATGGCCGCGCCGAGGAGCGCCCTGCGGACGGCCGCGTTCATGGCAGCCGCGTCTCCACGGACAAGGCTTGGGGATCCATCCGCAGGTGCACGAGCGTCACGCCGTCGGCCTCCAGGGCCTGGGCCAGGGCAGGGGCTACCTCTCCGTCCCGCTCGACGGTCAGGCCACGGGCCCCGCAGGCCCGGGCCACGGCGGCGAAGTCGATGGGCCCGAGCTCGGTGGCCGTGGGCCGGCCGGGGAAGGCGCGTTCCTGATGCATCCGGATGGTGCCGTAGCGCTGGTTGTCGTGGACCACGACGGCCAGCCGGGCGCCCTCCCGGACAGCGGTCTCGAGCTCGGCCAGGAGCATGGCCATCCCGCCGTCGCCAGCGAGGGCCACGACCGGACGCCCCGGCTCGGCCACGGCCGCGCCGATGGCCGCCGGCAGGCCGTAGCCCATGGCCCCGGACGTCGGGCCGAGCAGCCGTTGCCCGGCCCCGACATGAAGGTATCGCGCGTACCAAGCAGCGAAATTCCCAGCGTCGGTGGTGACCACGGCAGCGGGCGGCAGGGCGGCCTGGAGGGCGCTCACGACCGTAGGGTAGGCGATGCCGGAGTGAGCCACGGGCCCCTCTCGTCCAGGGACAGGCAGGGTGGTGTCGGCCTCGTAGGCCGCGCGGTCGCGGCGGTCAGCAGCCCGTCGTGCCGCCGCATCCGCGGGCCGGCCCCGCCCGCCGGCCACGAGGCGGAGCGCCACCTCCAGGAAGGCCCGGGCGTCGGCCCGCACGGAGCGCTGGGGGAGGGGACGGCCGGGCCAGCCGGGTTCGAGGTCGACGTGGATCACCTCGCTGCCCGGAGCGGGGACGGCGTCGTCGAAGGTGGTGATGGCATTGAGGCGGCAGCCCAGGGCCAGGATGAGGTCGGCCTCGAGGAGCCGTCGCCGGACCGAGGCCGGGGCACCCAGGCCGCTCATGCCGAGGTAGAGGCGGTGGTCGTTGGGCAACACGTCGGGCCGCCGCCAGGAGGCGATGACCGGGACCTCGATGGCCTCCACGAGCTCGGCCAGGAGCGGGACCGCAGCGGCCCGCAAGACGCCCGCCCCGGCCACGATGATGGGTCGGTGGGCGACCGCCAGGCGGGCCAGGATGGGCTCGACCTGGTCAGGCGCTGGTTCGATCGCCGCCACGTCAGGGTGGGGCCCGGCGGGGGCTGCTTCGGTCCCCCCGGCGACCGCCTCGACCTCCGCCCCGAGGACGTCCTCGGGCAGCGCCAGGAGGACCGGTCCGGGACGGCCCGAGCAGGCGAGGCGCAGGAGCCGGCTCGTCGTGACGGAGAGGTCGGCCGGATCGTCGAGCTCGGTGGCCGCCTTGCACAGGCCGCCGAAGGTGGCCACCTGGTCGACCTCCTGGAAGGCCTCCCGGCCGCGCATGGCCCGCGGCACCTGGCCGACCAGGGCGATCATGGGGGTCGAGTCGGCATAGGCCGTATGGAGCCCGATGGCCAGGTTCGCGGCCCCCACGGCCCGTGTGGCCAGGCAGGCCGCCGGTCGTCCCGTGAGCTGACCGACGGCCTCGGCCATGAACGCCGCGCCGCCCTCGTGCCGGGTGGCCACGGTCCGGATCGGGCCGTCAGCCAGGCCCTCGAGGAGCGGCAGGAACGACTCGCCGGGGACGGTGAAGGCGAAGCGGACGCCGCCTGCCGCGAGCGCCGCCGCGACGGCCTGTCCGCCGCTCTGCGCGCTCCGGCGGTCGTTTACCTGCGCCGCCACTCGGCCGCGATCAGGAGCAGGCCCAGGACGATCGCGGCGACGGGCCAGGCGACGTCCCAGTCGATGGCGGGGAAGACCTCATGGAGCAGGAAGAGCCCGCCGAGGACGATGAGGACCAGGCCCAGGGCGAAGGCCCCGCCGCCGTGGCCTTGCGACGCGTGGGCGTCCAGGCGCTCGGCTCGGCGCTGGGCTCGGGTGGCGGCCCGCTGGGCTCGCGGGTCCGTGGCCCAGGCGGGCGGTGGCCCCGCCGCTGGGGCGGCCTCCCCGCCGGGGCCGGTCGACGCCGGTCCGGCTGCGGGGGCCTCGGTCGCCGGGGGTCGGGGCATGGACCATGAGGACCCATCCGGTTCATCCGGCACGACCAGGGCCATGACCACATAGATGAGGAGGGTCAGGAAGCCCGTCAGGGGCATCGAGACCGCCCACACCACCCGCACCAGGGCGGGGTCCACGTCGAGCCGCTCGGCCAGGCCGCCGGCCACACCGGTCAGCATCCGATCGGTGCGTGATCGATACAGACGATCGTCCATCCGCGAAGACTGCCACACGTCGTGGCGGGCGGTGCGCGGGCCGCACCGGTCCGGCGCGTCCCGGTCGCTCAGGACGGCGGCCTCGGCCTAGGGGAGATGCGATAATCGCGCTGGTCGCCGGCCGGTGACCAGCATCCGGTCCAGGAGGTGACATGGTCGCCAGCGGGTTGTCCGCCGATCCCCAGGAGTATCGCCGCCGGCTCGACGAGCAATCCGACCAGCAGATCGACTCCTGGTCCATCGAGCTCATGCGCGACCTCTCGGTCTGGATCGGTGTGCGGCGGGTCCTGGCCGAGTTCCGCAAGGCCGCCGGCATCGACGACCGGATGCTCGAGCGGGTCTACGCCGCCGGTGGCGGGCCTCCGGCCACGATCGGTCACGACGAAGCAGGCGAGATGATGGTCCCCGCGATCGCCCTCCACTGCCTCGTGCCCGGGCTGCATAGCCAGATCGAGGACGCCCGGCCGCGACTCACCAACTTCCTGGTCCAGAACTTCGACCAGCTCGTCTACATCTAACGATCGAGGGGGTCCTACGCCTGACGCTCGAGGGGCGATCCCTCAGTCGCGTGTGGCGCCCGCCCGCACGAGGGCGATGGCGTTCTCCAGCTTGAGCTTGGCGATGGTCAGGTACTTGGCCAGGTTGTCGCGGTCGACCTCGCCGATGCCCTCCGAAGCCTCGGGCGCATGGAGGACCGAGACCAGCTCGTCGAGTGCCTCGGCCAGGTGGCCCTTGGCCGAGACCAGGGCATCCTCGGTCAGGGGGCCCGGGTCACGATGGCCGGTCCAGGCCGCCTGGGCCTCGGCGGCCACCGCATCGGCTCCGCCGGGCAGGGCCACGTCGCTCGACCGACCCGCGGCCACCCCGCGCTCGGCCCGGGCGGCAGACGTAGGCTCGTCGACCCCCGGCTCGGCCTCCGGCCCACGCGGCCGCGCCGGCCGGCCCTCGATCCGCTCGCGCAGCTTGACCAGCGTCAGCTCGCCCCGGGCGACCTGCTCGGCCAGCCGCCGCCGGCGGCGGGGGTCCTCGACCTTCATCAACTCATAGGCATGGGATAGCGTGTCTTTGCGCAAAGACACGAGCTGCTTGATCTCCGAGGGGGCATCGGCCAGCCGTAGCCGGTTCTCGATGTAGCCCTTGTCCTTGCCCACCTTCTGGGCCAGCTTGCGGACCGAGTAGCCATGCTCGCTCGTCATGCGCTCGTACATCATCGCTTCGTCGACCGGCGAGAGGTCCTCTCGCTGGAGGTTCTCGATGATGGCGATCTCGAGGGCCGTGTCGTCGTCGATGTCCTCGATCATGGCCGGCACGGCGGCCAGCCCGGCCTTCGTCGCCGCCCGCCAGCGCCGCTCACCGGCGATGAGCTGATAGCGGTTGCCCGGCAGCGGTCGGACCAGGATGGGCTGCAGGATGCCGTGCTCCCTGACCGAGTTCGCCAGCTCGTCGAGGGAAGCTTCGTCCCAGGTCATCCGAGGCTGGTCGGGGTTCGGCTCGATCCGATCGACGGGCACGAGGCGGCTGGCGACGGCGCTCGGTCGGGCCCCCCGCTCGGGCGACAGGAGGCTGAGGATCGAGGGCGACAGCTCGCGCTCCTCGGACAGACGCCGCGCGGCGGCGCCTCGGAAGTCAGGCCTGGCCAAGATCGATCACCTCCCTGGCCAGCTCGCGGAACGAGCGGGCCGCCTCGGATGTGCTGGCGTAGGCGGTCACCGGCCGTCCGGTGAGCGGCGCCTCGCCCAGCTTGACCGTCTGCCGGATGATGCTGCTGAAGACGTGGTGGTCCCCCAGCTCGCGCAGCTCGTCGAGCATCTCGCGGCCCAGGATCGTCCGGCCATCGTAGAACGTGGGCAGCAGGCCCAGGACCCGGAGGTCGCGATTGAGGCCCTTGGCCCGGATCTGGTTGATGACCTTCACCAGGGCGGTCAGGCCCTTGAGGGCGTAGTACTGCGTCTGCACCGGGATGATCACGCTGTCGGCCGCCACGAGGCCGTTGATCGTCAACAGACCCAGGGTCGGCGGGCAGTCGATGAGGATGTCGTCGTAGCTTTCCTGGGCCCAGCCGGCAAGGGCCTCGCGGAGGGCCTGCTCGCGTCCGATGACCGTGAAGAGCTCGACCTCGGTGGAGGCCAGCTCGAGCGTGGCCGGGGCGACGTCCACGCCCGGGGTCTGGGTCGGGACGACGATCTCCTGCAGCGCGGCGCGCGAATCGGCCAGCACGTCGGCCATCGAGCGCTCCACGGTGCCCAGGTTGATGCCCAGCCCGACGGTCAGGTTGGCCTGGGCGTCCATGTCGATGCAGAGGATCCGATGGCCCGTTTCCGCCAGCGCACCGGCCAGGTTGATGGCGGTGGTCGTCTTGCCGACGCCGCCCTTCTGGTTGGCGATAGCGATCACATTGGCCACGAACGCGACACCTCGATGCAGTCGATAGGGACAGGGCCGGGGAAGCGAATCTACTCCATGCGCCGGGTGACGGGGCAGGGGAGTTGTCCACAAAAGGTGCGACTCGTCCACCGTGCGTGTGGATATCGACGCGGCTGCCGGACGGCCCGATCAAGCCGGGCGGTACGATGCGCGGGAGGCCGGAACGGCGGCCACAGGGCATGAGGTGACGGTGTGCCAACCAACCCCCAACGGATCGAACGGCTTCGCGCCCTGCGCGCTGCGGCCGCCCTGGGCGGCGGTGCCGAACGGATCGAACAGCAGCACGCCCGGGGCAAGCTGACCGCCCGGGAGCGGCTCGACCTGCTCCTCGATCCCGGCTCGTTCGTCGAGTCCGACGCCTTCGTCACCCACCGGGCCCATGACTTCGGGCTCGACGCGGAGCGCTACCTGACCGATGGCGTGGTCACCGGCCACGGCCGCATCGACGGACGGCTCGTCTTCGTCTTCAGCCAGGACTTCACGATCTTCGGCGGCTCGTTGTCCGAGGCCCACGCCGAGAAGATCTGCAAGATCATGGACCTGGCGCTGCAGGTCGGCGCGCCGATCATCGGCCTCAACGATTCGGGCGGGGCGCGGATCCAGGAGGGGGTCGTCTCGCTCGGTGGCTACGCCGACATCTTCCTGCGCAACACACTGGCCTCCGGGGTCGTGCCCCAGCTGTCGGTGATCATGGGGCCCTGCGCCGGCGGCGCGGTCTACTCGCCGGCCATCACCGACCTCACGATCATGGTCGAGGAAACGAGCTACATGTTCGTCACCGGCCCCGATGTCGTGAAGGCCGTGACCCACGAGTCGGTGGATCGGGAGCGCCTCGGTGGGGCCACGACCCACACCACCATCAGCGGCGTAGCCCATCTGGCGGCACCGGACGAGGCCGCGGCCCTGGGCACGGTCCGCCGCATCCTCGGCTTCCTGCCCCAGAACAACCTCTCCGACGTGCCCCGTCAGCCGTCCGCCGATCCGGTCGAGCGCCGCGACGCCGAGCTGGACAGCATCATCCCCGACGAGCCGAGCCAGCCCTACGACATGCACGAAGTCATCCGCCGGGTGGTCGACGACGGTGACTTCCTCGAGTTGCAGCCCGGCTGGGCGGGCAACATCCTCATCGGCTTCGCCCGGCTCGACGGCGCGACCGTCGGCATCGTGGCCCAGCAGCCCGCGGTCCTGGCCGGGGCCCTCGACATCGACGCCTCGGACAAGGCGGCCCGCTTCGTGCGGATGTGCGACGCCTTCAACGTTCCCCTCCTGACCCTCGTCGACGTGCCCGGCTTCCTGCCCGGCGTGGGCCAAGAGCACGGCGGCATCATCCGCCACGGGGCCAAGCTCCTCTTCGCCTACTGCGAGGCGACCGTGCCCAAGGTCACGGTCATCACCCGCAAGGCCTACGGCGGGGCGTACGACGTCATGAGCAGCAAGCACATCCGAGGCGACGTCAACCTGGCCTGGCCCAGCGCCGAGATCGCGGTCATGGGCGTCGAGGGCGCGGTCAACATCATCTTCCGGGCCGAGCTGGCAGCGGCCGCCGAGCCCGAGGCCGAGCGCCAGCGGCTCAAGGCGGAGTACGAGGATCGCTTCGCCCATCCCTACATCGCCGCCTCGCGGGGCTTCGTCGACGACGTCATCGAGCCCTCGGAGACGCGGCCGCGGGTCATCGCCGCCTTCACCATGCTGCGCGACAAGCGCCAGGTGAACCCCGGCCGCAAGCACGGCAACATGCCCCTCTAGTCGGCGGCGTCTTTGCGCAAAGACAGCCCGCCGGCCGGCTAGACTCTGGGGCAGGAGGAGCGATGCCCCACATCTCGGCCAAGGCGGAGACCTTCGGCGAGTCGGTCATCCGCGAGATGACCCGTCTGGCGATGGAACACGACGCCGTCAACCTGGCCCAGGGTTTCCCCGACTTCGCCTGTCCCCCCGAGCTGAAGGCCGCCGCCGCGGCGGCCATCGCCGGCGACATCAACCAGTACGCCGTGACCTGGGGCGCCCCGGCCTTCCGGCAGGCCATCGCCGCCAAGACGCAGCGTCACTACCCCGCCCTGGAGCTGGACCCGGAGCGCGAGATTACCGTCACCTGCGGCGCGACCGAGGGCATGATCTGCGCCTTTCTGGCCGTCCTCGATCCGGGCGACGAGGTCGTCGTCTTCGAGCCCTTCTACGAGAACTACGGCCCCGATGCCATCCTGGCCGGCGCCAGGCCACGCTACGTCCGGCTCCATGAGCCGGGCTGGACGGTCGACGAGGCCGAGCTGCGGGCGGCCTTCACGCCCCGGACGCGGGGCATCGTCGTCAACTCGCCGCACAACCCCACGGGCAAGGTCTTCAGCCCCGAGGAGCTGGCCTTGATCGCGGAGCTGTGCATCGATCACGATGTGGTGGCCTTCACCGACGACATCTACGAGCACATCGTCTACGCCGCCCGCCACGTGCCGCTGGCCACCCTGCCCGGCATGCGGGAGCGGACCGTCGCGGTGAACTCCCTATCCAAGACCTACGCCGTCACTGGCTGGCGGGTGGGCTGGGTGACGGCCTCGCCCGACCTCAGCAGCGGCGTGCGCAAGGTCCACGACTTCCTGACCGTGGGTGCCGCGGCGCCCCTGCAGGCCGCCGGAGTGGCGGCCCTCCAGCTGCCTGACGCCTACTACCGGGAGCTGGCGAGCGCCTATCGCGCCCGGCGGGACCTGCTGGTCGAGGCCTTGGTCGCGGCCGGCCTCCGGCCGGCCGTACCCGACGGCGCCTACTACGTCATGGCCGACACGTCGGGCCTCACCGAGGTCGACAGCACGACCTTCGCCCGCTGGCTCGTCGAGGCGGCCGGCATCGCGGCCGTGCCGGGTGCGGCCTTCTTCCAGGACCCGCGCGACGGCCGCGGTCGGCTGCGCTTCGCCTTCCCCAAACGAGCCGAGACCCTCCGCCTCGCCGCGGAGCGGCTGGCGGACGTGTCTTTGCGCAAAGACAGGCCGGGCGCGGTCGAGCAGGCCCCGGCGAGCCGTCCGTGACCGCTCGCCCGGAGCGGCCCTTCCGGCGCGTCCTGGTGGCCAACCGCGGCGAGATCGCCCTGCGCATCATCCGCGCCTGCCGCGAGCTGGGGGTCGAGACGGTCGCCGTCTACAGCGACGCCGACCGGGCTGCCCGCCACGTGCGGGCTGCGGACCAGGCCGTGCGGCTGGGTCCGGCCGAGGCCGGGGCGAGCTACCTGCGCGCCGAGCTACTGGTCGACGCGGCCCTGGCGACCGGGGCCCAGGCGATCCACCCGGGCTACGGTTTCCTCTCCGAGCGGCCGACCTTCGCCGAGGCCTGCACCGCGGCCGGCCTCGTCTTCATCGGGCCCGAGGCCGTCACCCTGGCTGGGCTGGGCGACAAGCTGGCCGCCCGGCGAGCGGCGTCCAAGGTCGGCGTGCCGGTCGTGCCGGGGACCCTGGAGCCGGCCGCCGTGGGGGACCCGATGGCCCTGGCGGAGCTGGTCCGCACGGCCGAGCGGATCGGTTGGCCGGTGCTGGTCAAGGCCGCCGCCGGGGGAGGGGGGCGGGGCATGCGCCGGGTGGAACGGGCCGCGGACCTGGCCACGGCCATCGGATCTGCCAGCCACGAGGCGGCGGCCGCCTTCGGCGACGGCACCGTCTACCTCGAGCGGGTCGTCCAGGATGCGCGCCACGTCGAGGTCCAGCTGCTGGGTGACGCGCAGGGCACGATCGTGGCTTGCGGGGAGCGGGACTGCTCCGTCCAGCGCCGCCACCAGAAGCTCGTCGAGGAGGCGCCAGCGCCCGGCATGAGCCCCGATGCCCGCCGGGCCCTCCACGCCCACGCCGTGGCCGTGGCCCAGGCGGTGGGCCTGAGGAACGCGGCCACGGCCGAGTTCCTCCTGCAGCCGGATGGGGCGGTCTGGTTCCTCGAGGTCAACGCCAGGCTCCAGGTCGAGCACGGCGTGACCGAGCTGGTGACCGGGCTCGATCTCGTCGCCGAGCAGCTCTGGATCGCTGCCGGCAGGCCGCTCAGCCCGGCCGTCCTGGCGGCCGCCGCCCGGGCCGCCGAGCCCGACCGCCACGCCGTCGAGGTGCGCCTCTCGGCCGAGGACCCGGGAGCCGCGTTCGCCCCGCGGCCGGGCACGATCACGGCCTGGCGGGAGCCCGGCGGTCCCGGGGTCCGGGTCGACGGCTGGGTCGAGCCGGGCACCGTGGTGACCAGCGACTACGACCCCCTGCTGGCCAAGATCCTGACCGTGGCGGCCGACCGTCCGGCGGCCCTGGCTCGCATGGCGCGGGCCCTCGACGAGGTCGAGGTCGGCGGCCTGCAGACCACCCTGCCCTTCGACCGCTGGCTGCTGGCCGAGCCGGCCTTCCGGTCCGCCCAGCTCTCGATCGACCTGGTCGACCGTCTCTGGCAGCCCCAGCTGCTGCGCGAGGCCGCCGCACGGGCGGCCGCTCGGCTGGCGGCCGCCGCGTCTGCCATGCCCGAGGCGGCCGCCGCGTCTGCCATGCCCGTGACGGCCGCCTCGGCCCACCCCTCCGGCGCGGCCTCGCCCGCCTCGCGACAGGATGGCGGATCCCTGTGGGATACGGGAGCCTGGCGCCTGGCCGGCCGCCGGGCAGCGACGCGCGAGTGGCCGGCATGAGCCGTGCCCTGCGCCTGACCGTCGAGGCGCCGGAACCGTTGGTCGTGGAGATCGAGCCGGACGATCTCGGCCGCGAGGATGGGCATCGGCCGCGAGGCACGGTCCGGGCCCTGCCCCTCGAGCCGGAGGATCGCGCTCGCGGGGCCCTGCGTCGCGAGGTCGTCGTCGATGGCTGGCGCTTCGAGGTCGTGGTCGAGGATGCCGCCCGGGCCGCCCTCCGCGAGCGAGCCGGGCGGCTGGGCGGGGGGCCCGGGCGCCATCAGGCGCAGGTCGTCACAGCTCAGATCCCGGGCCGGGTGCTGCGCGTCGAGGTCGCCCAGGGCGATCCCGTCGAGCCCGGCCAGCGGCTGCTTTCGATCGAGGCCATGAAGATGGAGAACGAGCTGCGGGCGACGGTCGTCGGCACCGTGGCCCGGGTCGCCGTGGCCCCCGGCGAGACCGTCGAACGGGGCCAGGAACTCGTGGTCATCGCATGAGCGATCGGACACCGGACCCGGGCCGGGAGGCGTGGCGGGCGACCGTCCGAGCGAAGGCGCTGGAGGGCCAGCCGGAGCGTCGCGAGCGCTTCGACAGCTCCTCGGGCCTCGAGGTGGCCGACCTCTACACCCCGGCCGACACGGCCGGCCTGGACGAGGAGCGCGACCTGGGCCGACCGGGCACGTTCCCCTTTACTCGCGGCACCCAGGCCACGATGTACCGCGGCCGGCTGTGGACGATGCGCCAGTACGCCGGCTTCTCGACCGCAGCGGAGACCAACGCCCGCTTCCGGTTCCTGCTCGAGCAGGGCCAGACCGGCCTGTCGGTGGCCTTCGACCTGCCCACCCAGATGGGCTACGACTCGGACGCCCCCCAGGCGGCAGGGGAGGTGGGCCGGGTGGGCGTGCCGATCGCCACCCTGGCCGACATGGAGACCCTCCTCGACGGCCTGCCCCTCGAGCGGGTCAGCACGTCGATGACGATCAACGCCACGGCGGCCATCCTGCTGGCCTTCTACGTCGTGGCCGCCGAGCGGCGGGGCATCCCCCGGGCAGCCCTCGCGGGCACGGTCCAGAACGACATCCTCAAGGAGTACATCGCCCGCGGCACGTACATCTACCCCACCCAGCCGTCCATGCGCCTGGTGACCGATATCTTCGAGTTCTGCGCCGCCGAGCTGCCGCGCTGGAACACCATCTCGATCTCCGGTTACCACATGCGCGAGGCCGGGGCCACGGCAGCCCAGGAGCTGGCCTTCACCCTGGCCGATGGCATCGCCTACGTCGAGGCGGCCTTGGCCCGGGGGCTGGACGTCGACGCCTTCGCTGGTCGGCTGAGCTTCTTCTTCGCCGCCTGGAGCGAGCTCTTCGAGGAGGTGGCCAAGTTCCGGGCCGCGAGGCGGATGTGGGCCCGCATCATGCGCGACCGATTCGGCGCCCGGAACGCACGCTCGCAGATGTGCCGCTTCCACGTCCAGACGGCGGGCAGCTCGCTGACGGCTCAGGCCATCGACAACAACGTCGTGCGGACCACGATCCAGGGCCTCGCGGCGGTCCTGGGAGGGGCTCAGAGCCTCCACACCAACGCCCGCGACGAGGCCTTGGCCCTGCCCACCGAGGCCTCGGCTCGGCTGGCCCTTCGGACGCAGCAGATCCTGGCCCATGAGGCCGGTGTGACCGAGACGCCGGATCCGCTCGCCGGCTCCTACTTCGTGGAGTCGCTGACCGACGGGCTGGAGGCCGCGGCCCAGGATTACCTGGCCCAGATCGAGGAGCTCGGCGGCGCGTCGAAGGCCATCGAGACGGGCTTCCAGCAGCGCGAGATCCAGGAGGCCGCCTACCAGGTCCAGCGCCGGATCGAGGATCAGGACCTCATCGTCGTGGGCGTCAATCGCTATGTCGACGACGAGCAGGTCCGGCCGCTCCTGCAGCGCATCGACCCGGCCGCCGAGGCGGCCCAGGTGGCCGGCCTGCAGCGGGTCCGGGCCGGGCGCGACGCCGCCGCCTGCACCGCGGCCCTGGAGCGCCTCGCCGATGCCGCCCGAGGCAGCGACAACCTCATGCCCCCGCTCATCGAGGCCGTGGCCGCCTACGCCACGCTGGGCGAGATCAGCGACCGCCTCCGGATCGCCTGGGGCGAGCACCGCGAGCTCATCACGGTCTGATCGGCGATGCCCGACCGCCCCGATCGTCCCGTCCGTCCCGCCGACCTGGCGGCCGAGCACGCCCTGGGCCGCATCCATCACCTGGCCATCGTCGTGGCCGACCTCGAGGCGGCCCTGGGCTTCTACCGCGACATCCTCGGCCTGCAGGTCGAGCTCGTCGAGCGGATGCCGGTCGACCGGGTCACGATCGCCTTCCTGCCGCTCGGCGATACGAAGCTGGAGCTGGTCATGCCGACCGACGACACGACCGGCGTGGCGCGCTTCCTGGCGGCCAAGGGGGAAGGCTTCCACCATGTCTGCTTCGAGGTCCAGGACCTGGCCGCCAGCCTGACCCGGCTGGCCATCGACGGGGTCGAGCTCATCGACTCCGCGCCGCGCAGGGGGGCTGAGGGCCCGGTCGCCTTCCTCCACCCTCGCAGCTGCCACGGCGTCCTGGTCGAGCTCATCGAGGCCCCTGGAGGCCGGGCCTGGGAGGCCCTGGGCTTTCGGGCCGGCTAGGAAGCCCGGGAGGGGGGAGGGGTCCCTCAGTCGGGCTTGAGGCCCGCCTCCATGAGCAGCTGGGGGATTCGGGTCGGGCTGTCGGCCACCCGCACGCCGGCTGCCTCGAGGGCCGCGATCTTGCCTGCGGCGGTGCCCGCGGCGCCCGAGATGATGGCCCCGGCATGGCCCATGCGCTTGCCCTCGGGCGCCGTCCGGCCGGCGATGAAGGCGGCCATGGGCTTGCCCCGCAGATGCTCGGCCACGAAGGCCGCGGCGCGCTCCTCGGCGTCGCCGCCGATCTCGCCGATGAGGACGATGGCCTCCGTTTCGGGGTCGTCGCGGAAGAGCTCCAGGACATCGACGAAGGTGGAGCCCACGATGGGGTCGCCGCCGATGCCGACGCAGGTGGACTGCCCGATGCGGGCATCGGTGAGGGCCTGCACGACCTCGTAGGTCAGGGTCCCCGAGCGCGACACCAGCCCCACCCGCCCGGGCCGGTGGATGGTGCCGGGGATGATCCCCACCTTGGCCTGGCCGACGGTCGTCGCCCCGGGGCAGTTCGGGCCGATCAGTCTCGCCCCGGCGGCCTCGACGATGGGCACGACCTTCAGCATGTCCAGGGCCGGGATGCGCTCGGTGATGCAGAAGATCGTGGCGATGCCCGCGTCGGCGGCCTCGAGCACGGCGTCGGGCGCCCCGGCCGCGGGGACGAAGATGAGGCTCGTGTCGGCGCCCGTCTCGGCCACCGCCTGGGCCACCGTATCGAAGACCGGGACGCGGCCCTCGAGGGCTTGCTGGCCGCCCTTGCCGGGCGTCACCCCGGCCACCACGGCCGTGCCGTAGTCGAGGCACTGGCTGGCGTGGAAGCTGCCCTCACGGCCGGTGATGCCCTGGACGACGAGCCGCGTGTCGCGGCCGACGAGGATGCTCACGGGGCCACCGCGGCGGCGACGGCCTTCTGGGCCGCCTCGTCGAGGGTGGCGGCGGTCTCGAAGCGGGCCTCCCGGAGGATCGTCGCCGCCTCCGCGGCCCGGGTCCCGACGATGCGCACGACCATGGGCACCGAACGGGACTGCTGGGCCCGGGCCTCGACCAGTCCGGCCGCGACCTCGTCGCCACGGGTGATGCCGCCGAAGATGTTGACCAGGATGGCCCGCACGCCGGGGTCCTCGAGGATGAGCCGCATGGCCGCGGCCACCTGCTCGTGGCGGGCCCCGCCGCCGATGTCGAGGAAGTTGGCCGGCCGGCCGCCGTAGAGCTTGACGAGGTCCATCGTCGTCATGGCCAGGCCCGCCCCGTTGACGATGCAGCCGATGTCGCCCTCGAGCTTGATGAAGTTGATGCCCTCCCGGCGGGCCTGGAGATCGGTCGGGTCTTCCTCGTCGAGGTCGCGCATGGCTTCGAGGGCCGGGTGGCGCACGAGGGCCGAGTCGTCGAGGGTGATCTTGGCGTCGAGGCAGGCCAGGGAGGTCGAGCCGTCCGCGGCCCGGACGAGGCCCAGGGGGTTGACCTCGACGAGGTCGGCGTCGTTCGTCAGGAGGCAGGCCACGAGGCCCTGGGCGATGGACGCGAAGGCCTGCCGCTGGGCGCCCAGCCCGAGGGCGAAGGCCAGGCCGCGGGCCTGGTGATCGAGCAGCCCGAGGTGTGGATGGGCATGGACCCGGACGATCGACTCGGGCCTGCTGGCGGCCACGTCCTCGATCTCCACCCCGCCCTCGGCCGAGCCCATGACCAGGATCCGCCGGGCGTCACGGTCGAGGACCGCGCCCAGGTAGTACTCGTGCTCGATGTCGGCCGCCGGACCCACCAGCAGGCGCCGCACGGGGATGCCCTTGAGGGTCAGGGCCAGGATAGCGGCCGCGGCGGCTTCGGCCTCCTCGGCCGAACCGACCAGCTTGACCCCACCGGCCTTGCCCCGCCCGCCGACGAGCACCTGGGCCTTGATGACGACCTGGCCCGCGCCGTCGGAGAGGTAGGCCTGGGCCGCCGTCCGGGCCTCGGCCGGCGTGGCCGCCAGGGACCAGGCGGGCACCGGCAGGCCGGCTGCCTGGAGCAGCGACTTGGCGTGGTATTCCTGCAGCTTCATGCGGACCGTGCAGCGGCCGGCGGGCGCCCGTGCTGGTGCCGGGCTGGTGGCCGGGAGGCCCTCAGCATAGCGTCCCCGACCCGCATCCGGCGGAGCCAGGCGCTACGATGAAGAGGCCCGAACCCGGGCGCCTGGCCTCGCCCCGCGGACCCGCGGGAGGGCCCAGGCCCTCGCTCCCCGAGCACCGCCGGAGGTCCGCTTGACCCGCTATCGCCCGCGCCAGGGGATGGTCGCCTGGGCGTTCCATCGCCTCAGCGGCGTGGCCATCTGGGTCTTCGTGGTCGTTCACGTGATCGATATCTACCTGGTGGGCGGCGACCCTCAGGCCTACGACACGATCCTCCAGGTCTACGCCAGCCCGGCCGGCCGGGTGGGCGAGTTGCTCCTCGGCGCGGCCCTCCTATACCACGCCCTCAACGGGCTGCGCATCGTGATCATGGACTTCTGGCCCCGGACGACGGTCTGGCAGCAGCAGCTGTGGTACGCCTGCTGGCTGATCTTCGTCGTCGTCGGTCTGCCGGGGGCCTACATCATCCTGAAGCCCATCTGGGGCGGGTAGAGGAGGCGACGATGGCCTTCACCTCCGGTGCCGGTCGCGCCCGTCCGCAGGGCGATCGGCTCGAGACCGCGTTGTGGTACCTCATGCGCCTCAGCGGGCTGGGGCTGTTCGTGCTCGCCCTGGCCCACTTCAGCATCCTCCACTTCCTCTTCGACCCGGCCAACGAGACCGCCCAGTTCATCATCGACAAGCGCTGGGACGAGCTCTTCTGGCGCGCGCTCGATTGGCTGTTGCTCATGCTCGTCCTCTTCCACAGCTTCCTGGGCGTCCGCACGGCCCTCAAGGACTACGTCTCCGGCGGGGCCCGGACGGCCGTCCTGAGCTTGCTCTACGGCCTCGCCATCCTCCTCTTCGTGCTGGGCACGATCGTGGTCATGACCCTGCCCCGCGCCGCGGTCATGGGGTGATGGCCGGCCAGGACGCCGGGGGCCGCGGCCCGGTCATGCACGAGTACCAGGCGCTCATCGTGGGCGCCGGGGGGGCCGGCCTGTGGGCCGCCCTGGAACTCGCCCGGGCCGGCATCCGCACGGCCGTCCTCAGCAAGCTCTACCCCACCCGCTCCCATACCGGCGCCGCCCAGGGCGGCGTCTGCGCCGCCCTCGGCAACCAGGAGGAGGACCACTGGGAGTGGCACATGTACGACACGGTCAAAGGGGGCGACTACCTGACCGACCAGGATGCGGCCGAGATCCTGGCCCGCGAGGCGATCGAGCGGGTCATCGAGCTCGAGCACATGGGCCTGCCCTTCAACCGCACGCCCGACGGCCGCATCGACCAGCGCCGCTTCGGGGGCCACACCCGCAACTTCGGCGAGGCCGCGGTGCGACGCTCCTGCTTCGCCGCCGACCGGACCGGGCACATGATCCTGCAGACGCTGTACCAGCAGTGCCTCAAGCACCAGGTCACGTTCTTCGACGAGTTCCACGTCGTGGACCTGCTGGTCGACGCCCGGGCCGAGGAGGGCGCGACGAAGGGCCTCGTGGCCTACCGCATCGCCGACGGCCAGCTCCACGTCTTCCGGGCCGCGGCCATCCTGCTGGCCACGGGCGGCTTCGGGAGGATGTTTACCATCACCTCCAACGCCCACGCCAACACCGGCGACGGCGTGGCCCTGGCCTATCGGCGGGGCGTGCCGCTCGAGGACATGGAGTTCTACCAGTTCCACCCCACCGGCATCTACGGTCTGGGCGTGCTGCTCTCCGAGGCCGCCCGCGGCGAGGGCGGGTACCTCCTCAACGACGGCGGCGAGCGGTTCATGCAGCGCTACGCCCCCACGCTCATGGAGCTCGCCCCGCGGGACATGGTCAGCCGGGCCATCGCCTCCGAGGTCCGCGAGGGCCGGGGCATCGGCGGCAAGGACTACATCTACCTCGACGTCCGCCACCTGGGCCGCGAGGTCATCGAGAGCAAGCTGCCCGACATCACCGACTTCGCCCGCGTCTACCAGGGCGTCGAGCCGCTGACCCAGCCGGTGGCCGTGGCGCCCACGGCCCACTACGCCATGGGCGGCATCGCCACCAACATCCATGCCCAGGTCGTCCTCGATGGGCAGGCCACCGTCCTGCCCGGGCTCTATGCGGCCGGCGAATGCGCCTGCGTCAGCGTCCACGGCGCCAACCGGCTGGGGACCAACTCCCTGGTCGACCTACTCGTCTTCGGCCACCGCGCCGGTCGGGACATGGTCCGCTTCTGCCGCGAGCACCCCGTCCCCGACGACGTGCCGCTCGACGCCCACGAGCCGGTCAAGGCCGAGCTGGAGGCCCTCCGGGGCCGGCGCCAGGGCGAGAACCCGGCCCACATCCGGGCCGAGCTGGCCACGGCCATGATGCGCGACTGCGGCGTCTTCCGGACCGATGCCGGGCTGCGCGAGCTGGTCGGCATCGTGGCCGGGCTGCGCCAGCGCTACGCGGAGGTCCGGGTCCAGGACGGGGGCACGGTCTTCAATACGGACCTCCTCGAGACGCGTGAGTTGGGCTACCTGCTCGACTGCGCCGAGGCCACGGTCCACGCCGCGCTGGCCCGCACCGAGAGCCGAGGCGCCCACTTCCGGGAGGACTATCCCGAGCGCGACGACACCGACTGGCTCGTCCACTCGCTGGCCTATCGGGCCCCCGGCCAGCCGCGCCTGGCCCAGCGGCCCGTCTCCGTCACCCGCTTCCAGCCCAAGCCGCGGACGTACTGAGGAGCCCAAGCCGCATGCAGGTCGACCTCCGCATCCTGCGCTTCGATCCGGAGCGCGACGAACAGCCGCACTGGGAGGGCTATCGCGTCGAGGCCGAGCCGATGACCCGGGTCCTCGACCTGCTCCACACCGTCAAGTGGGAACAGGACGGCAGCCTCACCTTCCGGCGTTCCTGCGCCCACGGCGTGTGCGGTTCGGACGCCATGCTCATCAACGGCCGCAACCGCCTGGCCTGCAAGACCCGCGTCGACCAGCTGGGGACGCGGATCAGCGTGGCCCCTCTGCCGGCCTTCCCGGTGGTCAAGGACCTGGTCGTGGATCAGGAGCGCTTCCTGGCCAAGCACCGCAGCGTGATGCCGTGGTTCATCAACGATGGCCCGGAGCCGGCCCGCGAACGGCGCCAGTCGCCCGAGCAGCGGGCCCGCTTCGACGACACGACGAAGTGCATCCTGTGTGGGGCCTGCACGAGCTCCTGCCCCTCGATCTGGTCCAACGAGGCCTACGTCGGGCCGGCCGCCATCGTCAACGCCCACCGCTTCATCTTCGATTCGCGCGACGAGGGGGCCGAGGAGCGGCTGGAGATCCTGGCCGACCGCGATGGGGTCTGGCGCTGCCGGACGATCTTCAACTGCACTGACGCCTGCCCGCGGGGGATCAACATCACGGGGGCCATCCTGGAGGTGTCCCAGGCCATCGTGGAGCGACACGGCTGAACGAGCCCGCTGATCCTGGAACGCCGCTCCGGCTGGTCGTCCGGACCGACGGGGCGGCTCGCGGGAACCCCGGTCCCGCCTCGTGCGGGGCCGTGCTCATCGATGCCCGGCGCCCCGACGCCTACGATCCCGACGCCCCGCCGCTGGTGGCCATCGCCAAGGCCCTGGGCCGGCGGACGAACAACGTGGCCGAGTACGCCGGCCTGATCATGGCCCTCCGGTCCGCCCTGCGGATCGGGGCCGTGGCCATCGACTTGCGGCTCGACTCGCGGCTCATCGTCGAGCAGCTCAACGGGCGCTGGCGGGTGCGCGACCCCAAGATCGCCCGGCTCCATGCCGAGGCCCGCCGGCTCCTGAGCGGCTTCGGGTCGTGGCGGGCGACCCACGAGCCGCGCGTCCGCAATCGCGCCGCTGACCACCTGGCCAACCTGGCCCTCGACGATCCGCGCGAGGCGGCCCGCTACGTGGAGGCCGTGGCCCGGGCTTCGGGACATCCCGAAGTGGCGGAGGCCCTGGCCGCCTCGGTGACCCGCCTCATCGATGAGGCCGAGGGGGCGCCGTCGGGGGCCGGAGGGCAGGGGGGCTAGAATCGGGGCCGGCGAGAGGGCCGGACGGTCGCGGGCCGGCGGGGCCACCCGACGGCGCGAGGAAAGTCCGAGCTCCGCGACGCAGGGTAGCGGGTAACACCCGTCCGCCGTGAGGCGAGGACCAGTGCCACAGAGACGAGTCGATCGGCAGGGCGACCTGCCGATCGGGTGAAACGCGGCAAACTCTACCCGGAGCAAGGCCAAATAGGAGGGCGAGGAAGCGGCTTCGGCCGCTTCGACGGGTGCGTCGCCCGGCCCTCGGGTCGGCCGCTCGAGGCGGCGGGTGACCGCCGCCCTAGATGGATGACCGTCCCCGTGGCGGCCCGGCTCGACCGGTGCCGCGGCGGGACAGGACTCGGCTTACAGGCCCTCTCGCCGATCGCCCGCGTCAGTCCTCGTCGGGCCGGAAGATGTGATCCGCTCGGCAGGCCTCGCAGATCGGTCGGGCCGACTCGAGATCGCCCAGCGGCAGCGGCGCGCGACGGTCGGGGAAGAGGCACTCGACGTCGTAGACGGGCCGCGGCCGGCGCTGCACGGCGATGATGCGGCGGTAGGTGCAGCGGCGCAGATGCAGCCCCGCCGGCGCCTCGGCGGGCGGAGCGGCGGGATCGGGCTTGAGCGGTCGCACGAGCGCCACAGCAGGGTCGAACCTCATCCTGGATGTCGAGCCCACGGTTCCCGGAGCGGGGCCGGCATCGGCGGCGGAGCCTAGCACCTGCCTTCGAGGCCGGGCAAGGCGCCATCGGGACCGGACCCTCCGCCATTGGTACCGCTGGGCCCCACGAGCGTTCCGCTGGCCGATATCGGCGCCCGTCCACGACCCGCCGGCCGGCTGCCGGTGCCCTGCTAGACTCGGCCGCGTGTCAGCGGTCCCCAGGGAGGTGGTGTGAGCGAAGGCCAGGGCAGCCTCGGGCTTGACGGCGGGTCGGACCCGCCCATCGCCGGCGAGGCGGCCCCGCCCGACGCGATCCCGCCCGACGAGCGTCCGGACCCGGCGACCCAGGCAGCGGCGATCCCGGACCCGGCGACCCCGGACGTGGCGACGTCGACCGAGCCCTTGCCGGCGCCGGACGTGCGGCCCGGAGGGCTCCTCGAGCCGGGTCTGGATCCGGCCGAGGCTGCCCGCCGGGTACTCGACGATCGACCCGGCCGCTCACCGGTGGCCACGGTCTGCCCGTTCCTGCGCTCGGCCCTTGGCGAGGATCTCATCGCCCCGCACCTGCGGCCAGCGGCCGACGCGCGCTGCACGGCCCTCGAGGCGGCCTTCGCCCCCGGTGCGGTCCAGCAACGGGCGATGTGCTTGGTGGCCGAGCACGTCGACTGCCCGCGCTACGTCGAGGGCCTGGCGGTCGTGCGGTCGGGGCTGGTCGGGACCGATCCCACGACCCGTCTGCCGACCTCGATCCGGGCCGCCGCCGCGCTGGTGGCCGTGGTGGCCGCCCTCGTCCTGGCCGCCTACTTCCTCAGCGGCGGGCTGCGCACCACGCTGGCCAGCCCCACGCCCTCGCTCGTGGCCGCCGCCTCATCCAGCCCGACGGTGACCGCCAGCCCGAGTCCCAGCCCCAGCCCGACCGCCAGCCCCAGCCCGACGCCGAGTCCGACGCCCAGCCCGACGGTCACCCCGAGCCCGAGTCCCAGTCCCAGCCCGACCGCCTCGCCCGCCCCGACCCCCGAGCGGGGGACGAACGACCCGCGCTACGAGGGCCTGGCCCGCTGCCCGGCGCCCCAGAGCTGCTACATCTACATCGCCAAGCCGACGAGCACGGTCTACTCGATCGCCTCGTACTTCGCCGAGGGCCGCGACGTCGATGCCGTGATCGCCACCATCGAGGAGCTCAATCCGCAGATCGACCCCGTCAGCGACGGCATCCACAGCGGCGAGGCGATCAAGATCCCGCCGCCGCGCTGAGGCCGATGGGCGAGACCTCGCTCGCCGGCCGGTTGTTGCTGTCCGCGCCGAGCCTGCTCGATCCGAACTTCCGGCGCAGCGTCGTCCTCGTCGTGGCCCATGATGAGGAAGGGGCCCTGGGGCTCGTCCTCGACCGGCCTACCCGGCTGGCCGTGGCCCAGGCCGCGCCGGCCCTGGCTGAGCTGGTCGATCCGGAGGCCGTCCTCCACCGAGGTGGGCCCGTGCGGGCCACGGCCGTGGTCATCCTGGCCCGCTACCGAGACGGGGGACCGGAGCGGGCGATCCTGCCCGGGGTCGGCCTCCTGACGACCCTCGATGCGGCGGCCATAGCCGGCATCGAGCGGGTCCGCGTCTTCGCCGGCTACGCCGGCTGGGGCGCCGGGCAGCTCGAGGTCGAGGTCGCCTCCGGGGCCTGGCTGATGACCCCGGCCCGGGCCGGCGATCCCTTCGTCGAACCCCCGTCCCGGCTGTGGCGCCTGGCCCTCCGGCGCCTGGGGACGCGCTACCTGCTGTTCTCCACGCTCACCCGGGCGCCCCGCCTCGACTGACGGCTGGCGCCGTCGCGCACCGGCCCTGCGGACTGCCCATTGACGGCCCCTCCCTGGCGTGTAGAATGCCCCCCACGTGGCCCAAAGTGGCGCGAAGTGGGGAATATTGGTGAGGCAGGGCATGTTCACCGGCGAGTACCGCCACGCGGTCGACGGCAAGGGACGTCTGGCCGTGCCTGCCCGCTTCCGCGCCCGGCTGGACGGTGGGGCCTACGTCGCCCAGTGGATCGATGGCTGCCTGGGCCTCTTCCCGCGGGGCGCCTTCGAAGCCCTGGCCGAGCGGGTCGCGGAGCGGCCGGTGACCGACGCCAACGCCCGCGCCTTCGCGCGGGCCGTCTTCGCCGGGGCCTTCGAGGTCGAACTCGACGGCCAGGGCCGCATCCTCGTCCCCGCCAGCGCCCGGACCTGGGCCGGCATCGGGGCCGAGGCCATCGTCGTCGGGGCGGTCGAACGGGTCGAGCTGTGGGCGCCCGAGCGCTGGACCGCCTACCGGGCCGCCCAGTCGGTCGACGAGCCCGACATCTTCGCGCAGCGGCTGCAAGACCTTGGCATCTGATCGCACCCCCCACCCATCTCCGGGATCCGGACGGAACCGCATGCCGGCGCCCATCGACGAAACGGAAGGGCACGTGCCCGTGATGGTCGAAGAGGTCATGGTGGCTCTCTCGCCGCACGCGGGCAGCCGCATCGTCGATGCCACCGTCGGGGGCGGAGGGCACGCCGTCCGGATCCTGGAGGCCAGCTCGCCCGACGGGGCCCTCCTGGGCCTCGACGCGGACCCGGCCGCCGTGGCCCGCAGCCGCCGCCGCCTGGCCTCCTTCGGTCCGCGGGCCGTCCTGCGCCAGTCGAACTTCGAGGGCCTGGCCAGCGTCGCCGAGGCGGCCGGCTTCGGGGCCGTGGACGGCGTGCTCTTCGATCTCGGCCTCAGCTCCCATCAGCTGGCCGACGCCGAGCGGGGCTTCAGCTTCGCCGCGGAGGGACCGCTGGACCTGCGCTTCGACCCCAGCCAGGGGCAGCCTGCCTCGGCCCTCTTGGCCGAGCTCGACGAGGCCGCCCTCACCGACCTCCTGCGCCGCTTCGGGGAAGAGCCCCAGGCCCGGCGCATCGCCCGGGCCGTCGTCGCCGAGCGGCGGGCCGGCCGGGCCCCGGCCACGGCCCGTGACCTGGCCGGCCTCATCGCACGGGTCGTGCCCCTGCCGCCAGGCCGGCGCCGCATCCATCCCGCCACGCGGACCTTCCAGGCCCTGCGCATCGCCGTCAACCGCGAGCTGGAGGTCCTGCCCACGGCCCTCGCCGCGGCGGTCGACCTGCTCGTCGCCGGCGGTCGGCTGACGGTCCTCAGCTACCACTCCCTGGAGGACCGCATCGTCAAGCGTTTCGTGGCCGCCGAGCGGCGCGGCTGCGTCTGCCCACCCAGCCTCCCGGTCTGCGTCTGCGGCCGCTCGCCCCGGCTGCGGCCCGTGGGCCCGGCCCCTCAGCGGCCGAGCCCGGCCGAGGTCATCGCCAACCCGAGGTCGCGGAGCGCCCGGCTCCGGGCCGCCGAACGACTGGCCGCCTGAGCGGCGACCGGTCGAGGAAGGAGGGATCGTCCCGTGAGCCACCGTCACCAAGCGCACCGCCGCCGGACCTACGGGCGGCGCCAGCACGAGCTGCGCGAGCGGCAGCTCGCCCCCACCGGGCTGGACGAGCTGGAGCCGTCGGCCTCGACCTTGGAGGGGACGGCCTGGGCCGGTCCCCTCGACGGCTACGACCTCCCGGCCGAGCTGTCCGACCCCAACGGCGCTGCCCTCCGCGACCTGCTCGGCCCGCGCCTGCGCTGGGCCGGGGGCCGGAGCTGATGGCCGTCGCCCAGGCGGTCCGCATGCAGAGTGCCTCCACCGCGACCCTGGCCCGGCGTCGGCAGCCGGCCCGCCGGCGGGCGAGGCGGGGCACGAGCCGGGTGGGCCTGGCCCTCGCCGCCATCCTCGTCGTGACCCTCCTGGGGCTCTTCTATCTGAGCCAGACGATCGGCGCTGCGACGGCCAACTACGACATCGACGGCCTGAGCGCCACGCACGACCGCCTCGAGCGTCAGCTGCGCTCCGTCGAAGGCGACGTCTACCGCTACGGCGCCCAGCCGGCCATCCTCCAGGGCGCGCAGGCGGCCGGCCTCAGCCCGCTCGGCGGCAGCCTCCGCATCAGCGGGCGCTGATCGCCCGATGCTGGGCCGGACCGATCGGCGGCTGCGTCTCGTCGTCCTCCTCGCGGCCCTGGCCGTGGTGGCCACGGTCCTGGGGGCCCGGCTCAGCTACTGGACCGTCGCTCGCTCGGCCGACCTGAGCGCCCGGGCCGTGGCGCAGCTGGAGCACACCGAGGTCACCCCGGCCCAGCGCGGGGCCATCTACGACCGCAGCGGCAAGACCATCCTCGCCGTCACCGCCTACCAGGATCTGCTGGCCGCCTATCCCGCTCAGCTCGACGGCGCTGAGGCGGATCTGCTGGCGCAGCGGCTGGCCCCCATCCTGGGTCTCGACGCCGAGGGCAGGGCGGCCCTCCGTGAGGAGCTCGGGAACGACGGCCCCTACGTCGTCCTCGACCACAAGCTGACGGCGGCCCAGAGCGAGGCCGTGCGGAGCGGCCTACAGGACGGCAGCCTCCAGGAGCTGGCCCTCGAGCCGCAGCCCATCCGCGTCTACCCCGACCCCGGGGGCGCGCCGGGCACCAGCCTGGCGGCCCAGCTGCTGGGCTTCGTCAATGCCGCCGGCGACGGCCAGTACGGCGTGGAGCAGCGCTATCAGAGCCAGCTGGCGGGCAAGCCCGAGACCACCCGGGGCCTCGTCGACATCGCCGGCCGGCCGCTCGTCGACGCCCAGACCGTCGTCGACGCCGGCCAGCCCGGGCAGGACGTCCGCCTGACCCTCGACGCCGGCCTCCAGCTGCAGCTCGAGAAGGAGCTCTACGCGGCCAAGGTGGCTGACGGGGCGACGAGCGCCAGCGCCGTCGTGCTCGACCCCCGCGACGGCTCGGTCCTGGCCTGGGCCTCGGTGCCCAGCTACGACGCCAACGACTACGCCAGCGTCGCTTCGTCCGACCCGGGTCGCTTCGTCGATCCCGTCGTCAGCTCGGTCTACGAGCCGGGCTCGGTGATGAAGATGTTCGTCGCCGCTGCCGGCTACACCTCCGACGCCTTCGGGCCCACGACCCGCTTCGACGACAGCGGCTCGTTGAAGATCGGCCAGTACACGATCTACGACGCGGACCATCGGCCCATGGGCGTCATCCCCTTCCAGGAGGGCATCGCCTACTCCCGCAACGTGGTGGCCTCGAGGGCGGCCTTCAAGCTGGGCTCCACCACGGCCGCGGCGGCCCGGGCGCTGTACGCGGAGTGGCGGACGTTCGGGATCGGCAAGCTCACCGGCGTGGACGTGGCCGGCGAGGTCGACGGCCTGGTCGACGACCCCGCCGACGAGGCCTGGGCCAAGGTCGACCTGGCCAACCGCAGCTTCGGCCAGGGCGTGGCCGTGACCACCATCCAGTTGGCCAAGGCCTTCGCCGAGATGGCCGACGGCGGCTGGTCGGTCCAGCCCCACGTCGTCGCCGCGGTGGACGGCCACGCCGTGGAGGAGCCGGCTCGCACGAGGGTCATCGACGCCGACCTGGCCAAGCAGCTGGAGCAGCTCATGGTCCACGTCGTGACCAGCGTGCCCTACTACGACAGCGGCACGGCCATCCCCGGCTACCTCGTCGGCGGCAAGACCGGCACGGCCCAGATCTGGGACCCCAAGGCCGATGACTGGATGCCGGATACGCTCAACCTGAGCTTCGTCGGCTTCGTCGGCCAGGATAGCCCCCAGGCCATCATCGCCCTCCGTCTGACCCACGTCAGGCCCAAGGTCGTGAGCCAGGGCGTGCTCGACTACCCCATCAACCATTACGCCCTCTTCCGCCGCATCGCGGTCGATACGATCTCGGCTCTCGGCATCCCGCCCCAGGCCGGCAGCACCCGGCCGTGAGACCGGGCATGGGAGAATGGCGCCCGATCGTGGACCCCCCGCCGCGCAGCGCCGTGCCCCAGCAGCTTGGCCCCGCCGAGCCGGCCTACGACGCGGCCTCGCTGGCCCGAGCCGCCGGCGGCATCCTGCTACGAGCCGGCCGGCATCCCATCCGTGGCGCGGCCGTCGACTCCCGGCGCGTCGAGCCCGGGCAGGCCTTCGTGGCCCTGCCCGGCGAGCGCACCGACGGGCAGGGCTTCCTGGACCAGGCGGTGGCGGCCGGTGGGGCAGCGTTGATCGTCCGCGAGGCGCCCCCGACGGCCGTGCTGGACGCCCTGACCCGTGATGGCGCGGTGACCGTCGTCCAGGTCGCCGACGGGTTGGCCGCGCTGCAGGCGATGGCCGCCGACTGGCGAGCCCGCTTCGCGCCGCTCGTCGTGGGCATCACCGGCTCGCTGGGCAAGACCACGACCAAGGAGGCCACGGCCGCGGTCCTGCGCACCGCCCGCCGCACGTTGGCCAGCCCGGGCAACGAGAACAACGAGGTGGGCCTGCCCTTGACCATCCTCCGGCTGCGGCCCGAGCACGAGGCCGCCGTGCTCGAGATGGGCATGTACGTCGAGGGCGAGATCGCCCAGCTGGCCGCCCTGGCCCGGCCCCGCATCGGCGTCGTGACGGCCGTCCGTGGGGTGCACCTGGCCCGAGCCGGCTCCCTGGCGGCCATCGAGCGCGAGAAGGGCCGCCTCGTCGAAGCCCTGCCCGCTGAGGGCACGGCCGTCCTCAACACCGACGACCCACGGGTCAGCCGCATGGCCGGTCGGACCCGGGCCCGGGTCGTGCGCTACGGGTTCGACCCGACGGCCGACGTGGGTGCCGAGCGGGTCGTGGCCGCGGGCGCCGAGGGGATGCGCTTCGTGCTTCGGGCGGCCGGACGACGCCGCCCGCTGGCCGTTCCCGCCCTGGGCCGCCCGGCCGTCGAGGCGGCCCTGGCCGCGGCCGCCGTGGGTCTGGCTGCGGGCCTCGATCCCGAGGCCGTGGCCGCGGGCCTCGAGGGCGGCTGGGGGGCCGCCCACCGAGCCGAGCTCCTCCGTGGCGGGCCGTGGCTCATCGTCGACGACACGTACAACGCCGCGCCGGACTCGGCCGCGGCGGCCCTGGACCTTCTGGCCTCGCTGCCCGGCCGCCATGTGGCCGTCCTGGGCGACATGCTGGAGCTCGGCCCGGCCGAAGCCCGCGAGCATCGCCGCCTGGGCCGCCGCGCCGCCGAAGCCGCCGACCTGCTGGTGGCCGTGGGACCAGCCATGGCCGGCGCGGCCCAGGCTGCCCGGCGGGCCGGGCTGGCGGCGGCCGCGGTCTACGAGGTCCCCGACGCCGAGGCGGCCGCCGCCCTCGTCGAGCCGCTGCTGCGGCCCGGCGACGCCATCCTCGTCAAGGGCTCCCGAGCCCTGGCCCTGGAGCGCATCGTGGAACGCCTCCGCGCCGCCGGGCCGGGGGCCGCCACCGACCAAGGAGCCGGGTCGGCCGCCAGCGCCGGCGAGGAGGCGGGTCGATGATCCAGGTCGAGCTGGTCCAGGGTGTCCTGCTCGGCTTCGTCCTGCTCATGATCCTCATGCCGTCCTACATCCGGGTCATGCGCCGCCTGGGCTTCGGCAAGCGCATCCGGGCCGAGGGCCCCGACAGCCACCTGGTCAAGGAAGGCACGCCGACCATGGGCGGCCTGCTCATCATCATCGTCGTGGGCGGGCTGGCCGTCCTCCTCGGGCTGGTCGACGCATCGACCTTCGCCCCCCTGGCCGCCCTGGGGCTGGTGGGCCTCCTGGGGGCCGTGGACGACTACCTCAATGCCCACACGGGCGACGGCATCCGGGGCCGGCAGAAGATCATCTGGCTGACCGTCGTGGCCCTCTTCGCCGCCCAGCAGATCCAGAAGACGTACCAGATCAGCGCCCTCATCGTGCCTTTCGTGGGGCCGGTCCACATCGAGCCCTGGGCCTACGTGATCTTCGCCGCCTTCGCCATCGTGGCCACCTGCAACGGGGTCAACCTCACCGACGGGCTGGACGGCCTGGCCGGCGGGACCCTCATCTTCGCTTTCGTGGCCTACCTCATCATCGCCCTCACCAACGTGCCCTTCCAGCCCAACCTGGCCGTCCTCTGCGCGGTCACCATCGGGGCCCTCCTGGGCTTCCTGTGGTTCAACGTCCACCCCGCCCAGATCTTCATCGGCGACAGTGGGGCCCTGGCCCTGGGGGCCATGCTGGCCGTCACCGCCCTCATCGCCGGCCAGGTCCTCCTGCTGCCCCTCATCGGCATCATCTTCGTCGCCGAGGCGGGCTCGGACATCCTCCAGTTCGGTTACTTCAAGCTCACCGGGGGGCGGCGCATCCTGCGCATGGCGCCCCTCCATCACCACTTCGAGCTGGGCGGCTGGGACGAGGAGAAGATCACCCTCCGCTTCTGGATCGTGGGCGTCCTGGCAGCGATGCTCGGGGTCGTCCTCTTCCTGGCCACTGTGGACCGCCTCCGATGAGCCGCCAGCCGGCGGCCGCGGTCGGGCCCATCGCGCTAGACCGCTTGTCGCTCGACAGCTTCGCCGGTCAGCCCGTCGCGGTCCTGGGCCTGGCCCGCAGCGGCCTGGCCCTCAGCCGCTTCCTGAGCGATCGGGGGGCCCGCGTCACGGCCTACGACGCCCGCCCGGCCAGCGACCTGGAGGCGGCCGTCGCGGCCCTCGCCGGGCGGCCCGTGCGGCTCTTGCTGGGGCCCCAGGTCGATCCGGCCGAGGCCTTCCACGGGCAGGCCCTGATCACCACCTCGCCGGCGGTGTCGAGCCGCTTCCCCACGACCGAGCCCCGCCTGCGCGCGGCGCTGGCCGCGGTCGAGGCGGCCGGCCGGGTACCGGTGCTGAGCGAGATCGACCTCTTCCTGCGCCTCTGCCCCGCGGTGACCGTGGGTGTCACCGGCACCAAGGGCAAGACGACCACGGCCGCCCTGAGCGCCGCCATCCTGGGGGCCGGGCCGGCCCGGGTCGAGCTCGGCGGCAACATCGGTCGACCCCTGGTCGAGCTCTTGCCGGAGCTGGGCCCGCAGGATCGGGTCGTGCTCGAGCTGTCGGAGCTGCAGCTGCCGACCTTGTCGCGGGGCACGAACGTGGCCGTCTACACCCACGTCACCCAGGACCACCTCGATCGCCACGGCAGCGTGGCCGCCTACCGGGCCGTGAAGCGTCGTCTGGCGGAGCTGGTCGACCCCGAGGGCGCCCTGGTCCTCAACGCGGAGGACCCGGTGAGCCTGGCCTACGCCGGGCTCGGTCTGGCGCCGGTGGTCCTCTACCGCCGCGACGAGCCCCTGGGCGGCGGCCTGGGCGTGGTCGACGATTGGATCGTGGCGGCCGGCGTGGGCCGGCTGCCGGGCGCCGGTGGCGGGGTGGCCGCGACGGGCCCCCGGGGGCGGATCCTGCCCCTCGACGAGGTCCCCCTGCCGGGCCAGCACAGCTGGAGCAACGTCCTCGCCGCGGTGGCCGTGGGGCTCCTCTTCGGGATCGCCCCGGACGCCATCCGGCGGGCCGTGGCCGCCTTCCCCGGGGTGGCGCATCGCCTCGAACCGGTGGCCGTGATCGACGGCGTGCGCTTCGTCAACGACTCGATGGGCACCCAGCCCGACGCCGTGGTGGCCGCCATGCAGGCCTTCTCACCGCCCCTCGTATTGATCGCCGGGGGTCGCGACAAGGGCGTGCCGCTCGACGAGCTGGCCGGCGTGGCCGTCGAGCGGGCGGGGGCCGTGGTCCTCTACGGCGAGAGCGCCCCGCTCCTGGCGTCGGCCCTCGCGACGGCCGGCCACCGCCACGTGGAGCGCGTGGCCGACCTGACGGCGGCCGTAGAGCGGGCCGACGCCATCGCCCGCGATGGGGCGTTCGGCCAGGGGCCGGGGACCGCGGCCGGAGCGGACGCCGGCCGTGGCCTGGCCGACGAGGGGCTGACGACCGTGCTGCTCAGCCCGGCCGCGGCGAGCTTCGATCAGTACGTGGACTACGCCGCCCGCGGCGAGGCCTTCCGGGCCGCCGTGGCGGGGCTGGCCCAGCGAAGGAGGCGTCGATGACGAGCGGGACCATCCGCAGCCGGGCCGCGGGCCCGCTGCCGCGTCGGGCCGCCTTGCCGGCTCCCCGCGTCCGCCTCAGCGCCTGGCTCGATGCCTGGCTGGGCCGGCCGCCGGCCCGCACCCGGACCGGCCTCCAGCGCGAGCGCCACGCCCCCGACTACACCGTCCTCGTGGCCATCGTGGCCCTGGCCGCGGTGGGCATCCTGATGGTCTACTCCAGCTCGGGGCTGAGCGCCTACCTCGAGGCCCAGGACAGCCTGGCCATCGTCGGCCCGCAGCTCGTGTGGGCCTGCCTGGGGGTGGTGGCCATGGTCGTCACCATGCGCCTCGACTACCGCTGGTGGCGGCTGGTCTCGCTGCCGCTCTACCTGGCCGCCCTGGTCCTCCTCGTGGTCGTCCTCCTGCCCGGCGTGGGGGTCGTGGTCGGCGGATCGGCCCGCTGGCTCCAGATCCGGCCCCTACCGGCGGTCCACCCGGCCGAGTTCGCTAAGCTGGCCCTCGTCATCTACCTGGCCCACTGGCTGGCCGTGCGGGGGGGCCGCGTGTCCAGCGTGCGCTGGGGCACGATCCCCTTCCTGATCCTGGCCGGGCCGATCATCCTCCTCGTCGTCCGCGAGCCGGACCTCGGCACGAGCGGCGTGCTGACCATCACCGCCTTCACGATGTTCTGGATCGCCGGGGCCAACCTGTGGCAGTTCGCCATGCTCATCCCGGCCGGCCTGGCCGGCCTGGCCGTGGTCATCGCCAGCCATGGCTACCAGGCCGAGCGGGTGAAGTCGTTCCTCGATCCGTGGGCCGATCCCACGGGCGCCGGCTTCCACACCATCCAGGGCCTCATCGCCCTGGGCCTGGGCGGGCTCCTGGGGACCGGCCTGGGGGCCAGCCGCCAGGCCGCCGGCCTCTACCTGCCCAACGCCTTCAACGACTACATCTTCGCCATCATCGGTGAGGAGTTCGGCCTCCTGGGCGGGCTCATCGTGATCGGCCTCTTCGCCCTCCTGGCCTACCAGGGCATCCGCATCGCCCTCAACGCGCCGGACACCTTCGGTGGCCTCCTAGCCGCCGGCATCACGGTCTGGCTGACGGCCCAGGCCTTCATCAACATCGCCGTGGTCGTCAACCTCATCCCCGTGACCGGCATCACCCTGCCGTTCGTCAGCGCCGGCGGGTCCTCGCTGATCATCAGCTTCGCGGCCGCCGGTATCCTGCTCTCGATCTCCCGCGAGACGCAGCCCCGAGGGACGTGGAACGATGCGGATCCTGATCGCCGGCGGTGGATCCGGCGGCCACATCCATCCAGCACTGGCGGTCGTCAGCTCGCTCCGCGAGCGCGCGCCGGGCGTTGAGCTGGGCTGGATCGGCGGTCGGCGCGGCCTGGAGGGCCAGCTCGTCCCACCCACCGGCATCCCGCTCCGGCGCCTGCTGCTCCGCTCCCTGCGCTCCACCGACCTCTCGATCCACGCCGTTCTCGACCCCCTTCGCCTGGCCCTCTCGGTGCCCCAGGCCCTGGCCCTCCTGGCCCGCCATCGCCCCGACGCCGTCTTCAGCACGGGCGGCTACGTGGCCATCCCCGTCCTCGCCGCAGCGGCCGTGCTGCGCGTCCCCAGCCTCGTCTGGGAGGGCAACGTCGTGCCTGGCCGGAGCACCCGCCTGGCCGGCCGCTGGGCCTCGCTGGTGAGCGTCAGCTTCGCCGCCACGGCCCCGCTCTTCGGGCCGGACTGCCGCGTCACCGGCACGCCCATCCGCTCCCTGGCCGGCATCGAGCCGGCCGCCGCACGGGCCGGCCTGGGCCTGCCCGCCGAGCCGCCGGCGCTGCCCGTGCTGCTGCTCTTCGGCGGCTCCCAGGCCGTCCGCCGTTTCGACGCGGCCGTGGACGAGGCGCTCCCCAGGCTCGTCGAGCGGATCGCCGTCGTGCACCTCACCGGCCAGGCCGGCTACGCGGCCGCCCTCCGCCGCCGTGAGGCCCTCCCGGACGCGCTCCGCGCGCGCTACCGGCCCTTCGCCTCGCTGGGCGTCGAGATGGCCGACGCGCTCGTGGCTGCCGACCTCATCGTCGGCCGGGCCGGCTCCTCGACCGTGGCCGAGGCGACGGCCGCCGGACGGCCGCTGATCGTCGTGCCGTACCCCCACGCCGCGGGCCATCAGCGGGCCAATGCCCGAATCCTGGTCGAGGCCGGGGCGGGCCGGATCGTGGCCGATGAGGACTTCGACGGCGCGGCCCTCCTCCAGGCCGCGGGCCTCCTGGACGACCCCGCCGGCCTGGCCCGCATGGCCGGCGCCAGCCGGAGCCTGGGCCGGCCCGGCGCCGCGGCCGCCAACGCGGAGGTGCTGCTGGCCCTGGCCGAGCGCCGCACGCCGCCCGACGCCGCCGCCGTCGAGCGGCTGGCCCTGGGCGCCGGGTCAGCGCGCTGGCCGTGACGGGCCGCCTCACGCCCGCTGAGCAGCTGGCCCTGGGCACCGACATCCAGCGCCGGATCGGGCTGAAGACGAGCCGCGACGAGCCGCTGGCCCGCTACACGACGATGCGCGTCGGCGGGCCGGCCGACCTCTTCGCCGAGGTCCACAACCTCTTCGAGCTGCGCGCCGTGGCCCGCTTCGCCCGGACCCGGGACGTGCCGCTCTTCCTCCTTGGCCGAGGCTCCGACCTCGTCATCTCGGACCGCGGCGTGCTCGGGCTGACGGTCCTCGTGCGGGCCCAGGGCGTGCGCCTCGAGGGCCAGCAGCTGGTGGCCGAGGCCGGCTTGCCCATGGCCAAGGCGGCCACCCTGGCCAAGGAGGCCGGCCTCTCGGGGCTCGAGTTCGGCCTGGCCATCCCGGGTACCGTGGGCGGGGCCGTGTGGGCCAACGCCGGAGCCCACGAGTCGGAGGTGGCGGCGGTCCTGGCCTCGGCCCGGGTCATCGACGTCGGAGGCGAGGAGCAGGCGCTCGACCCGGCCGGGTTGGGGCTGGGCTACCGCGATAGCCGCCTGAAGGCCGGCGCCCCGGGCCAGCCCGCGATCGTGGCCTCCGCCACCTTCCAGCTCGAGCCCGCGGCCCCCGAGACGATCGCCGCCCGGCTCGACGCCATCCGCCGCTGGCGCCGGGAGCACCAGCCCCTGGGCCTGCCCTCGGCGGGGAGCTTCTTCCGCAATCCCGCCAGCGGGCCCTCGGCCGGGGCGCTGATCGACGAGCTGGGCCTCAAGGGCCATAGGGTCGGCGGGGCCGTCGTCAGCGAGCGGCACGCCAACTTCATCGTCAACGACCAGCACGGCAGCGCGGCCGACGTGCGCCGCCTGGGCGAGCAGGTCCAGGCCGCCGTCCGTCGCGAGCGGGGCGTCGAGCTGCGCTTCGAGGCCGTCTTCTTCGGCGACTGGAGCGACTGGGAGCCGGCCGCGTGACGGAGCGGCCGCCGGTCGTCGTGCTGCTGGGCGGTCCCTCGGCCGAACACGACGTCTCGGTCGTCTCGGGCCGGGCCGTGGCTCGAGCGCTGGCCGCCCGGGGCTGGGCGGTCGAGGCCTGGTTCATCGGGCTCGACGGGACGTGGTGGTGTCTGCCGCCCGGGTCGATCCCCGGAGCCGATGCAGCAGCCGAGCCCGCCGCCTTCGTCGATCCCGCCGCCCTGGGCGCCCGGGGCCCCATGGGCGCCGCGGCTGCGCTCGACGAGCTGGCCGCCCGCAGCCCGCAGCCGCTGGTCTGGGTCGCCCTCCACGGTCCCTTCGGCGAGGATGGGACGGTCCAGGCCCTGTGCGAGGCCGCCGGCCTGGCCTACACCGGCAGCGGCGTCGCGGCCTCCGCCGTGGGCATGGACAAGGCCCTCTTCAAGCGCCTCGTGAGCGGCCTCGAGATCCCCGTCGTGCCCTGGCAGCCGCTCGCGGCGGCCGAGTTCGCGGCCGGGGCCGAAGCCGCCGCCTCGCGTCTGGCCGCCTTCGCGGCTCGGCTGCCCGATCCGCGGCTGATGATCAAGCCGGCCCGGCTCGGCTCGTCGGTGGGCATGACCATCGTCCATCGCCCGGACGAGCCACCGGCCCTCGAGCGGGCCCTGGCCGAGGCCTTCCGCTACGACGACCTGGCCCTGGCCGAGGCCTACCTCGACCATCCCCGCGAGCTCGAGGTCGCCCTCCTCGGCAGCGGCCGCGACGCGCTCGCCGTGTTCGGGCCGGGCGAGGTCCTGCCGGGCCACGAGTTCTACGACTACGCGGCCAAGTACGACCCGGGTGTCTCGCAGACCAGTGTCGCCCCGACGCTCTCGGCCGGCCTCCGCGACACGGTCCGCGACCTGGCCGCAGCGGCCTTCCTGGCCGTGGAGGCGAGCGGATTGGCCCGGGTCGACTTCCTCGTCGCCGGGGGCCGGGTCTACCTCTCGGAGATCAATACCATCCCCGGCCTCACGCCCATCAGCCTCTTCCCCCAGCTGTGCTTGGCCGAGGGCGGGCTGGACCTGGGGGCCGTGGCCGAGCAGGTGGCCGAGCTGGCCCTGGCCCGGCAGGCGGCGCGGCCGCGCCGCCGGCTCAGGCGGGCGGACCTGCCGTGAGCCTGCCCGTCCGCCGTCCCGGCCGCCGGGCTCAGGCCCGCGGTCCGGTCCGGGCCTCCGCCGACCGCGTCGCCGCGGCCCGGACCCTGGGCCTGGCCGGCATCATCCTCAGCGTCGCCCTGTGCCTGCTGCTGACGGCCGGCGGCGCCTTCGCCGTCGGCCCGGCCGGGCTGGACATCGAGGGCGCTCGCTACACGAGCCGGACGGCCATCGAGGCGGCCCTCGGCCTCGGCGCGGGCCGCGCCGCGCGGCTCGACCTGGTGACCCTCCGGGCGGGCCCCGCCGAACAGCGCCTGCGGGCCCTGCCGGCCGTCGATGCCGCTGCGCCCGAGGCGGCCCAGGTCCGCGTGGTCCTGCCCGACCGCCTCGTGGTGGCCATCACGGAGCGCCATCCGATCCTCGCCTGGGAGGTCGGGTCGCATCGCTTCCTGGCCGACGACGAGGGCCTCCTCTTCGCCGAGCTCGGCGACGCCGGCGGCCCGGACCTGCCGACCGTCCAGGACGAGCAGACCACCGATGCTGGCCTGGCCGTGGGCCGGCGTCTCGACCCGGTGGCCTTCGCCGCGGTCCGCAAACTTGCCGCGGTGGGGCCGGCCCTGATCGGCAGCCGGGCGTCCTCGCTCCGCCTGGCCCTGACCGACGACGCGGGTTTCACCCTCGGCCCGCCGAACGGCTGGGAGGCCATCTTCGGCCTCTACACGACCACCATCCGGCCGCCCAGCACGGTCGACCGCCAGGTCCAGTGCCTGACCAGCCTGCTGGCCGCGGTGGGTGAGGCCAAGCTGGACACGATCTACCTCTCGCCGACCGCGGATGCCTGCGGGACGTACACGTTGGCCGGCAAGGGATCATGAGCCTCGCGACCGGCGCCGGATCCGCGCCCCCCGCGGCCGACGGGACCGCACCCAGCGGCCTCGAGCGGCGAGCGGTTTGCGGCCCACCGGACGGTCGGGTAGCCTTCCGCTGACGGTGAACGAGGAGGTGGCCGACGCGTGTGGATCCCCCTGGCGGGACTGCTCCTCGGCGTCTTGCTCGGGTTGGCCCTCGACGTTAGCGTCAGCTTCGAGTTCGCCCGCTACTCGGCCGTGGCTATCCTGGCCGCGCTCGATTCGGTCCTCGGGGCCATCCGGGCGGAGCTCGACGGCTCGTTCGACGATCGGATCTTCGTCTCCGGCTTCGTCGTCAACGCCATCGTCGCGGTCCTGCTCACCTTCGTCGGCGACCGCCTGGGCCTCGACCTCTACCTCGTGGCCCTCCTCGCCTTCGGGTTGCGCATCTTCCAGAACGTGGCCCTCATCCGCCGTCACTTCCTGTAAGCCCCAGAGGGAGGCTCGCCCCATGAACCCCGTCCCGGTCCAGGTCGCCTGAGTGGTGGAGAACGAGGCCGTCCTGGTGGCCATCGATGTCGGCACCAGCAAGGTCGTGACCCTCATCGGCGAGCGGACGAGCGACGGGAGCCTCAACATCCTGGGCAAGGGGGCGCCGCCCTCGTCCGGCCTGAAGAAGGGCGTGGTCATCAACATCGACCAGACCGTGGCCTCCATCCGGGCCGCCGTCGAGCAGGCCGAGCGCCTCTCCGGCTATCACCTCGAGTCGGCCTTCGTGGCCATCGGTGGCAACCACGTCGAGAGCCAGAACACGAAGGGCGCGGTGGCCGTGAGCGGCCCCCGCAAGGAGGTCAGCCACGAGGACGTCCTGCGGGCCACCGAGGTCGCCCGGGCGGTGACGATCCCCTCCAACCGCGAGATCCTCCACGTCCTCCATCGAGCCTTCGTGGTCGACGGCCAGGAGGGCGTCCACGATCCGCTGGGCATGAGCGCCGTGCGCCTCGAGGTGGAGACGCACATCGTCCATTCCAGCGCGACGGCCGTCCAGAATCTCTCCAAGTGCGTCCTCCAGGCCGGGGTCCGCATCGACGAGTGCGTGGCCGCGCCGCTGGCCGCCGCGGAAGCGGTGCTTTCTGACAACGAGAAGGAGCTCGGCGTGGCCGTCGTCGACATCGGCGCCGGGACGACCGGGCTGGCCATCTTCCTCGACGGGGCCCCGTTCCACACGGCGATCCTGCCCATCGGCGGCAACAACGTCACCAACGACCTGGCCATCGGCCTCAAGACCAGCATCCAGGTGGCCGAGGACCTCAAGGTCCGCTACGGCACCTGCGACCTGGCCTCGGTCGAGCCCGAGGAGCTGGTGACCGTGGAGACGCTCGGCGGGGGCCAGGCGCGGACGCTCCAGCGGGTCGAGATCGCGGGCATCATCGAGGCCCGCATGCGCGAGCTGTTCGAGAAGATCGGCAGCGAGATCGCGGCCGCGGGCCACGGCGGCGTGCTGCCCGCGGGCATCGTCATGACGGGTGGCGCAGCCCAGCTGGCAGGCGTGGCGGAGCTGGGCCGCGAGGTCCTCGAGATGCCTGTCCGGGTGGCCGCGCCGACGGGCGTGGGCGGCCTGACCGACCACCTCATGACGCCCGCCTTCAGCACCTCCATCGGCCTTCTCCGCTGGGCGGCCCGGACCATCGACCAGGAGGACGCGCGGCCCTTCTCGGCGGCCCCGGGGGAGGGGGCCGTGGATCGCCTGCGGGGCTGGTTGCGGAGCCTCTTCCCCTGACCTCGCGGGGGCGGTCCGCCGGCGCCTCGGTGGGGGAGGGGCCCAGGCCCTCCGGGCCCCCGACGATGACCCTGATGACCCCTGGTTGGCGGCCGCCCGGGACGGCTATACTGCCCCGAAGCCCGCGCCGTCCGGTGGCTCGATGTGCCTCGATCGCCGGTCGGTCGCTCCACCACCCGCACTCGAGACCGGGCGAGCCGCCGGAGGAGACAGATGCCGTTGCGTTCCGATTCGGAGAACTTCGCGCTCATCCGCGTCATCGGCATCGGCGGGGGTGGCAGCAACGCGGTCAACCGGATGATCCGGGCCGAGATGATGGGCGTCGAGTTCATCGCCGTGAACACCGATGCCCAGGCCCTCCTCCAGTCCGACGCGCCCCATAAGATCCGCGTCGGCGACAAGATCACCCGTGGCCTGGGGGCAGGCGGTGACCCCAGCATCGGCCAGCGGGCGGCGGAGGAGGATCAGGAGAAGATCTACGAGGCCCTCAAGGACTCGGACATGGTCTTCCTCACGGCCGGCATGGGTGGCGGCACCGGCTCGGGCGCGGCCCCCGTCATCGCCGAGATCGCCCGCGATTGCGGGGCCCTGACCATCGGCGTGGTGACCAAGCCCTTCACCTTCGAGGGCGCCAAGCGCCGCCTCAACGCCGAGAAGGCGACCGAGCAGCTGCGCGACAAGGTCGACACCCTCATCACCATCCCCAACGACCGGCTCAAGGACGTCGTCCAGAAGAACACGTCGATCGTCGACGCCTTCCGGGTCGTGGACGACGTGCTTCGCCAGGGCGTGCAGGGCATCAGCGACCTCATCACCGTGCCGGGGCTCATCAACCTCGACTTCGCCGACGTGCGCACGGTCATGAAGAGCGCTGGCTCGGCGCTCATGGGCATCGGCCGGGCCAGCGGCGAGAATCGGGCCGTCGAGGCCGCTCGCCAGGCCATCGCCAGCCCGCTCCTCGAGGTGAGCATCACCGGGGCCCAGGGCGTCCTCTTCAACGTCACCGGCGGTCCGGGCTTGGGCCTCTTCGAGGTCAACGAAGCGGCCGAGGTCATCAAGGAGACCTCCGACCCGGAGGCCAACATCATCTTCGGCACGGTCATCGACGAGCGCATGGGTGACGACGTGATGATCACCGTCATCGCCACCGGCTTCGACGCCAGCCGGCGCCGCGAGTCGATGCCCCGCGAGACGGCCTACGAGGTCGCCTCCGGGTTGCGGGCGGGCCGCGAGAACCGCGACTTCATCCGCGAGCTGGAGGAGGAGCGGGCATCGAGCCCAGGCCGCCCGGTCTTCGAGCCGGCCTTCCCCGAGCGCCCGGCGGCCGAACGGGCCCCGGCCGCGGAGCGCGTGCCGGTCGTCGAGCCGAGCCAGCGCCGGCCGACCTTCGAGGCCGAGGACCTGGACATCCCGACCTTCCTCCGCCGGCCCCACTGAGCGCCCCCGTCCCACCCGACGCCGGCGCCGCTTCCGGCGCCCAGGACCAGCCCGACTCGCTCGACCCAGCCGAGGTCGAGGCCCTCGCCGCTGCTCACGGCGCCGTCCTCGCGCGCATCGCCGCGGCCTGCCAGCGGAGCGGCCGCGACCCGTCAGCGGTGGCCCTGGTCGCCGTCTCCAAGACCGTGCCCGCCACCCGACTGCGGGCGGCCGTGGCGGTCGGCCTGACGACCCTCGGCGAGAACCGCGTCCAGGAGCTGGCGGGCAAGGCGGCGCTCCTCGATGGCGTGGACTGGCACCTCATCGGCCATCTGCAGGCCAACAAGGCTCGCCTTGCCGTCGGGCTGTGCTCGGCCATCGAGTCGGTCGACTCGCTCGACCTGGCCCGCCGACTATCCCGCCTCAGCCTGGAAGTCCGCGCGCCTGATGCGGTCCGGGCTCCGGATGAGGACAGGGGTCCGGTAGGGGGCCCCCTGCCGATCTACCTCCAGGTCAACGTCGATGCCGATCCGGCCAAGAGCGGCTTCGTCCCGGCCGTGCTGGAGCGTGACCTGTCGGCCCTCTGCGACCTGCCCGGCCTGCGGGTCGCGGGGCTCATGACCGTGGGTCGGCTCGTGGCCGGGGCAGAGGAGGCCCGCCCGACCTTCGTCGCCCTGCGGGACCTGAGCCAGCGCCTAAGAGCTCGGGAGCCGCGGCTC
>DASUKL010000074.1:0-3420 GCA_036278755.1 Candidatus Limnocylindrales bacterium | reverse complement strand
CGAAAGTTGAGCCGATAGGTCTCAGTCGCAGTCTCGTCTACCTCGACGTGCGCAGTCAGTTCGAACCCCACCGTACGCAGCCCCAGAGCCAATCCGCCGGCACCCGAGGCGAGCTCAAGTAGGCGCGGGGCCGCGCCCGTTCGTAGGCGAGCCAGCTTCAGTTCCCTGCTCCGACTTCCGCGGCCGATTGTCACGCGCTTAGCACCATCCGGAGCCTGCCAGACAAATTCGTGGCAGCGCGAACTTCGCACTCCCAGATCACGACGACGTCCCACCCTGCTTCCACCAGCTTGCGACGTACTCGCTCGTCACGAGCGACGTTCTCAGAGAACTTTCGCTCCCAGAATTCACGATTGGATTTGGGCGCGTAGGACAGCGGGCACCCGCGATGGCGGTGCCAGAAGCAGCCGTGGACGAAGAGTGCCTTGCGAAGCCGCGGGAAAACGAGATCCGGAGTACCGGGCAGGTCCCGTCGGTGCAAGCAATAGCGATATCCCATCGAATGAGCGGCGTGGCGCACAGCCATCTCAGGCCGAGTGTTGCGGGCCCGAATGCCAGCCATCATGGCGGAACGCCGCGTCGGAGTTACGACGTCCATGTTCATAACCCCCGGCTATCGACGGGCAGCGGCGAGGTCTTGACCGTCCTACTCGACTGAGTCAACGCACACCGCGCGCCATGCGCAGATCGCCCGCTCACTCACCGCCGCATGCTACTAGAACGCGCGTTCGGAATCAAGGTGTTCTCCAGGAGCATGTTCGCCCTCACACGGCGCTCATGGTAGCTGCGCTAGACAGCAACGGCAACCCGCCACGAGTTCGGCGTCAGAGCCAGTCGATACGGCGGAAGTAGACCAGGGCGAGGCCGGCCACGAGGAGCATGGCCAGCGTGATCAGCCAGAAGCCCGGCGCTTCGCCGAGGCGGAGCGCGCTGCCCGCCTCGCTCATGCCGAAGATGCCCGCCACGGCCCCGATGCCGGCCAGGATGACCGTCACCGCCGTGAGCCGCTTCATGATCTCGGAGAGGTTGTTGTTGACCGTCGAAAGGTAGACGTCGAGGGTCGTGCTGGCCAGCTCGCGGTAGCTGTCGAGCTCGTCGGTGAGGCGGATGAGGTGGTCGTAGACGTCGCGGAAATAGAGGAGCCGTTCGGGGTCGATGAGCGGCTCCTCGCGGTTCGTCAGCTGGTTGAAGATCTCGCGCTGGGGGCTGACCGCGTGGCGGGCGAGGAGCAGGTCGCGGCGGAGGCGGAAGAGCCGCTCCACCACGGCCCGGGATGGACGGGCCATGACCGCGTCCTGGAGCTGCTCGATGGCGTCGCCCAGGCGGTCGAAGACCGGGAAGTAACCGTCCACGATCGCGTCGCAGAGGGCCCACAGGACGTGGTCGGGGCCGGGCACCAGGAGGGCCCGAGGGTCGCGCGAGACCGTCTCGAGGGCGAAGGGGTCCCAATCGGGCTCATGGGTCGTCAGCAGGAAGCCCTCGCCGAGGACGAGGTCGATCTCGCTCGCGCCGAGGGTCTGACCCTCGATATAGGACAGCTCGAAGGCGACGAGGTGGAGCAGCCCGCCGATGCGCTCCACCTTGGCCCGCTGGTTGCGCTCCAGGATGTCCTCTTCGACGAGGGGGTGGAGCTGGAGGCAGCCGGCCAGACCGGCCAGCGTGGGGCCGTCGGGCGAGGTCACGTCGACCCAGATCGAGCTCGCCCCGGCCTCGTGAGCGGCATGGACCTCATCGATCGAGCGCAGCTCGCGCAGGTCGTCCGCGACGATGGCGTAGCCCCGAAGGGCAGGCTCGTCCATGGCCACCATCATGAGCCGGTGGGAGGTCCGCCGGAGCCCGCGGGAGGTTCGCCGGAGCCGGCGGAGGGATCGCCGGGCGACGCCCGCCGCTGGCGCGGCTCCATCGCCAGGGCCGGCACGATGGCCAGGAGCATGACGGCCGCGGCAACGAGGAAGATGCCGGCCAGGATGCCTGCCGCCTGGCCGGCCGCCCAGCGCTCCAGGACATCGACGACGAAGGGATCCTGGAGGTCGTGGCCCTGCAGCGCTGCCGGCAGGACCGCGTCACGGGCGGCCTGATCGGTGAGGACCACGGAGAGGGCCTGGATGCGGTTCGAGCCGAAGCCGGCCAGCACGGCCAAGCCCACGGCCAGGCCGATATCCCGGGCCACGGCCACGTCCGCCGAGGCGCGTCCGAAGGCTCGCCGACCCAGGGTCTCGACGGCCGCCGACGAGCGCGGGGTGACGCTCAGCCCGAACCCCAGGCCGAAGATCACCAGCGCCCCGGCCACCTGGAGCTCAGGCGTCGTGGGCCCTGCCAGGCCGACCAGACCCAGACCCGCCGCACCGACCACGAGCCCGACGGTCCCGACCCACCGCGCCCCCAGGCGTCGGAGCCCGAACCCCGCCCCCAAGGCCCCGAGAGCCATGGCCAGAGCCAGGGGCCCGAGGACGAGGCGCTGGTCGTCCGGGCCGCCGTACAGCACGCGATCGACGAAGACGGCCGCCCCGATGAGGCCCGTGGCCAGGGCGTAGCCGGTGAGCAGCGAGACGAGGGTCGCCGCGGTGAAGGGGCGCTGCCGGAACGCCCCGAGATCGATGAAGGGGTCCATCATCCGCCGGCCGCGGAGGAGGGCGAGCCCCAGGGCGGCCAAGGCGACGACGAGCAGCCCGACCGTTGCGGCCGGCGTGCCCAGGGCGTCCGGTGCGCCGAGCCAGGTGAGGGCCACGAGGACCGCCGCCAGGGCGATCGTGAAGTAGGCCGCCCCGGGCACATCGAGTCCGGCCCGGGTCGTCTGGGCCGGCCAGGCCGGCGCCGCGGCCCAGGCGTAGACGGCCACGAGAGCCGCCGCCGGAGCACCCAGGTAGAAGCACCACCGCCAGGAGGGGGCCAGGAGGGCGACCACGGCGGAGCTCGTCGGCCCCAAGGTCTGGAGGAACGGCGTCAGGTCGGCTACGGTCAGGATCGTGGCCCCCACGAACGGGCCGGCGGCCATGCCCAGGTACGTGGCCGCCTCGACCAGGCCCAGGGCCCGGTCGCGGGCCTGGCCGTCATAGAGGTGGCTGGCCCCCGCTCGAGCGAGCGGCACGACCGCCCCGCCGCCGATGCCCTGGAGCAGCCGCGCCCCGATCAGCCACTCCAGCGACGGCGCTGCCCCGGCCAGCAGGGAGCCCGCGGCGAAGATGGCCAGGGCCGTCAGGAACAGCGGCGGCAGCGCGTAGCGGTCGGCGGTCCCTCCGGCTAGGGGCATCGCCGCGGCGTAGGTCAGGAGGTAGCCGTTGACGATCCAGCTCGCCTCGCGCAGGCGGGTCCAGTCGGCCAGGTCGCGGACCACGGTCGGCAGGGCCGTGGCCGTGACCATGAGCTCCAGGCCGGTCAGCCCGGCGCCCAGGGCGAGCGTCACCAGGAGGACGAACCGGG
>DASUKL010000073.1:0-26278 GCA_036278755.1 Candidatus Limnocylindrales bacterium | reverse complement strand
GGCCGTGGCCATCGTCGTGGCCGATCTTTTCCATGCCGTGGCCGTGCGCCGCTATCTCGGCCGCGGTCCACGGGTCTGGAACGCCATGGCCGACAGCCCGGCCTGGATCGCTCGCCATCCCCTGCGCGCCGGGCTGGCCGTGATCCTGGGCTGGGCTGCGACGCTGGCGGCCTCGGCGCTGACGATCGCGGCCCTGACCCTGACCTGGTCCAGGGTGTCGGCCCTCCCGACCATTCACCTGGGACCGGGCGGTCCGGTGGCCACCGTCACGACGGTCGTGTTGTTCGCCCTGGGGACACTAGGACTCGTAGCCGTTATGGGGCTCTGCCTGCTGGTCCTGGCCCTGGCAGCTTGGCTGCGCCGAGCCGTCTGGCAGCGGGCCCTCGGGGGAGGGGCCTGACAGGGGCTTGATTCGATGGGCCACACTGGGGCCATGGACACAGGCCTGCGGAGCTGTCCGACCTGTGGCGCCCCGGTCGCCCCCGGCCGCCTGAGCTGCCCTGCCTGCGGGACGCTGCTGGCCTCGGTGAGTGGCCGGCCGGTCGCGCCCGCCGCGACCCCCGACGCGCTAGCGCCCGCCGCGACCCCCGACGCGCTAGCGCCCGCCGGTCAGACGCCCACAGCACCACCCGCCCCAGAGGCGGCTCCGGCGCCAGGATCGGCTCCAGAGCCGGCTTCGGCTCCAGCACCGGCTTCGGGTCCAGCGCCGTCTTCGGCTCTCGTAGCGGCTCCCGCCGTGGCGGTCCCGCCGTCGGCCGCGCCCGTCCAGGCCGCGCCTCGATCGGCCCCTCCGGTGCTGCATCCCGTCGACGAGGAGGAACCGGGGAATGGCCCACGCCCCTCGTCGGGCGCTGGCCGGCCGATGCCGCCCTACACCTCCGTGCCGGCCGGCGGTCCGGCCCCCGCGGCTGCTGCCTCGGCCACCTCCGTCTGGGCCCCCGCCCAGGCGCCGCCCGCTCCTTCAGCGCCGATGACGGCTCCGGGCGCCACTGCCCCCTGGGCCGACGACGCCCGATCGGACGCACCGGCCGGGACAAGCGGACCGGCCGCTCCATCCGATGCCGTCAAGCGGGCGACGGCCGGCGTGTTCAGCGACCTGCCCTTCAGCGCTCCCACCACCCTGGCCGGCTGGGTGGCCACGGTGGGCCTCTTCATCGCCGGCTTCGCCATCCTCCTGCCCTGGCGGGCCACGCCGGGCCTGCCCTACCTGATGGTCTGGGGCGCGGCCCAGGCGGCCGTGGTCGTGGCCGCCATCCTGGCCTTCGTCTTCGGCCTGCTGGCCATCAGCCCCTCGCGCCTCGCGCCGCGCGTGCGGTGGGGCTACCTGCCCTTCTTCGGCGGCGCCTTCGGCCTGGGCGTGGCCTGGATCTGGCAGTCGGCCTACGCCGCCGACGTGGGCCTGTGGGCCTATGTGCTGGGGTCGGTGATCGCTGGCGTGGGCGGGGCCCTCTCGCTCTCCGGCTGGGCGGAGCCCACCACCTAGACGTCGCCGTCCGCGCCGCCCTCCGCGCCGCCGTCCGGCTCGACGGGCGCGTCGGTCGCCCACGGACCCTCTGCTACACTCGCCAACCGGCGCACCCGACGCCCTGTCGGGCCGCGGTCCCGCTGGCCGCGCGATGCTCCCTGGGAGGCCACGACCGAGCCTGATGGGCCAGATCACCGACACGATCGGCAACTTCTTCGGCGGCCTGTTCGCAAGCCCCCTTGTGCAGACCGGGCTCAAGGCGGCCGGCATCTACCTCGTCCTGCTCTGGCTGGCGGCCGCCTTCTGGGCCTATCAGGACCTGCGCCAGCGGACCGCCAACCCCATCGCCCCGTACCTCGCAGCGGCCCTGATCATCTGCTTCACGCCCCTCTTCTTCCTCTTCGGGGTCCTCCTTTACCGCCTCGTCCGGCCCACCGAGACCGTGGCCGAGGCCAACGAGCGGGCCCTGGCCGAGGAGGCCATGCTGGTCGAGGTCGAGGCCCAGGCCCACTGCGCCAACTGCAGCCGAAGCGTGCAGCCGGGCTGGATCATCTGCCCCACCTGTCGCAATCGCCTGCGCCGGGTCTGCCCCGAGTGCGGCAAGCTCGTGGAGCTCGACTGGAGCCTGTGCGCCTGGTGCGGCAAGGACTTCGAACCGCCCGCCCATGTGGCCCGCCCGGCCCCGGTCGCCGTCCGGACCGGCCAGCGGACCGCGGCTCTGGGAGCCGGCCAGCATGCACCGGTCGCCGAGCCTGGCCCCGCACCGGTGACGTCCCTGGGTCGGCCGGCTGAGCCGGCCCCGGCCCCCAGCGCCAGCGCGCCGGCGACCCTGGAGCCCCTGGCGGGCGGGCCGGCGCCTCGCGGCGGCAGTCCGGCTCCTCGCTCCAGCGCGCCGAGGCCGAGCGCCCAGCGTCAGTGATGGTCGGCGGCCCAGCCGACCCGAACGAGCGACTGCCGAGCGTCGCCGCGGGCCCGGAAGACGGCCTCCCGAGCGTCCCCGCGGACCCGAACGAGCGACTGCCGAACGCTCCGGGTGACCCGGTAGGCGGCCTGCGGAGCGCCCCTACAGCGCCGAGCGACGGCCCCCCTGGCGGCTCGATCTTCAACCTTGATCGCCCGGGCGCCGGCCTCTACCTGGCGGCTTGGTTCTTCGCTGCCGTCGCCTTCGGGCTGATCGTCATCGCCCTCCTGGCCGACTCGGCCACGGCCCGGGGCCTCCTGGCCTTGGCTGGGTTCGTGGCCCTCGTGCTCTGCTTCGGGTCCGCCGGGGGCTATCAGATCGTGGCCCGCGCCCGTCGCCCAGTCGGCGCCTATCGCGGACCGTCGCCGCTCATCGCTTTCGGCTTCGCCGTGGCCCTCAGCTCGCTGCTGGCCGTCCTCCTCGACGTGGTCCCTGTCCTTGACCCCAGCACGGCCCTCGGCTTCCTGGTCGGTCTCCTCTTCGTCTTCGCCGGTTACTTCGTGGCCCTCCTCCTGCTCGTCGTCCGGGCCGGCGTCTTCCGCTGGCGCGGCCTGGCCCGCCTAGCTGCCGATCCGGGCCGCCGCGTGGCCGACTTCCTCGTCGGCGCCGGCAGCGGCCTCGTGGCGGTCCTGCCCCTGGCCTTCCTGGGCGGGCTGCTGGCGAACGCCCTCGACATCTCGGCCGGGGACCGCTTCCCCGATGTCTCGACGGGGTTGGCCCTGGCCCTGGTCGTCGTCTCGGTCGTCCTCGTGGCTCCGCTCGGCGAGGAGCTGTTCTTCCGCGGCTTCGCCCTGTCCGCCTGGTGGGCCGACCTGGGCCCGGGCGTGGCCCTCCGGCGGAGCGCGGTCTTCTTCGCCTTCGTCCACGTCTTCAATGCCAGCGGGACCACCTTCCGCGAAGCCGCCGGAGGGGCGCTCATCCAGTTCGTGGTCATCTTCCCCATGGCCGTGCTCCTGGGCATCCTCTATGAGCGGCGCGGCCTGGCGGCCTCGTTCGGGGCCCATATGGCCTACAACGCGGGGGTCCTGGGCCTGGCCCTCCTGGCCACGGGCACGCTGCCCCACTGAAGCGCCGACGGCTCGAGCCGGGCGCGACCCTCCCTGCCGCAGGATTATGTCGGTGAGTATAATACTGGCGGATATAACAGATGCCTTTCATCGACCGAACCGACGACCTTCGCGATCTCTCCACCCGTTGGGGGCAGGGCCCGCAGTCGTACCTGCTCTGGGGACGCCGCCGAGTGGGCAAGTCCGCCCTGATCCACCAGTTCGCGGCGGGCAAGGACGCGATCATCTACCAGGCCATCCGAGGGACCGTCACGGATCAGCTCTCCCTCCTTACCGGACGGATCCTCGCCTGGCAGGAGGATCCGGTGCTGCAGGCAGCGCCGCTCGCCAACTGGGAGCAGGCCTTCGCCTACCTCGAGTCCCTCGCCCAACGGCGGAGGGCCGCCGGCGATCCGTTGCTCCTGGTCTTCGATGAACTGCAGTACCTGGCGGACGCCGACGAGAGTCTCCTGACAAGGCTCCAGGACTTCCTCGACAGGGTGAAGCAACGGGATCTTCCGTTGTTCACGATCCTGGCCGGCAGCTCCATCAGCTTCTTCGAAGGGCGGGTCGCGATCGGGAGCCTCTTCGGTCGACGGACCGGGGGCGGCCTGTTGGCACCGCTGGACTACCTCGGCGCGGTGCAGTTCTTTCCCCAGTGGCACGCCGCCGACCGGATCCGTGCCTGGGCCCTCCTCGGCGGCATGCCGTACTACCTCGAACAGTTCGATCCGAATCGCTCGCTGACCTGGAATGCCCGCGAGCGGATGCTGCGGCGCAACCAGGTCCTGTACAACGAAGCCGAGCTGTTGCTCGCTGAAGAGCTCCATGACGCGCCCCAGTACCTCTCGGTGCTCGCGGCGCTGGCGGGCGGGGCGACGAGGCTTTCGGAGATCAGCGGCTGGACCAAGATCCCCGTGACGTCGCTGCCGGCGATCCTCGGGCGCCTGGGCCGGCTCCATCTCGTCGAGCGGTCGCGGCCCGTTGGGGAGGGTGCCGACAGCAAGCGAGGGCTCTGGACCCTGCTGGACAACTATCTCCGCTTCTGGTTCACCTTCATCCGTCCGAACCAGGTGGAGCTCGAGGCCGGTCGGGCGGACGCGATCTGGCGCACCAAGGTGGCACCTGAGCTGGACCACTTCGTCTCGAAGCCGGCGTTCGAGATGTTGTGCCGCGCATGGGTCCGGACCCACCTCGGGTTCCATCCGTCCCTGCCAGCCGGCGGTGAGGTCGGCGGCTGGTGGGGCGCGTCGGTCGAGGTCACGCCCGAAGGTCGACGGAGCGTCCAACGCGAAGCCGACATCGCGGTGCGGGATCCGAGCGGGCGGATCGACCTCGTCGGCGAGGCCAAGTGGACGAGTGGCCCGGTCGACAACGATGCACTGACACAGCTCCGAGCCGCGGCCAGAGCGATACCAGGCGTCACCGATGAGACACGGTTGGTGCTGTTCGGGCGAGGATCGTTCACTGACCGAGTGCACGCCGCCGCCGATGCTGAGGGCATCCTGCTGCTTGGCGCTGATGACCTGCTGGGCAGCTGAGAGCGGCGGTTTGGTGCCTGGTGATCGGCTGGTGAGCGGCGCCGCGTAGGATGCCCTGGCCTTCGATCCGGAGGGCGGAGGAATCGGCGGGCTCCGTCATCCGGGTCGAGGGCTCCACGTCCACGTCATGGCGCCCCAGGAGGTCCGCATGGCCGTCTCTCTGACGCCCCCGCCCGGGCCCGCGGCGCTCCCGGGCCGTTCCCGGGCGGCAGGTGGCGATCGCCGGCCGCGGCTGCGTGAGATCCCGGTCCAGGAGCGGCCTCGAGAGCGGTTGGCACGGGTCGGAGCGACGGGCCTCAGCACGGCCGAGCTGATCGCCCTCCTCTGGGGCAGCGGGGTCTCCGGCCGCAGCGCCGTCGATCTGGCCGAGACCGCCATCGCCGCCCATGGCGGCCTGGCCGCCCTGTCACGGGCCGGTCTGCGCGAGCTGACGGCCCTGCCGGGCGTGGGTCAGGCCCGGGCCGCCCAGCTGGCCGCGGCCTTCGAGCTGGGCCGCCGCCTGGCCGCCGACTGGCCCACGAACCGCCTCTCGGTGCGCAGCCCGCGCGACCTGGCCGACCGGCTCGTGCCGGCCATGGGCCACCTGGAACGCGAAGAGCTGCGGGTCGTCCTGCTCAACACGAAGAATGCCGTCCTGGCCATCGAGACGGTCTACGTCGGGAACGTATCGACGGCCCTGGTGCGCATCGGCGAGCTGTTCCGCGACGCCGTGCGCCAGCACGCGGCGGGGCTCATCCTGGTCCACAACCATCCCTCCGGCGACCCGGCGCCCAGCCCCGACGATCTGCACCTCACGGCCGAGGCGGTGGCCGCCGGGCGGCTCCTCGATGTGCCCGTGCTGGACCACCTCATCGTCGGCCAGGACGGCTTCATCAGCCTCCGCGACCGGGGCATCCCCTTCGACCGTCCCGGGGGCCGGTCCGCCTGAGCCGCCGCGGGCCGCGGGTATACTGCTCGGGCCCTGCCGCCGAGCCTGCCTCGCGCCCTCCGGCCGGCGCTCGGGCCCCACTCTGCCGAACCCCGCCGACCGACCAGCTGAGGACCCGCCCCGCCATCATGCTCGACGCCTTCCTGGGCATCTTCTCCCGCGACATCGGCATCGACCTGGGCACGGCCAACACGCTGGTCCACGTCCGCGACCGGGGCATCGTCATCAGCGAGCCCAGCGTCGTGGCCATCGAGGCCCGCTCCAAGCAGGTCCTGGCCATCGGGGCCGAGGCCAAACGGATGGTGGGCCGCACCCCGGCCAACATCATCGCCGTCCGCCCGCTCCGCGACGGAGTCATCAGCGACTTCGACGTGACCGAGCAGATGATCAAGTACTTCGTCAACCGGGTCCACGATCGGGTGGGGCTCATCGCCCGGCCGCGGATGCTGCTGGGCATCCCCTCGGGGGTCACCGAGGTCGAGAAGCGGGCCGTCCGCGACGCCGCGCTCAACGCCGGCGCCCGCTGGGCCCGGCTCATCGAGGAGCCCATGGCCGCGGCCATCGGGGCCGGCCTGCCCGTCAGTGAGCCATCGGGCTCGCTCATCGTCGACATCGGCGGCGGGACGACCGAGGTGGCCGTCATCAGCCTCGGCGGTATCGTGGTCAGCCGCAGCATCCGCATCGGTGGCGACGAGATGGACCAGGACATCGTGGCCTACGCCCGGCGCGAGTACAACCTGCTGCTGGGCGAGCGGACCGCCGAGGACATCAAGATCGCCGTGGGCTCGGCCTACCCGGGCGAGCACGACGAGCAGCACGTCACCCTTCGCGGCCGCGACCTGCTGACCGGCCTGCCGCGAGCCGTGGACATCGGCGCGGACCAGGTCCGCGAGGCGGTCGAAGGCTCGGTCCAGCAGATCGTGGACACGATCAAGGACACCATCGAAGAGACGCCCCCGGAGCTCGTGGCCGACATCATGGACCAGGGCATCGTCCTGGCCGGCGGCGGGGCGCTGCTGCAGGGCCTGGACCGGCGCGTGGCGGAGGCGACCCAGATGCCGGTCCACGTCGCGGACGACCCCTTGACCTGCGTCTGTCGGGGCACGGGCAAGGTCCTCGAGGAGCTCGACGCCATGGAGCGCTCCCTGGTCGCGGAGACCTACTCCCGACCGCCGCGCTGAGGCCCGCCACGGTCAGCACCACCACCGCCTTCGGCAGCCGAGCCGGCCGGCGCCGGGCGGCTCTCTACGCCGTCCTGCTGGTCGTCAGCCTGGCCCTCGTGGCCGTCGGTGCGACGCCGCCGGTCGAGGGCCTGCGCCGGGGGCTGACCTTCGCCTTCGCCCCGATCCAGGGCGCGCTGTCGGGCGCGACGCGCGAGGCCACCTCGTTCCTGGGCGCCTTCGCCGATGTCGAGCGCTTGCGGGCCCAGGCCCAGCAGCTCCAGCAGCAGAACGACCAGCTGCGCGGCGAGCAGGCCCAGGACGAGGCCATCCGGGCCCAGAACGAGCAGCTCGCGGCGCTCCTCCAGGTCCGCTCCCAGCTGGCCTACACCCTGGTCACGGGCACGGTCATCGCTCGCGGCACGGCGCCCAACGAGCGGGTCATGACCCTCGACGTGGGCAGTGGCCGGGGCATCGCCGTGGGCGATCCGGTGGTGGGGCCGGGCGCCACCCTGATGGGTCGGGTGACGGAGGTGGGGGCCGACTACAGCCAGGTCATGCTGCTCGACGATCCGCGCCTCACGGTCGTGGGCATGACCCAGGTGGCCCGCTCCACGGGCATCGTCCAGGGCCAGCTGGCGGGGACCCTGGCCATGACCCAGATCGCCTCGACCGACACCGTCACGGCCGGCGAGGAGGTCGTGACGGCCGGCCTGAGCCTCGGCGAGTGCGTCCGCTCGCCCTACCCCAAGGGCCTCGTCATCGGCCGCGTGGTGGAGGTCGAGAAGGACCCCAGCGCCATCGTCCAGACGGCCCTCCTGGAGCCCGCGGTGGCCCTCGACAAGCTCGAATACGCCCTCGTCATCACCGACTACCAGGGCGGGCTGCTCGACGGCGGGGCCGCCTGTGCCACACCAGCCCCGAGCAGCTCCGCGGGGGCGGCCGGAGCCTCTGCGACGCCCACCAGGCGACCGGCTCGGTCGGCCACGCCGAAGCCGAGCTCGACGCCGACCCCCGGCCTCGTCCTGCCCAGTCCCAGCCTGGGCGCCGGCGGCTGAGCGGGAGCCCGCGGTCGCCGGGCGAGCCTCGGGACCGCGGCTCGCCTTGGCGCCGGGTGCCAGCCTCAGGGGGTGGCTGTGGAGGTGGCCGTGGGCGTCGGGGTGGGGGCGGGGATGATCAGGTGCTGGCCGACGATGATGTGGTTCGCGTCGGCCAGGTCATTGGCGTCCACGATGGCCTGCACGCTGACCCCGTAGCGGGCCGCGATCGTGCTCAGGATGTCGCCTCGCTTGACGACGTAGGTCGTGCTGCTGGGCTGCGCGGTCCGCTTGGGCGTGGCCGTGGGGCTGGGGCTGGCCGAGGGCGTGGGGCTGGGCGACGGACTCGGGCTGGGGCTGGGGCTGGGCGTAGGGGTCAGGGTCGGGCCGGGCGGCGCGACGTCGGCCAGGCGTGGCACGATGAGGACAGCGGTGCCGAAGCCCAGGATCGCGGCCACGATGAGGGCGGCGACGGCCATCGTGAGCCAGCGCAGGAGGTGGCGTTCGCGGCGCGGCGCGGCGACGGTCTCGAGGGGGACGGGTCGCGGGGCGTCGGGCGCGTAGGCCCCGGAATCGGAGGCGTCGGCGTCGGTCGCCTCGAGCGCTGCCTCGGCGGCAGCTGCTTCTTCGGCTGCGGCCGCGTCCTCGGCCGCAGCGGCGTCCTGGGCCTCAGCGGTCGGCTCGGAGCGCGGCTCGTCGGTCATGTGCCTCCCATCACAGGCCGCGAGCCCCGCGGCCGGCGGCCATGGTGCCATACTGCGCTTGACCCGGTGCGCCAGCGCCTACATCGATGGGGCCATCCCTCGCGGGACCATCTCGGGATTGGCTTTCGACCCATCGTGGACGAGGCTGTGCGTCTGATGCCGCCCCAGCGGCACGCCGTACCACGGAGACCCCGGATCGATCATGCTTCCGCCGCGCAGCCTGCCTGTCCACAGCCCGCGCAGCCTCGGTCGCGCCATCTTGGCGACCGTCGCGGCCCTGGGCCTGATGATCGTGGCGGGGGCGCCGGGGGCCACCCGGACGGCGAAGGCCGATGCGGGGGCCGGCATGAAGGCCGTGATCATCGTCGGGCCGACGGGCTCCCTGACCTCCTACTACAAGCAGAGCGCTGACGCGGTCGCCGCGGCGGCCGCCGCGAACGGCATGGCCGTGACGAAGCTGTACACACCCCATGCCACCTGGTCAGCGGTCAAGGCCGCCACGGCGGGCGCCAACCTGGTCTACTTCGCGGGCCACGGCAACGGGTTCCCGAACCCGTACGTGGGCTACCTCCAGCCGCAGTACAACGATGGCTATGGCCTGGACCCCGGCAAATGCTCGTCGGGCACCGACTGCCCGAACTACTACGGCGAGCAGTACGTCAGCGAGGTCCGGCTGGCCCCGGGCGCGATCGTCCTCCTCAACCACCTCTGCTATGCGCCGGGTGCCTCCGAGCCCGGCAACCCGGTGCCGTCCCAGTCGGTCGCCGTGCAGCGGGCCGACGACTTCGCGGCCGGCTTCCTGGCGGCTGGTGCCGGGGCCGTCTTCGCCTCCGACGGCGGCGGCTTCCCGGGGCTCGTCGATGATCTGTTCGACGCGGCCGGATCGACGACCATGGATCAGCTCTTCGCGGCCCACGACTTCAGCGGGGCCAGCGACGCCTACTTCGACTCGTCGCGGACGACCGGGACGCGGGTCCACCTCGATCCCCAGAAGAGCACGCTGAAGTACACCCACGCCGTGAGTGGCTACCTGGCCATGACCGTCGACGACTGGCACGGCGCCCCCGACCCTGACCGCTACTCGGGCACGGATCGCTATGCCACTGCGGCCGCCGTGGCCGAGGCGGCCTTCCCGGACAGCGGTGTCGGGACAGCCTTCGTCGGCACCGGCACCACCTTCCCCGACGCCCTGGCCGGCGCCGCTGCGGCGGGCAAGGCCGATGCGCCGCTGTTGCTGACCGCGCCGACCTCGCTGCCGTCGGAGACCCGCTCCGAGCTCTCTCGCCTGAAGCCCACCAAGATCGTGGTCCTGGGCGGCACGGGGGCCGTCTCGAGCAGTGTCGAGACCGCGCTCAAGGACCTGGCCGGCTCGGGCGGGGTCGTCCGTATCGACGGCGCCGACCGCTATTCGACCGCGGCTGAGGTCGCCGACTATGCCTTCCCCAGTGGGGCCAAGACGGTCTACGTGGCCACCGGGCTGAACTTCCCCGATGCCCTGGCCGGAGCGGCTGTGGCGAGCGGGGCGGGAGCGCCGGTCCTCCTCACCGCGCCGGCCTCGCTGCCGGCGGTCACCGCCAAGGCCCTCAAGGATCTCAAGCCGAGCACGGTGGTCCTTCTCGGCGGCACGGCTTCCGTGTCCGCCGCCGTGGCCAGCCAGATCGAGACCGCGACCGGGGCCACGGTCTCGCGCTGGTCCGGCCCGGACCGCTACAGCACGGCTGTCGCGATCTCCCAACACGCCTTCAAGAGCGCGGCCACCGTCTATCTGGCCACGGGCCGGAACTTCCCCGACGCCCTGGCCGGGGCGCCGCTGGGTGGGCCGCTGCTGCTGGTCCCCTCCGACGGGCTGCCCTCCGGGGTCAGCGCCGAGATCGCCCGCCTGCACCCCACCCGGATCATCATCCTGGGTGGCTGGGGAGCCGTGTCACCGGCCATCGAAGCGGCCGCCAAAGCCGCCGCCGGCATCGACTGAGGGCCGCCGGACCGGCGCTCGTCTGGGACCATCGAGTGGTGGTGAACCCTGGCACCAGGGACCTATCCTGAGGCCGTGCTCCGTCGACCTCTCGCCCGCCTCCTGACACCCTTCCTCGTGGCCCTGGTCGCCGCGAGCCTCGGCGCCCCGCCGATCGTGGCCAGTGCCTCGGTGCCGGCGGGGCCCGCGGCCTCATCGGTCGTCGGAGGCGGCTCGGAGGCCGTGCCGTCCGCCCCGCCGGGCGCGACGCAGGAACCCTCGCAGATGTACCTCGACGCCATGGCTCATGCTCACGACACGCTGTCGTTCGCGCCGGGCGCAGCCGTCCAGGTGCCCTTCGCCCCGCGGCCCGGCGATCAGTGGCCGGTCGACGGTCAGGCGCCCCAGGCCATCCCCATCCCCGGGGTCGGCCTGAGCGCTGGCTCCCAGGTCGCCGCGCAGCCCCAGGTGGCCGTCCAACCCCAGGTCGCGGTCAGCCCCGGCGGCCTGCGGCGGGAGGTCTTCGGCTTCCTGCCCTACTGGGCCCTGAAGACCGCCCAGCTCGACTACGACGCCCTCTCGACGATCGCCTACTTCGCCATCAACGCCAACGCGAACGGAAGCCTGGACACGACGAGCCCGGGCTGGCCCGGTTGGGGCAGCCAGGACCTGACCAGCGTCATCGACGCGGCCCACGCTCGTGGCACGCGGGTCGTGCTGGTCGTGGAGCGCTTCGCCTGGACGGCCGGTCAGAGCACCACGACGACGACCCTCCTATCGAACGCGACGTACCGCCAGACCCTGGCCACGAACATCGCCAACGCCGTGGTCGCGCGCCACGTGGACGGCGTGAACCTCGACTTCGAGCCCATCCCCAGCGGCCAGGGAGCGAACTTCGTCGATCTCGTGCGACGCATCCGAAGCACCCTCGACGCCCGCCAGAAGGGCCTCCAGGTGACGGTCGACACGATGGGCTGGCCGGGCACCTACGACATCGCCGGGCTGACCGCGACCGGGGCCGCCGACGCGGTCGTGATCATGGGCTACGACTACCGCACAGCCACCTCCACTACGGCCGGCTCGGTCGATCCCCTGGGCGGTTCGGCCTACGACCTGACCGACACCATCAACAACTACCTCTCCCTGACCAGCCCCTCCAAGGTGATCCTGGCCGTGCCCTACTACGGGCGGGCCTGGTCGACCAGCGGCAGCGGCGTCCGGGCCCCGGTCCTGGCCAGCGCCTGCTCGGCCGTGGCCACCTACGCCCAGGTCATGGACGACCTCCTGCCGGGCAACACGCGGCGCTGGGACGCCACCGAGTCGAGCCCCTGGATCACCTACGCCCAGGGCCCCACGACGTGCCACACGGGCACCGTCACGCGGGAGCTCTACTACGACGACGTCCAGAGCCTGGGCCTGCGCTACGACCTGGTCAACGACGCCGACCTGCGGGGCGCCGGGATGTGGGCCCTGGGCTACGAAGGGGACCATCACGAGCTCTTCGACCTCCTCGTGTCGAAGTTCGCCGGCGACCAGCCCAAGGCCGGCATCACCAACCTGCCCAGCACCGTGACCGACGAGGCCTTCACCGTCTCCTGGCAGGGCGCCGATCGGGTCGCCACCGTCGTCGCCTATGACGTCCAGGTCTCGACCGATGGCGGTCCCTTCGTCGACTGGTTGCGCGGCACGAACGCCAGCCGGGCGACCTTCGTCGGCACCTCCGGCCACGGCTACGCTTTCCGCGTCCGGGCCCACAGCTCGTCCGGGACGATCGGGAGCTGGGACGTGGTCGACGTCTATGCCGCCCCGTCGGGCCTGGCCGTGGGTGGCTTCGCCCGGGTCACGGCCGCCGGCCCCGGGGTCAACGTGCGCTGGTCGCCCGACACCTCGAGCTCCTCGAACATCCTGGCCCAGGCCACGGCCGGCAGCGTGGGCCGCATCATCGGCGGCCCGGTCCGAGCCGACGACTACACCTGGTACCAGCTGATCTGGCCCCTCAAGAGCTGGGGCGTGGTGGGCGACGGCGCGTTCGTCGGCGTGTGGATGGCCGCGGCCGCCCTCGACGGCACGGATTGGCTCACGCCGGCCCTGGCGCCCAACGCGACCCAGGTCGCGGCGCGCATCACCGGCCTGGCCTTCGCAGGCCAGGGGCCGGCCAGTCTGGGCTCGGCCGGGGCTTCCTGGCGCGAGGTGACGCCCAACGGCAACGGCCTCCACGACACGCTCGAGATCGACTGGAGCAACGGCCTGGCCTTCTCGGCCATGACCCTCCAGGTCTACCGCAGCGACGGCACGCTGGCGGGGAGCATCGCCCTCGGCAGCCGGGCCGCCGGGGCCCAGCACTACACCTGGGACGGCCGCCTGGGAGGGGTCGCGCTCCCGCCGGCGACGTACGCGGTGCGCATCACCGCCACCAGCGGCGGGGTGACCTACAACCTGCCCTCGGCGGATCCGGTGGATGCCGCCCAGCTGGCCCGTTTCGGGGTGGCGGTGCACACCGTGGACCTGTCGCGGATCGGCGGCCAGGATCGCTACGCCACGGCCGCCGCGGTGGCCACGAAGTTCGCTGCCGGGTCGCATCCCACGGTCTACGTGGCCAACGGGTCCGCCTTCCCCGACGCGCTCTCCGGCGCCGCGGCAGCGGCTCATCGCGACGGGCCACTCCTCCTCGTGACGGCCACCTCCGTGCCGGCCGCCACGGCCAGCGCCCTGGTCCGGCTCCAGCCCGCCCGCATCGTCGTCCTGGGCGGCAGCGCGGTCATCTCCGACGCGGTCCTGGGCCAGCTGGCCAAGACGGCGTCGACGACGCGGCTCGGGGGTCGCGACCGCTACGACACCGCGGCTCGCGTCTCGGCGGAGGCCTTCGCCCCCGGCGTGCCGGCGGTCTACCTGGTGAACGGCTACGACATCCCGGACGCCCTCACCGGCGGGGCCGCGGCGGGTCGCGACGGGGGGCCGGTGCTGCTGACGGCGGCCGGCGCGCTGCCGACGAGCACGCGTCAGGAGCTGCTCCGCCTGCGGCCCGCTCGGGTCGTCATCCTGGGCGGCACGACCGTCTTCAGCGCCGCCCTCCAGGCCAGCGTGGCCGCCCTGGGACCGTGGAGCGTGGTCCGCTACGGTGGCCGCGATCGCTATGCCACGGCCCTCCTCATCGCCGCCACGTACGGGCATGCCGCGAACGTCCTCGTCGACCGCGGCGACGACTTCCCGGACGGCCTGGCGGCCTCCGCCCTGGGCCAGCCGATCGTGCTCGTGCCGCCCGGCTCCCTGCCGGCCTCGATCCCGGCCGCCGTGGCGGCCCTGCGGCCGACGCTGCTGACGGGCCTGGGGGGCACGACGGTCATGCCCCAGACCACCCTGAGCGCCCTGCGGGCCAAGGTCGAGGACTGACACCGTCCGGCTTCGCGTAAGCTCCGGCTGATGGATCCCCACGCTAGCCCGCCGCCGGCCGAGCGGCCCCTGCCGGCCGAGCGGCCCCTGCCGGCCGAGCAGCCCACGCCGGCCACGCGTCCAACGCCGCCCGCGCGGCCGACCTGGATCGTCCTGCCGACGTACCAGGAGGCCGCGAACGTCGAAGGCATCGCCACGGCCATCCTCGAGCAGCTGCCGGCGGCCACGCTGCTCGTGGTGGATGACGATTCGCCGGACGGCACGGGCCGCCTGGCCGACGCCCTGGCCGAGCGCGACGCCCGGGTACGGGTCCTCCATCGGCGGGCCAAGCAGGGCCTCGGAAGGGCCTACCTGGCGGGCTTCGAAGTCGCCCTGCGCGACGGCGCCGGACAGGTGGTCCAGATGGATGCCGACTGGTCCCACGACCCCGGCTACCTGCCCGGCCTCGTGGCCGCTCTCGACGGGGCCGACCTGGTCATCGGCTCGCGCTACGTGCCCGGCGGCGGCGTGGTCGACTGGGGGCTGGCCCGCCGCGTCATCTCCCGCGCCGGGTCGCTCTTCGCCCGCGTCGTCCTCGGCCTCCCGGTCCACGACCTGACCGGCGGCTTCAAGGCCTGGCGGGCCGACCTCCTGACCCGCCTCCCACGGCGGGGGGTCCATGCCGGCGGTTACGTGTTCCAGATCGAGATGACTTACCTCGCCGACCGCCTGGGCGCCCGCATCGTCGAGCGCCCGATCGTCTTCCCCGACCGCCGCCTGGGTCAGAGCAAGATGTCGCGCCGCATCGTGGCCGAGGCCCTCCTCGTCGTCCTCCGCCTGCGCTGGGACGAGCTCCGCGGTCGGGGCCCCCTGGCCGCCGGACCCGCCTCCGCCCCGGACCCACGGTGAGCCCGCGCCTGAGCGACCTTGCGACGCCCGAGGCTCCGACCCCCGGGACCCGGGTGGTCATCGACCTGCGCCCCCTCCAGGAGCCCGAGCGCACGCCGATCACGGCCGCCTACCTCGATCGCCTGCTCCGGGCCTTCGCCGCCGAGCCGCTGGCCGGCGAGTCCTTCGTGGCCCTGCTGCGCACCCTGCGGGCCGATCCGGCCGACGGCCTGGAGTCCCTGGGCCTGCCGGTGGCCGGCCGGCGCCGGGTCCCACCCACGAGCCGCGTCTTCCGCTCAGCGGGGTTGACCCTCGACGCCTTCCTGCTGCGCGGCGCGGAGGTCGGCACGGCCTGGGGCACGGCCGAGAGCGGCGCCGCGGGCGTCGTCTTCCACACGGCAGGCGGGGCCGTGCCGCTAGGGTCGCGGCTGCCGGTCGTGGCCACGGTCCTCGACCTGGCTCCCTGGGAGCTGCCCGAGGTCTACGCCCGATCGGGAGCGGCCCGCTTCGGGCACCGCCTGCGGGCTCGCATCCTGCACGACGCCCGCAAGGTCATCGTCTGCTCCGAGGCGACCGCGGCCAGCGCCCGCCGCCGGCTGCACCTGCGGCCTGACCAGCTCAGCGTGGTGCCCCTGGCGGCCGACCCCGAGTTCGCTCTGGGGGCGGGCGAGCAGCCGGCCGTGGCCGCCCTGCGCGCCCGCCTGGCCCTGCCGGCCCGCTACGTCGTCTTCTGCGGCCGCTACGACGCGCGCAAGGATGTGGCCACCCTGCTCAGGGCCCTGGCCGGCCTGCGAACCGAGCAGGGCAGCGGCCCGGGCTGGCCGCCGCACCTCGTCCTGGCTCGCGACCCGTCGGGCGAGGGCGAGGAGCCCGGCCTATTGCGGTCGGTCGAGCAGCACGGCGTGGCCGACCTCGTGCACCTGCCGTCCCAGCTCTCGAGCGAGGAGCTGGCCACGCTCCTGGCCGGCGCGCGAGGGTTCGTCTACCCGGCCCGCTCGGAGGGCACCGGCCTGCGCGTCATCGAGGCCCTGGCCTGCGGCACGCCGGTCATCGCCTCGCGCACCGGGCCGCTGCCCGAGATCGTGGGTCGGGCCGGGATCATCGTCGAGCCGGGCGACGCGGCCCGTCTGGCGGCCGCCCTGCGAGCCCTGTGGGAGGGGCCCATCCGCGAGCAGCTCGTGCGGGCCGCCCGGCGGGCAGCGCGGGGCCCGCGGCGGACCTGGTCGGACGTGGCCCGCGAGACGCGCCGCGTCTACGCTGCCGCGGCCGACGGACCGGGGTCGCTCCCCAGCCACTGAGCCGCGGGAGGGCCCTCAGCGCAGGTTGGCCGGATGGCCGCCGGTCCAGGTCACGGCCATCGTCGTGGGCACGACCTGGACGAAGACCTGGCCGCGCACGAGAGTCACCGGCTGACCCTTGAGCGGGCCGCTGGCGTAGGTCAGAAGCGTGGGCGCGGTCTGGGACGCCTTCGACCACGTCGCGGCGATGACCTGGCCCCCGGCGAAGACCGTGGCCTGGCCGTGGCCCAGATAGCCCAGGTCCAGGCGGCCCTTCTTGATGTTGTTCTCCTGCCCGGGGGCGTTGGCCAGGCGGGCCTGGCTCAGGCGCAGGATGACCACGTCGGCCGGCGCCACGACGGCCGTGTCGCCGACGTCGACCTGGGGTGAGGCGCCGGTCACCGAGCGGACGTAGCGGTCGGTGGTCCGCTCGTAGACGTAGCGGATGCGGTTCTCCGGGTAGGGCACCACGATCGAGCCGCCCACCGGGCGGCGGGCCAGGGGCGGATCGTCGACGAAGGTCCAGGGCGACTCGGTCTGCTCGGCCGTGGCCCCCAGCCGCTTGGCCAGGGCCTCCAACTTGGCCCCCGAGGTGTAGACGTTGTGGGGTGCGTAGCGGGTCGTTATGCGCCACAGGTAGCCGGCCCCGCCGCCCCAGCGGAACTCATCGCCATCGTAGATGAGGCGACCGTTCTGCTGGTGCAGCTCGGCCAGCGCGTTGGGCGCGCCCCCCGCGTGGACGTAGAGGGCCCGCCACTCCTCGGCCCAGGCGACGAAGTAGAGCCGGCTGCTGCGGACGGGGCCGATGGAGGTCGGGGTCTGGGTCTGGAAGAGGGCCATGTAGCGGGGGATGCCGCCCTCGGCCGGAGCCTGGTAGACGATGTCGGCCTCGGAGAGGCCGGACTGCGGTCGGGCCGCCGCCTGGTCGTCGATCATCACGGCGATGACGTGCCGGGTGGCCAGGGAGGCCTCGGCGGCAGGCACGAAGACGCCGTTGGTCGTGGCCTCGATCGGCGTGGGGCTGGGCGAGGGCCTGGGGCTGGGTGTCGGAACCGGGGTCGGGGTCGGGTTGAGCGTGGGGCTCGGGCTCGGCGTGCTGCTGGCCCCGTCGGTCGGGACGTCGCTGGCGGCGGTCGTGGCCGACGGTCCGACGGCCAGCCCCACGTCGGCCCCCAGACCCGGCCGCCGGAGGAGCCAGGCGGCGGCGGCGACGATGGCCAGGGTCACGATGAAGAGGGCGAGTGCCGGTCGCCAGCGGCGACGGACACCGCCGGACAGGGTGAAGGGGGTATGGGGTGACGGGGACATGCCGGCTGATGGTACGTGCCCTGTGCGCTGCGGTGCGGCCGTACTGCGGCTGGAGGCCCGTCGCCCGGAGCGTTAGGCTTGGTGGCCCGCAGCGAGGTGCCGCCCATGCCTGCTCGCAAGGCCAAGACCGACCAGACCGCCGGAGGGACGGAAGCGACCGAAGCGACCCGAGCGACCGACCGGACGAACGGACCCGCGCGAGTCCCGAGCCCGAGCCCAAGGGTGAGCCCGCGCCGAGCCCCGCGCCGGGCCCAGGCGGACGTGGAGCCGAACCCCGAGGCAGCCGACCCTCCTGCCAAGCCCGCCGCCGAGTCCGCGATCGGCCCGGCGGTCGACCGGGCCGTGGCCCGGGGGCGGTCGTCGGCTCACCTCTCGGCCCAGGCCATCAGCGTGACCCAGGGCGCCGTGCGGCAGGCCCAGGCCGATCGGATCGACGTCAAGCAGGGCGGCCTGGGCATCGTCCGCGGCGGCGAGGTGACGGTCAGCCAGGGAGCCATCGGCCTGGCCCGCGGGGAGCGCATCGGCCTGACCATGGGCGGCCTGGGCGTGGCCCTGGCCGATCAGGTGGAGATCCATCAGGGCTTGGCGCGGATCGTGGGCGCGCGCCACAGCGTCCGCTTCGACCAGGGTGCGGCCGGGGCCGTGGTCGCTGGTCGGGTGGAGCTGGGCCCACAGTCCGCGGCCGGGGTCATCGTCGCGGCCCGGGTCGAGGGCGACATCCGGCCCCTCTTCGATTGGCGGGCCGGCCTGGCCTTCGGCGCGGCCTTCGGGCTGCTCGTGGCCGTCCTCGGTCGGTTGCGGGGCCGCTGAACCGCTTCGGCTAGACTTGCCCGCTGGCGGGCCCGGGCCGCTCCCGACGCAGCGGCCCGGCTGCCGAAAGGAGACGCCAGACCCGTGATCCATCCCTCGGCCGACGTGGCCCGCGATGCCAGCATCGGCCCGCGGACCCGGATCTGGAACCGCGCCCAGGTACGCGAAGGCGCAGTCATCGGTGCCGACTGCATCGTCGGCAAGGACGCCTATGTCGATGCCGGCGTGCATATCGGCGACAAGGTCAAGATCCAGAACGGGGCCCTCGTCTACCACGGCGTGACGGTGGACTCGGGCGTCTTCATCGGGCCCGGGGCGATCCTGACCAACGACCGCTTCCCGCGGGCCATCACCCCCGATGGGGAGCTGGCCGGCGAGGCCGACTGGCAGGTCAGCGCGATCCACCTGGGCTATGGCTGCTCGATCGGGGCCGGGGCGGTCGTCGTGGCCGGCAGCGACGTGGGCCGCTTCGCCACGGTCGGGGCCGGGGCCGTGGTGGCTCGCACGGTCCCCGATCACGCCCTCGTGGCCGGCAATCCGGCCCGTCGCCTGGGCTGGGTCTGCGCCTGCGGCCGCCGCCTGGCGGGGGAGGATGGGCGGCCCGTGGACGGTGCCTTCGAAGGCCGGGTGCGCTGTCTCGTGGACGGCCGGGCCTACGCCATCAGCGGCGACCGCTGCGCGACGCTCGAGGCCGCCAACGGAGCTCCGGCTCGGGTGGAGGTAGAGGCGTGATCCCCCTCTCGCGTCCCGACATCGGCCCAGCCGAGGAGGAGGCCGTCCTCGAGGTGCTTCGCTCGGGGATGCTGGCCATGGGCCAGCGCACGGCCGCCTTCGAGGAGGCCTGGGCAGCCTACTGCGGCGTCCGCCACGCGATCCTGCTGGCCAACGGCACGGTGGCCCAGGAGGCCATCCTGCGGGCCCTGGGCATCGGCCCCGGGGACGAGGTCATCTGCCCCAGCTTCACCTTCAACGCCACGGCCAGCACCGTCCTCCAGGTGGGCGCCCGGCCGGTCTTCGTCGATGTCCGCGAGGAGGACTTCTGCCTCGACCCGGGCCTCGTCGAGGCGGCCGTCACGCCGCGCACGCGGGCCATCATGCCCGTCCACCTGTACGGCCTCATGGCCGACATGGGCCCCCTCGTGGACATCGCCAAGCGGCACGGCCTGACCATCGTCGAGGACGCGGCCCAGGCCCACGGGGCGACCTACCGCGGCCGGCGGGCCGGGCAGTTCGGGCCGGCCATGTTCAGCCTCTATGCCACGAAGAACATCATGACCGGCGAGGGCGGCCTGGTGACGACCGACGACGACGCCCTGGCCGATCAGGTCCGCCTCTACCGCAATCACGGCATGCGCCAGCGCTACTACCACGAGGCCCTGGGCACGAACCTCAAGCCCACCGACATCGCCGCGGCCCTGGGCCTGGCCCAGCTGACCCGACTCGACGAGCGCACCGAGCAGCGGCGTCGCAACGCCGCCCGCCTGAGCGAGGCCCTGGCCGGCTACCTGACCCCGGCCGTGCCGGCGGGCCGGGAGCACGTCTGGCACCAGTACACGATGCGCTTCCCCGGTGAGCGGGACGCCGTCGCCGCCGGCCTGGCCGAGCGGGGCGTGGGGACCCTGGTCTACTACCCTGTTCCCGTCCATCGCCAGGCCTACCTCCAGGCCTTCGTACCCGGTGCGGCCGAGCTCGACCTGCCGGTCACCGACCGCCTGGCGGCCGAGGTCCTCTCCATCCCCGTGCGACCCAACCTCAGGCCCGAGGAGCTAGAGACCGTCATCGGCGCCGTGCGTGCCGTGGCGACGCCGGTCCGGAGCGGTAGCCCGGCGTGAGCGCCCGGCTCAGGGTCGGCCTGGCGGGCCTGGGGACCATGGGCCGCAACCACCTCCGCAACCTCGTCGCCCGCGACGACGTGGACCTGGTGGCCGTGGCCGATCCGCTCACGAGTGCCCAGGCGGCGGCCCTCCAGGCCGCCCCGGGGGCCGTGGCCTTCGACGACCCGCTAGCCATGCTGGCCGAGGAGCGACTCGAGGCGGTCATCGTGGCCACGCCCACCTCGCTCCACCACGCCGTGGCCCGGGCGGCCATCGAGGCCGGCGTGGCGGCCCTCGTGGAGAAGCCCCTGGCGGCCACCCTCGAGGAGGGGCTGGACCTCGTGCGCCGGGCCGAGGCTCACGGGTCGCTCCTCCAGGTCGGCCACATCGAACGCTTCAACCCGGCCGTCGAGGAGCTCGGCCGGCGGCTCGCCGGCGGCGCCCTGAGCCGCATCTTCAGCGTCAAGACCGTCCGCGGCGGACCCCTGCCCGAGCGCATCCGCGACGTGGGCGTGACCGTCGACATCGGGACCCACGACGTGGACGTCATGTGCCACCTCGTGGGGGAGCGGCCGATACGGGCCTACGCCGAGCTGACCCAGCACGTCCACACGGCCCACGAGGACCTGCTCTACGGCCTCCTCTCGTTCCCCGGCGGGGCCCTCGGCCAGCTCGACGTGAACTGGTTGACGCCGGAGAAGCAGCGCCGCATCACCGTGCTCGGGGCGGAGGGGATGTTCCAGGTCGACTACCTGAGCCAGAGCCTGACCTTCACCCGCGGGGCGCGGGAGCTTTCGCCGACCTACCTCGACGGCTACGCTCCGACGTTCGCCGGGGAGACGGCCAGCCTCCCGGTCACGCCAGCCGAGCCCCTGCGCCGTGAGCTCGACGCCTTCTTCGCCGCCGTCCGCTCCGGTGGGCCGCCGGCCGTCAGTGGGGCCGAGGGCCTGTGGGCCGTGGCCCTGGCCCAGACGCTCCTCCGCTCGGCGGCGGAGCACCGCCCCATCGAGATCGATCCCCTGGAGGTCCGTTGATGTCCGACCCACAGCCCAGCGCCGCATCCGGCCCCCAGCCGCGGCCCGTGACGCCCTGGCGGGGCGAGCCCGGGACGGTGGGCACGGTGGCCGTGGTCGGGGCGGGCAAGATCGGCCTGCCCCTGGCGGCCCAGTACGCCGGAGCCGGCTGGCAGGTCATCGCCGTGGACGTCGTGCCGGCCGTGGTGGAGAGCCTGAACGCCGGCCGCGTCCACTTCGACGAGGAGCCCGGGCTGGCCGAGCGCATCGCCGCGGCCCACGCCGCCGGCCGCTTCGAGGCCACCCTGTCCCATGCCGAGGCCGCCGGCCGGGCCGACGTGGTGGTCATGATCGTGCCGCTCATGCTCAGCGAGGAGCAGACGCCGGACTACCACATGATCGACCCGGCCAGCCAGGCCGTGGCCGCTGGCCTCCATCCCGGCAGCTTGGTGATCTACGAGACCACGCTGCCGGTGGGCGACACGCGACGCCGCTTCCTGCCCCTCCTCGAGCAGGGCAGCGGCTTGACCGAGGGTGACCCTGAGGGTGGCTTCCTGCTGGCCTTCAGCCCCGAACGGGTCTACTCGGGCCGCATCTTCGCCGACCTGGCCAGCTACCCCAAGCTGGTCGGCGGGGTCGACGAGGCCTCGGCCGAGCGGGCCACGGCCTTCTACCGCAGCGTCCTGCCGGCCGAGGTGTGGTGCCTCTCCAAGGCCGAGGCGGCCGAGTTCGCCAAGCTGGCCGAGACGACCTACCGCGACGTCAACATCGCCCTGGCCACCGAGTTCGCCCGCTACGCCGAGCGGGTCGGGGTCGACGTGGGCGAGGTCATCCGGGGCGCCAACAGCCAGCCCTACAGCCACATCCACCAGCCCGGCATCGGCGTCGGCGGCCACTGCATCCCCGTCTATCCGCACTTCCTCATCAGCCGCGCCCCCGAGCTGCGCATCCCGGCTCTCTCGCGCCAGGTCAACGATGGCCAGGTGGCCCTGGCCGTGGCCGAGCTCGAGCGGGTCCTCGGTTCGCTGGACGGCCGGCAGATCCTCGTCCTGGGGCTGACCTATCGAGCGGGGGTCAAGGAGCTGGCCTACTCGCGGGCCATCCCCCTCATCGAGCGGCTCCGGCTCCATGGGGCCGAGGTGTGGGCCTACGACCCGCTCCTGGAGCCGGCCGAGGTCGAGCGCCTGGGGGCCAAGCCCTGGACCTGGGGTCAGGCTTCGGGGGCCCAGGCCATCGTGGCCCAGACGGCCGATCCGCGGTTCCAGGATCTCGACCCGGCCTGGTTCGAGCAGCTCCAGGTCCTCTACGACGGCCGCGACGGCCTGGGCCCTGCCGGCTGGCCGGCCGAGGTGACTGTCCTGGGCGTGGGCCGGCCGGGTCCGACGGCTGTCCGCTGACCGCCCGGTGCGCATCGTCACCGTCGTCGGGACGCGGCCGCAGCTCATCAAGGCGGCCGCCCTCCAGTCGGCCCTCCGCCGCCGGCACGAGGAGGTCTTCGTCGACACCGGCCAACACTGGGACGAGGCCCTGGCGGGGGCCTTCTTCGCCGAGCTGGGCCTGGCTCGGCCCGACCACAGCCTGGGCGTCGGTGGGGCTGGCCAGGCCGAGCAGACGGGCCGCATGCTCATGGCCCTCGAGCCGATCCTCGAGGCCGAGCAGCCGCAGGCCGTGCTCGTCTACGGCGACACGAATTCGACCCTCGCGGGGGCCCTGACGGCGGCCAAGCTGGGGCTGCCGGTGGCGCACGTCGAGGCCGGTCTGCGGTCCTTCGATCGGACCATGCCCGAGGAGATCAACCGCGTCCTGACCGACCATCTGGCCCGCTGGTCCTTCTGTCCCACGCCTACCGCCGTGGCCAACCTGGAAGCCGAAGGGATCCGGGACGGTGTCTGCCTCGTCGGCGACCTCATGCAGGACCTCTGCGCCCAGGTCAGCCGCGAGGTCCGGGACCCGACCGTCCTGGAGCCCGTCGGCCGGCGTCTGGGCCTGGACCTGCACCCCGGCCGTTATCTGCTGGCGACGGTCCATCGGGCCGAGAACCGGAGCCCGGCCGCCCTGCGGGCCTGGGCCGGCCTGCTGGCCGCCGTGGCCGACCCGCGACGGCCGGTCGTCCTGGCCCTCCATCCCGGCACGCGACTGGCGCTCGACGAGGCGGGCGTCGTCCTGGGCGACCAGGTGCGGGTCATCGAGCCGCAGCCCTACCGCTCCACCCTGGCCCTCCAGCTCCACGCCGCGGCCGTGCTGACCGACTCGGGCGGTATCCAGCGCGAGGCGGCCTGGCTGGGCGTGCCCTGCCTCGTCCTGCGCGACCGGACCGAGTGGCTGGAGGCCGTGGCCGACTCGCACGGGACGATGGTCCTCGTGGGCCGCGATGCTGCAGCGGCGCGCGAGGCGCTGGAGCGTTTGACCCCGCTGGCGCGGGCGGCCGAGCTGGCCGCAGCCCGCACCGAAGGCCTCGACGTCGTCCCGGCCGGCGCGGCCGAGGCGATCGCCGCGGCCCTCGACCCGGACCGCACGTGAGCCAGGGTCCGGTCGTCCCCCAGCGGCTCGTCCTCGTCCTGCCCTCCTCGGGCGAGTTCGACTCGCGGACGTACCGCATCGCCACCAGTGCCCTGGCCCGCGGCCATACCGTGACCGTCCTGGCCCGCTGGCACCGAGGCCTGGCCCTGGAGGAGCAGCATCCGGCCGGTTACACGATCCTGCGCGTGCCGGCCAGCTCGGCTGACGGCCTGCCGCTGCCCGCCGCCCGCCGCCTGGTCGGACAGGCGCTGCGCCGCCGCCGCGCCCGCCGGGCCGGAGCCGTCCGCGAGGCTGCGCGCGGCGGCTCGTCAGCCGGGATGTCTGTCGCGGGATCCGCCGGGGCCGCGTCTGGGGCGTCGGCCGGGGCGTCTGCCTCCGGCGGGCTCCGAGCGGCACGGGCCTCCCTCCCTCGCCGAGTGGCCAGCGGCCTGATCCGGCGCGGGGCCGTCCCGCTCACGATCCGCTCTCACACGATGCGGGCTCGGGCCGCTGCCCCGCCCGCCGACATCTACCACGGGATGGCCTTCATGGGCGTGCCGGTGGCCCTCGATCTGGCCACGCGGCACAAGGCTCGGGCCGTCTACGACGCTCGGGACATCTACCTCGAGGCGCGCAATCTGGCCCGCCAGCGCGGGCCGGTGCGCTGGTTCCTGGGGCGGATGGAGCGTGGCTGGGCCCGGCGCTCCGCCGCCGTGGTGACGGTCAACGATGCCTACGCCGACGTGATGGCCGGCCGGTTCGGGGCCCGCCCGCTGGTGGTCATGAATTGCTCGGCGCGCTTCGAGCCGCCGGATCCCCCGGAACATCGCTTCCATGACGCCCTGGGCCTGGCGCCCGGTACCCCGGTCGTGCTGTACCACGGGGGCCTGTTCCCGGAGCGGGGCATCGAGCAGCTCATCGCCGCGGTGCGGGAGCTCGACGAGGTCGTCCTCGTGCTGATGGGCTACGGCGTCCTCGAACCCGAGCTTCGGGCGCGGGCGGCCGGACCCGAGCTGGGTGGAAGGCTCCACATCCTGCCCGCCGTGCCACCCCACGAGCTGCATGCCTGGGTCGCCTCGGCCGACGTGGCGGCCATGCCCATCCAGCCCTCGACCCTCAACCACCGCCTGACGACACCCAACAAGCTCTTCGAGGCCATGACCGCAGGTGTGCCGATCGTGGCCAGCGACCTCCCCGGGATGGCCACCATCGTCCGCGCCGTGGGAGCCGGGGAGCTCGTCGATCCGACCGATCCGCCAGCCATCGCGGCGGCCATCCGCGACCTGCTCTCAGCGCCCGACGGAGCCAAAGCCGCCCTCCGGGCCCGGGAGCTCGAGGCCGTGCGCACGACCTACAACTGGGACGCCCAGGTGGAGAAGCTCTTCGCCCTCTACGGGCGACTGACGGGACGTCCCTGGTGATGACGCCGTGGCCCAGGGGCGACGCGCCGGTCCGGGTGGCGTAGCGGCAGCCCTGATGACGACCGAGCGCCGGGCGGTGGTGCTGGTGGGCAATCCCGCTGCGCCGTACTCGCGTGGCCTGCGCATCGCCCGGCTCCTCGCGGCCGGCGGCTTCGCCGTCGAGATCGCAGCCATCGCCGCTGCCGGCCTGCCCGAGCGCGAGGAGGATGGCGGGATCGTCATCCGGCGTTATCGACCGCGGGGGCCCATGGCCCGCATGACGGCCACGTACCGGGATCCGGCCACGGCCGGTCCGCGCCGCCGTCCGCCGAAGTTCGTGGGCGTGCCCAAGCGAGCGGCGGCGGCCCTTCGCCGCTGGGCCTTCTGGCCCCACACGGTCCGCGGCTGGTGGGCCGCCCTGGAGGCCGAGCTTCCCCCGGCGGACCTGTACCACGCCTGCGGCAGCCTGACCATCGCCCCGGCCCTGGCGGCCCGCGATCGGCATGCCAGCGGCCCCGGGGGCGGGCCGGCCCGGGTCGTCTACGACGCCATCGACGCGGTGACCGAGTCGAACAACATGCTGGGCCTGCCCGCACCGGTCCGGCGCCTCATCGCCCGGCGCGAGCGGGGCTGGGCGCGGGCCGCCGATGCTCGGATCACCGTCAACGACCCGCTGGCCCGCCTCCTGGCCGCCCGCTGGGGGACGGCCCGTCCGGCGGTCGTGCCCAACTACCCCGAGCTACGCGTGCGGCCCGAGCCAGGGGATCGGATCAGGGCGGCCCTGAGCCTACCGGCCAGCACGCGCATCGTCCTCTTCCAGGGCCGTCTCGGGCCGTGGCTGGGCATCGAGGAGGCAGAACGGGCCATCCTGGAGCTGCCCGACACGGCCTTGGTGCTCCTGGGCTTCGGACGCTGGGAGGAGCAGTGCCGCCAGCGCGACACCCAGCCCCCCTTCGCCGGTCGGCACTTCACCTTGCCCGCGGTCCATCCCGACGCATTGCTCGCCTGGACCGCCTCCGCCGACGTCTCGATCATCCCCCTGCCGGCCGTTTCGCTCAATCAGCGCCGCTCCACGCCTAACAAGTTCTGGGAGTCGCTGGCGGCCGG
>DASUKL010000072.1:0-3762 GCA_036278755.1 Candidatus Limnocylindrales bacterium | reverse complement strand
GCTCGGCACGCGATCTATTTGGTGCCAGCCTGACGAGGACCTGCCCAGCCGCGCCTTCCAGCGCAGGAAGGGACGCTCGACGTAGCGATAGGACAGCGCGGCGGCGGCGAAGCTACAGAGCAAGCCGACTGGTAGAGCGATGAGGAGACTGACGGAGCGCAGCCCGAGCACGTCGATGATGATCGAGTTCCAGAGATAGAGACCGTAGGAGATGCGACCCGTCATGCGGAGCGGCGCCGAGGCCAAGATGCGCGAGCCCTGCTGCTCGGCGGCCATGATGAGTACGGCGCCCGCCAACGTGGCCACCGCGAGGTCCAGCCTATTCGCCCCGGCTACGCCGATGATGAGGCTGACCAAGAGGAGACCCCAGCCGGTTACCGCCGTCATGGAGCGCAGCGATGGCATGCCGAGTCCCAACGCGCAGCCGATGAGGATGCCATCGGCCATCGTCACGGTTGCATTCGTCGCGAAGGGCGGCGGGCTAGCCAAGCGCCATACGACCGCGCCCAAGGCGAACGCGATGAGCAGGTTGCGTGCGTGCCGCGATCGCCCGATGAGGAGGAATGCGACCGGCCACAGCAGGTAGAACTGCTCCTCGATGGCGAGCGACCAGGTGTGCGTCAGGAACGGCATGTGGCCGCCGAGGGCGATGACCCAGTTACCGACGTAGGCAATGACCGGCAGGGCAACGGGCCCGAAGGCCCAGCCCTCCGCCTGGTAGAGGAGCCCGACAACGATGAGGACCAAGAGGAGCGCGGGCAGCAGCCGGGCCGCACGGCGGAGATAGAACGCGCGAAGATCCACGGTGCCCGTTGCCGCTTGCTCGGCGACCATCAGCGATGTGATGAGATAGCCCGACAGGACGAAGAAGAGCATCACGCCGACCTTCGCGGCCGCACCGAGCCCCAGGACATTGAGGTGCCCGAGCATGACGATGAGGATGGCCACGCCGCGCAGGCCATCCAGCTCGGGCCGATAGCCCAGCCGCCCGACGTAAGCCGAAGATAAGCGCCTCGGGCTAGCCTCCGCTGCTCCGGCGCCGGTCCCCATCAGGAGCCGTGTCGGCCAGGCGCCGACCGCGAGATGGGGCCGTCCGGGGGTCACGAGCAGCCGAAACCATAGGTCGCGTTGATGTCCGTCTCGTCGACGATGCCATCGTCGAGCGCGTCGTTGATCTTGTCGACGTAGGGGGCCACCTCATCCACGAGGTCCGCGTCGATGTTCTTGAGGCCGAGAGACAAGAGGTTGCCGGCCTTCTGCATGTTCGTGGCGGCCGTGCGCAGGTCGCCGACGATCCCCTTGCCGGGCGTCCACGTCGGGAGACCGTCGAGCACGCCGACGGCCGTCTTGGCATGTGAGCCGGCCGACTTCGCCTCCTTCGAGGCGCTGTCGTAGTCGAACGCTTCCGCGTCATCGAGGGCATCCGTGAAGTCGGACCAGCCCGTCTGGAGCTCGGTCAGCGCGAGGCAGATGTCCTCCCAGCCATCAGGCCACGCGGCGGCCGATGGCGCTGATGGGGGCAGCGTGAAGACCTCGGTGCTCTGCAATGGCGCCTCGGTCGGTGCCGGCGTCCCTCCACCACCCGAACAGGCCGCCGTGAGAACCAGGGCCATGAGGCCCGCTGCGAGGGCTCGCATCTTCCTCCCCCTTTCCCTTCCACGTTTGTGGATAACTCCCGCCTACCAGGCCGTCCATCGTGCGGAAGTCCCTTGTCGGGCTAGAACGAACGTTCTATCTTGGTGTGCTGCCGGCAACAGCCCGCGGAGGCCAGTCCCGGCGCCCTTGGAGGGAGCCGAGGTGCCAGAGCCCATCGACCCGGCCACCATCAGGCAGACCGTCGCTGAGACTGTCGTCGCGGTGGCTTATCCACTGCTGGCAGCAGCCCTTCGGTCCGCAGCATCTCGACCACCTGGGCCATCCCCTCGGCGACACCGGCCGCGACCTCGGCCCGGAACGCATCCAGCCATTCAGGCGGGAGCGCGATGGGCAGCTCGGTAAGCGGCTCTCCTCCACCGATGGGATAGCCGAACTTCGCCAGCACCTCGGAGCGCTGACGGTGCAGCAGCGTCGCTAGGCGCTCCGCGTTCGCCATGCTGGGCCGGTCGCGGCCTGTCTCCCAGTTGCCGACCGCACCACGAGCCACGCCCATCGCTTTGGCCAGATCGTCCTGGGACGCGTAGCCAGCCCGCTTGCGAGCGTTCTTGAGCCATTCCGTCGGCCGTGCCATGGCGGCACCGTAGCGGCTCGCAATCTTCTTGTGTCAGCGTGTTGACAGAATGCTGAGCATGTGTCAGCATTCCGACCATGTTGCTGAGCAAGCTCCAAGCGATCCAGCGGCGCGAGACTCTGACCGATGCGGCGATGGCCGCGCGGCTGGGCATCGCACGCTCGACGTGGACGGAAGTCCGCAACGGTCGGCTGCCCCTTTCCTCGAAGGTCCAGATGGCGGCAGCGCGGGCCTTCCCTGAGCTCTTGGGGGACCTGCTCACGTCAGTGAGCACAGGGCGACAGGAAGGCGCGGCATGAGCCAGCACTCAACGGCTGCGGTCAAGGCTGCCTCGACCCCGCAGCGGACGCTGCGCGTCATCCCCGGAGGTCGGGGCCGACCGGACCGGGTGACTCAGCGCACCAGTGACGCCCTGGCTCCGATCATCGAAGGCATCGCCCTGGCCGACGAGGCCATCGCGGCGAGCGAGCGGATCTACATGGCGCTCTCCGCCGACCGGCCGGACGTCGCCCTCCACGAGGCCGGGCGCCTGGGGGTCCGCGCGGGTCTCGTGCGGTGTGACCTGCGAACGATGGCCGGTGCCGTCGAGCGCCGGCCGCGGGGGGCCGCCTGATGCCGCGCTGCTCCGAGTGCGGCACGACGACCGCGGTCCACCTGTACCAGCTGACGCTCGCCGGGCGGCCCAAGGGGCGCTACTGGCTCTGCCGTCGGTGTCGCTATGTCGTCGGGGAGCAGGGGCTCGACCTGCGCCCGCTGCCCATGTGGCAGGAGCGGGCCGCGCTCGGGGACGCCTCGGGCGCGCGGGTCACGGGAGGCATGGCTCTGTGAGCCGTGACCGCCGACCCATGGCCATCCCGCTGCCTGATGCGCACCGTCGGGAGCTGCTGCAGCTAGCCGTCCAGGTGGCCGTCGAGACCGTCGGCCTGCTGTTCGTCATGGGGATGGCGCTGATCGTCGTCCTGTTGCTGGCGGCGATGGTCGCGCCGGATGCGGCGCTCCACATCGGGGTGACGGGATGACCCGCCGCGTCCGCGTCTACGCCGGCCCCCAGTGCCCTGACGGCCACGGGCCGCTGCTCGAAGTGGCGGGCATGAACGAGCTCCACTGTCCAGCCCAGGCGCACGCGGTGCCTGGTGGTCGGGCCTGGTTCACCGGCAGAGAGCTGGCCGAGGCGGCAGCCGCCTCAGCGTCCGGGGATGCGCTGAACCTGGGCGCTGAGTCGGTGGCCGCGTCGCCACGCCGCGCCGCCGGATAGCAGAAGGCCGGCGGCTCCGTAGGAAGAGCACCGCCGGCCAAGAGGACGAACGGAGGAAGCATATATGACTGACAAGGACCGCCTGATCGCCCGGCTCGCGGAGCGGCGCGACCGCCACCAGCAGGCCGCCGACGCCGCCCGCGCCACGGAGCCCATCCGCGCGGCCATCGAGTCGGCCTGGGCCGAGTGCGCCCAGGAGTGCATCTTCGACGTGCGGACGCTCATCGCCGACGACGAGCCGGACATGAGCTGCGTCTGCGGCCACGGCGACCTGCCGTTC
>DASUKL010000071.1:0-3588 GCA_036278755.1 Candidatus Limnocylindrales bacterium | reverse complement strand
GCCCGGCGTCCCGGCTTCGACGATGAAGGCGTCGATGGCGGGCCCGCCGCCCTCGCGGGTTCCGGTGCGGGCCGTGACGACGTACGTTCCGGCCTGGCCGGCGTTGGTGATGAACCGCTTCCTGCCGTCGAGGATCCAGTCGTCCCCCTCGCGGCGCGCGGTCGTCTTCGTCCCGCCGGAGTCCGAGCCCGCTTCCGGCTCGGTCAGGCCGAAGGCGCCGATGACCCGCCCCTGGGCCATCGGGACCAGGTAGCGCTCCTTCTGCTCGTCATTGCCGGCGAGGTGGATCGGGCCGCAGCCGAGGCTCGTGTGAGCGGCCACGATCAGACCCAGGCTGCCCCACGTCCGCGACAGCTCCTCGATCGCGACTGCGTAGGCGAGCGTGTCGAGGCCTGCGCCGCCTTCCTCCTCGGAATAGGGGATGCCCAGCAGGCCCATCCGACCGAGCATCGCCACGATCCCGCCGGGAAAACGATGCTCCCGCTCGTGCTCCTCGACCACCGGCTCGACCTCGCGCCGGCAGAAGTCGCGCACCGTCTGGTGCAGGAGCTGATGCTCGGCCGGCAACTCGAAATCCATGCTCAGCTCCGGAGCCTAGCACCGGCGAGTTTCGCCACCGGCGCGGTGCTTCGATGCTGCCGTGTCAATGGCCATCTCGAAGTCCCCACCTGTGGCCATGAAAAGTCCCCACCCCTGGGGGGCTCTCAGGGCTTGGCCAGTGGCCCACCTCCCCTCGTCCTGGCTTCCCGCATCCGGTAGGAGTCGCCGCTCATGACGACCGTCACGGCATGGTGGAGGAGCCGATCGAGGAGGGCCACCGCGGTGGTGGGCTCGGGCAGGAAGCGGCCCCAGGATTCGAACGGCCAGTGGCTGGCGAGCCCGAGGCTGCGCCGCTCGTAGGCGGCGGCCACGAAGCGGAACAACAGCTGGGCGCCGACATCGTCGAGAGGCGCGAAGCCGAGATCGTCGACGATGACCAGGTCAGCGCGCAGGAGGCTCTCGATGAGTCGGCCGACGCTGTTGTCGGCCAGGCCCCGGTAGAGCGCCTCGACGAGCGAAGCCGCGGCGACGTAGCGGACCCGGAACCCCTGCTCGACGGCAGCGTGGCCGAGAGCGATGAGCGTGTGGCTCTTGCCCGTCCCCGCGGGTCCGACGAGGACGACGTTCTCCGCCGCCCGGACCCACTCGAGGGAGCTGAGGTAGTCGAAGGTCGCCTGAGGGATCGAGGACTCGGCGACGATGAACGCCTCGAGCGTCTTGCGGACCGGGAAGCCGGCGGCCCGGAGCCTCGCCCGGGCGTTGGAGGCGTCGCGGGCGGCGAGCTCAGCTTCGAGCAGCGTGCGGAGCAGCTCGTCGGGTGGCCAGCGCTGGGTCTTCGCCGTCGTGAGCACTTCGGGCGCCAGGCGCCGGACCGCGGCGAGCTTGAGGCGGCGCAGGGCGGCCTCGAGGTCGGGGGCGAGCGGTGTGGGGACCGCGGCCGTCATGCGCTGGGCTCCAGGGCATAGGCGGCCAGCGAACGGACCGGCACCGCGGGCACCTCGATACGGAGGGCGAGGCCCGGTTCCCGGTGGCGCGAGACGCCGGCCCCAGCGGCCAGGATCGATCGCACGTCGACGGCCCCGAAGCGCCGGTACGCGAGGGCCCGCTCGAGGGCCGCGACGAGAGCTTCGTGGCCATAGGCCGGCTCCAGAGCCACGATGGCCGCGATCTCAGCGGCCAGGCGGGGCAGGCCCGAGGCCGCCGCGGCGCGCAGGAACGGACCGGCGGCCGAGCCGAGGCCCAAGAAGGCGACCTCAGCGGGAGTCCGGGGGCGGATGGCCCGGACGGGCAGGGCAGCATGGCCCGGATAGTGGGCGTCGGCGAGGCTCAGCTCGCCGGGGCCGACGAGGCGGTGCCGCGCGATCTCCGCTCTCTCCGCCCGGATGACAAGCTCGCCACCGGCAACGGCGAGCTCGACGCGCCGGCCGATGTAGGCGCCCGGCACGCTGTAGCGCGCTGAGCCATAGCGGACGGTGCGGAGCCGATCGACGGTCCGGGTCGCGCTGGGAGCGGGGGCCGGCCGGAGCGAGGGCAACGGGCGCAGGACCGTCCGCTCGGTGGCCAGTCGCTCGGCCGGGACCGCGGCGGTCTCGGCATGGATCCGGCCGTTGACCTCGACGCACCAGGCCGCCGCATCGCGGTTCGCCTCCTCGAGGGTCGGCCAGCCGCCGGCGGGGACGAGCAGGTCCCGTTTCGCATAGCCGACGAGATGCTCGACGAGGCCCTTGCTCTCGGGGTCCGCCGCCTCGCAGAAGTCGGGCCGGAAGCCGTAGTGGGCGGCGAAGGCGACGTAGCCGGGCGCGGGCACGACGACGTTGGCCACGACGCCGCCCTTGAGACACCCCATCCGGTCGGCCAAGACGACCGCGGGCACGCCGCCGAGGGTCTCGAAGCACGCGGCGAGCAGGGCGAGGGTCGTGGCCTGGTCCTCCCGCTCGGCGAAGCGGACGAAGCGGATGCGGCTCCAGGCGAGCACGGCGCAGAAGAGGTGACGGTCCCCCTCGCTGCCCCAGTCGATGACGAGGTGCTCGCCCGGGACCGGCGCCCAGGGCCGGTACACCCGGCGGTCGCGCCGCTGGAGGGCCTTGGCCTCGGCCACCGCCCGGCGCAGGTTGCGGGCCGAGCCCAGATAGCCGGCCGCCCGGCAGAGCGGCAGGAGGCGCTTGGCGCTGATCCGGCCGTCGGTCCAGCGGACACGCTCGGTGATGATCGCCGTCAGCGCGTCGGTGTTCTTCGATCGGGTGGGTCGCTCGGCCGGCAGGTGTGACCGGCGCGCGACGACCCGGCGGACCGTCTTGTGGGTGGTCCCGCACAGGGCCGCCGCAGCGCGGTAGCTGCCGAGGTCCGCAAACGCGGTGAGGATGTCCAACTGGTCCCTCGCACTCTTCACAATGGGCGTCCCTCGGGGCTGCATCGGTGGTGGCTTGGCAGCGCCACTGTGCAGCCCCCGAGGCTCACCCGGGTGGCTCAGGTCGTTCGAGGGGTGGGGACTTCTCCGTGGCCACCAGTGGGGACTTTCTCATGGCCACGGACACCGACGATCTCGCGGAGGGAAGCGCCAGGACCGCGTCCATCTGGTCGGCCGCTGCTCGCCCGAGCGCCGGGATGACGTGGCTGTACGTATTGAGGGTCAGGCTGATCTGGCTGTGTCCGAGTGTCTCCATCACTACCCGGGGCGAGACGCCCTGGGCCAGGAGGAGCGAGGCGCAGGCGTGGCGGAGGTCATGGAACCGCTGCTTCGGCAGGCCGACTCGGTCGAGGACCGCCTGGAAGCGGCGGGTCACCGCGATCCCATCCATGGGTGTCCCGACTGTCGACGTGAAGACCAGGCCGCGGGGATCGTCGTACCAGCGCGAGCCCGCGAGGAGCCGGTCTTCGAGCTGGTGGGTCCAGTGAGCCCGGAGGGCGTCGACGACGATCCGCGGGAGGGCCACCGTGCGATGGCTCGTGGCTGACTTCGGCTCCACCAAGGTCAGCGTCCCAGCGACGCGCTGGAGGGCCTGGCGGACGGTGATCGTGGCCGCTTCCAGGTCGACGTCGGGCCAGGCG
>DASUKL010000070.1:0-5408 GCA_036278755.1 Candidatus Limnocylindrales bacterium | reverse complement strand
TCTCCGCCATCACCTGGGCCAGGGTCTGGCCCTCGAAGGCCAGGTGCTCGGGCCGAGTGAAGGCGCCCAGGCGGAGCTCGGCCCAGGCTCGGTCGCCGGCGTAGAGGCGACCCCGAGCCGCCAGCTCGTCGCGGATGCGGGCCCGGGCGCCGGGATCCGCCAGGCGTTCTTTGAGGGCTGCCACGCCGCCGGCCTGGATCCAGGTGGGCAGGAGGATGAGGAGGCGGGTGCTGGCCCACTCCGAGGGGTACATGTCGAAGGTCACGTCCTGGCCCGCGGCCTGGGCGTCGTCGACGAGGGCCAGCATCTGCTCCGGCGTTCCTGGAAAGGTGGCCCGATGGTAGAAGTGGGTGATGTGGACAGGCCCCCCGCCGCTTCGCCGGCCGATCTCGATGGCCTCTCGGAAGGGGTCGAGGAAGCCGTCGCCGAGCGGGTAGCGCACGTGGGTGTGGTAGAAGCCGCCGTGGGCCGCGGCTTCGGCCAGGAGGACGGCCAGCTCGTCGGTCGTGGCGTAGGCGCCGGGCGGGTAATCGAGCCCGGAGCTGAGCCCGAAAGCGCCGTCCTCCATGGCCTCCCGGAGGAGGCTTCGCTGGCGGTCGAGGTCCTGGGGGGTGGCAGGTCGGTCGTCCCAGCCCATGGCCGAGACGCGTAGCGGCGTGTTGCCCACGACGTAGGCGATGTTGAGGGCGACCTGCCGGTCGAAGCGGGCGAGGTAGTCGGCCACGGTCCGCCAGTCGATGGTCAGGGGCGCACGGCGCCGGGCTTCGGGGGAGGGGCTCCGGGCTTCGGGCCCGGCCGAGGCGTCCGGTGGGCCCAGGTCCTCGGGGCCGCGGTTGGCGTCGGCCGGACCGGGGTCGTCGGGTCGACCGTCCAGGCCGCCGTTGAGGATCACGAAGTCGTGAAGGTCTGCTGCGTTCGTGAAGGGGGCGTAGCTGTTGCCGTCGACGCCGATGACCTCGGTCGTGACGCCCTGGCGGACCTTGGGCTCGTGGCGGGGTTCTGCCAGGATCATCAGGCCGCTGTGGCTGTGGAGGTCGATGAACCCGGGCGCCACGACGAGCCCGCGCGCGTCGATGACCCGGGTTGCCTGGGGGAGTGGCTCGTCCTCGTCCTCGTTCGTCGCTCGGCGCGTGGCGCTCGCGCTGGGCAGGCCGGCGGCCGAGTGCGTCGCGCCGCTCGACGGGAGGAGACGGATCCGGCCATCCACGACCGCCACGTCCCCGGGTCGGGCCGGAGCTCCGGTGCCGTCAACGATCGTCCCGCCCCGGATGAGCAGCTCGGCCCGATCGGGAAGGTTGGCGCTCATCGTGAGTCTGCGGGCCCGTGTGCGCAGGGTCCTCTCCCGCCTGGTGTCACAAGCGACGAACGGGGGGCTGCCCGGTCGGTTCCTGTCCCGCCCGGTGTGACAAGCGACGAACGACGGCCCGGGGCGCCGGTTCCTGATCCGCCGGGCGTGACAAGCGACGAACGACGGCCCTGACGGTCACCGTCCGTCTCGCCGAACGTGACATCTGGCGAACCGCAGGCGCCTCCGTCGTCCGATGTAACGCCTGGAGTGACAGCAGAGTCCGCCCACCAAACTCGTTGGCTGCTTGTCTCGCTGGCCGTGACGGCGGCGCCGTTCTCGAGGCTCCATCCGCCATCGGTATCGCTGGCCGTTACGGCCGCTTCCGATCGCCCACCCGGTTGGCCGCTCCTGCCGCTAGCCATGATGTGACGCTGCCCCGACCCAGCGGCCGACTCGATGGCCGAAGCGCAGGCGCGGCTCAGCAGCGCCTTTGAGACAGGCACCGCCTCCGACGCCAGCAGCGCCTCAGATAAGCCCGAGTGGATGGGCGAGGTCCACCATCCTTGGCCATGGCCACGCACGATCGACCAGCGGATCGCGGCCGGCGCAAGGCTCGCGAGCTGGTGAGGCGACTGGGACAGGATCATCGCCAGGCCCGGGTCGCTGCCGGGCTGAGCCTTCGTGTCGCGGCGGCGGCGAGTCAGACCTCGCAGAGTCGCCTGTGGCGGTTCGAGCACGGCCTGATCGAGCACATCTCGATGGCAGACGTGGGCGCCTGGTGTGCGGTCGTCGGGTTGGACGTGGCCTTGCGCGGCTATCCGTCGGGTGATCCACTCCGTGATCGCGCCCAACAGGCGGTACTGGAGCGCTTGCGCGTCCGGCTCCATCGGGACCTCATCTGGCGCACCGAGGTCGCGGTGCCGATCGTCGGCGATCTGCGAGCCTGGGACGGAGCGATCAGCGGCGAACGCCCGGCTCCCTGGTCCGCCCGGGTGGAAGCCGAGACGAACATCTCGGATGGACAGGCCTTGGAGCGCCGCCTCCGCCTGAAGCTGCGGGACGATCCGGTCGGTCACCTGATCCTCCTGGTTGCCGACACGCGCAACAACCGCGCAGCACTCAAGGTCCTGACTCCAGGTCTGCAGAGCCTCTTCACGGTGCCGCCACGGCGCATGCTGGCGGCGCTGAGTGAGGGCCTGGATCCGGGCGGGAACGGGAGCATCGTCTTGTAAGACGTGAGTGGCGCAGCGCCGAGCTCCAGGCCGAACTGGTTGCGGGCCGGGCATGAATATCGACAGTGGGACCGCGGTCGTCACCGGACCCTCCGCCCAGCGCGACGTACCACACAGAAAGTGCGCGGCCCGTCATCCTGTCTTCCGCCCAGCGTGACGATCGGCGGGGAGGCCGCGGGGGGCGCGTCCGCTCTTCCGCCCAGCGTGACAAGCGGCAAACGGGCGCGCCGTCCGCTGCTCGGCGTCTCGTCGCGCGTGACAGATGACGAAGGGACGTGGCCTTGACGGTCGTCTGTATCGCCAAGCGCACCAGTTGCCCACCGGCGCTGATTCGGATCGCCGCTTGTCTCTGTACGCGATACAGGCAGGAACGAGGAGCGCATCAGGCACGAGCTCGAGGGCCATCGAGCGGGAGCGTACGAGCCATCACGCGGGGAGGAGGCGGCCGCGGACCCACGCGGCGCGGACCATCGAGGGGTGGTGGCGGAAGATCAGCCGGCTCACGAGGTCGGAGGGATCGGAAGGGTCGGTGCGGCCGTAGGGTTCGGTGGAGGCGAAGGCGTGGGATCGGGCGCCAAGATCAGAATGGTCGGAGGGGTCGGATCGGGCACCAAGGTCGGACTGGTCGGAGGGGTCGGATCGGGCGTCGGAATGGTCGGAGGGGTCGGATCGGGCGTCGGAAGGGTCGGACGCGTGCCCGCCATCGAAGGGCAACGTCAGCGTCGGGTCGACGGCGATCAGGTCCGCTTCCTTGCCGGCCTCGATCGAGCCGATCCGATCGTCCAGGCCCAGGACCCGAGCGCCTTCGAGCGTGCCCAGGCGAAGCCAGTCGAGCGGCGAGAGCATCTGCTCCGTTTCGCCCAGCGTGACGCAGCGGCCGCTCTGGGCGTAGGCGCCGGCCTTCATGACCGCGAATAAGGAGAGGTCGGGCCCGCCGGCGACGTCCGAGCCCAGGCCCATGGTCAGGCCGGCCTCGCGGTACCAGGCCACGGGCATCGCCCCGGAGGCCAGGAAGAGGTTCGAAGCCGGGCAGTGGGCGATCCGCGTGCCGGTCTCCGCCAGCCGCGCGACCTCCTCCGTCGAGAGGTAGATGGCGTGGGCCATGATCGACCGCGGGCCCAGGCCCCCGGCCCGGTCGTAGACGTCCGTGTAGTCGCGGGCCTCGGGGAAGAGGCGGGCGACCTCCGCCAGCTCGCCGCGGTCCTCGGACAGGTGAGTCTGCCAGTACGCGTCGTGGGCCCGGGCCGCAGCGGCCGACTCGCGCAGCAGCTCGGCCGTGCAGCTGACCGCGAAACGGGGCGTGAAGGCGTAGCCCAGGCGGCCTTCGTCGCGACCGTGCCAGCGCTCGCAGAGTTCGATCGACTGACGCAAGGAGAGGTCCAGGCGCTCCTCGGGCCGGAGCCGCTCGTCGTAGCTGAAGCGGTCCATCATGACTTTGCCCAGGATGGCCCGGATGCCGTGGGCTTCGGCCGCTCGGAAGGCGGCGTCGAGGCTGGGTTGGTACACGGCGCCGTACATCAGGACGGTCGTCGTGCCGGCCCTGGCGAAGGCCCGGAAGGCGAGGGGGGCGAGGCGCTCGGCGGCGGCCTCGTCGAAGCCGCGTTCGAGGGGGAAGATGTACCGCTCGAGCCAGGTCAGGAGATCGAGCCCGGCGCCCAGGCCCACGTTCGGCAGCTGGGGCAGGTGGGCGTGCAGATCGACCAGGCCGGGCATGACCACCAGCGTCCGAAGGTCGACGATGGGACCGGGTCCTCCCGCCTCCGCGCCCGATGAGCCGGCCGATGCGCTGGCGCTGGCGCCCGAACCGGCTCGCGTGCCCGGCCCGGCCCCCGCACCCGACCCGACCCCTGCGCCCGACCCGGTCGCCCAGGCCTCCACCGAGCTGATGCGCCCTCGCGCATCGACGCTGATCACGGCGTCGCGTTCGAACCGGACCCCACCCGCCCCGAGTGGTGTCAGGACCTGCGCCCGCAACCGGAACGGCGGCCGCGAGGGGATCGCGGCGAGCGTCGGATCGCCTGGATCAGGACGTGCTCGCATCGCCGAGTGGCTGCCACGGTTCGGCATGACGGGATGCTACAGGGAAGGCGCGGTCGCAACGCCCAGCTGCCGGGCCATCAAGATGCATATCGTGCCACATCATGGTGTCTCAGGCGTGTTACCCTCCCATCACCATGCGAACGACGATCGATCTCGACGAAGACGTCGCCGCCGCGGTGGCCCAGATGCGGCGAAGCGGCCTCGGCGTCAGTGAAGCCGTCAACCGACTGGCCCGCGCCGGTCTGGCCGCGAAGCCCCGGCAACGCCGGTTCCACCAGCAGAGTGCCCCGCTCGGCCTTCGCATCGACGTCAGGAACATCGCCGAGGCGCTCGAGTTCCTGGACGAGCCGCCCAGCGCTCCGGCTGCCGGAAGCACACGCCGAGCTGCGGAGTCGCGAGTGTCGCTCGACGATCCCCCGGACGGCTGATGCTCCTGGACGCGAACCTCCTGCTCTACGCGGTGGACGAGACAAGCCCCTGGCACGAGCCTGCGGCAGTCTGGCTGGAAGAACGACTCGGAGGCGCTGAGCGGGTCGGCATGCCCTGGCCGTCGTTGACGGCCTTCGTCCGCATCGCGACCCATCCCCGCGCCGCCACACAGCCCCTCGGTGGGGAGGAGGCATGGACGTTCGTGGAAGCGTGGTTGGCAGCGCCCAATGTCTGGGTGCCGACCCCGACCGACCGACACGCCGAGGTCATGGGCGACCTCGTGCGGCGCTATCGACTCACCGCCAACCTCATCCCCGACGCCCATCTGGCCGCCCTGGCGATCGAGCACGGCCTGGAGCTCTGTTCGGCCGATACCGACTTCGCGCGCTTCAGGGAGCTTCGCTGGCGCGATCCCCTGG
>DASUKL010000069.1:0-14884 GCA_036278755.1 Candidatus Limnocylindrales bacterium | reverse complement strand
ACGGGGTCGATCCCCTGCGCCGGGTGGTCCTGGGCCAGGGCGGCTTCCCGGGGCCGGCCATCGACCAGCTCAGCCTCACCATCGGGGGCACGGTCCTGCCCATGGTCCTCGAGGCGGTCGTGGTCATCGCCTTCGGGTTCGCCATGCTGGGCATCGCGATCTTCAACTTCCGCCGCCGCGACTGACCGCCGGCGCCCCGACTGATCGCCAGGGCCGGATCGGGCTCCTTCAGCCCCGCAGCCCCCGATCCAGGGCCCCTTCAGCTCCGGATCGGCAGCCTCGGCCCCGTCTCCCTGGCCCCTTCAGCCCCGGATTCGGCCTCGCAGTCCCCGATCCAGGGCTCTTCAGCCCCGCGTCCCTGGCCAAACAGTGTCGATTCCACACCCTTATGCCCGAGCCCCTCGACGACCACGACCTCTTGGCCACGCTGGAGCCCTCCCCGAGCCCCGTTCGAGCCTCATCCGTGGCCATACCCGCGTCCCAGCGCGCGTATGGCCACGATCAGGACGCCTCCCGAGGCTCAAGGAGCGAGGGGCCGGACCGATCGGATATAACTCGTTGCCAGCGACGTATTCGGCCAAGCTCGGGCCCTTCCGGACCCTGGAGCCCGGGTGCGCCTCGGATAAGGCGCGCTGGGCGACGTATTTGGCCATGATCACGGGCACCTGGCAGTCCAGCTTGGCCAAAGGCGCCGTGGGCGACGTGTTTGGCCAGGCCCCGGGCCGTCAGGGCCGCCCCAAGAGCCCAGTGCCCCGTGGGTCGAGCCAAGAACCCAGGTCCGGCCGTGGGTCGCGCCAGGAGCCCGGGCCAGCCGGGCCGCCCCAAGAAGCCAGGGTCAGCGGAGCTGGGCGAGCTGGATGAGGTTGCCGCAGGTATCGTCCAGGACGGCCGTGATGACGGGGCCCAGATCGGTCGGCTCCTGGGTGAATCGGACGCCGAGGGCCTGGAGTCGGCCGGCCTCGGCCCGCATGTCGTCGACGGCGAAGGAGGCCGCGGGGATGCCATCGGCGACCAGCGCCTTCTTGAAGGGCCCCACGGCCGGGTGCCCGTCTGGCTCGAGGAGGAGCTGCGGGCCATCCGGGTCCTGGGCGGAGACGACCGTCAGCCAGCGATCCTCGCCGATCGGGACGTCCTCCTGCTTCACGAAGCCCAGCACCTCGGTGTAGAAGGCCAGGGCCTTGGCCTGGTCGTCGACGAAGACGCTCGTCAGATAGATCCTCATCCCGGCTCCTCCTCCTGCCCGAGGGCCAGCCATCGGTCGACGATGGCCCGTTCGAGCGGCTGCGTGTCCAGTCGGTGGAACTTCTCCGGCCGAGGTCCACGCCACGGCCGACCTTGGCACCCGGCCGAGGTCGACGGCGGGGCCGAGGTCGACGCCACGGCAGAGGTCGACGCTACGGCCGAGGTCGACGCTACGGCCGGCGTTGACGCCAGGCCCGCCAACGGCCAGCATAGGCCGTCTATCCGCCGCCCCTAGGACCATGCCTCCGCCCGCCTTCCCGACCGGGACCATCACGTTCCTCTTCACCGACATCGAGGGCTCGACCCGCCTCGTCGAGCAGCTCGGTCCGGAGGATTGGCCGCCCCTCCTCGCCGCTCACCACGCCATCATCCGGGCTGCCCTCGAGGCCCACGACGGGCGCGAGATCCAGACCGAAGGCGACGCCTTCTTCGCCGTGTTCACCAGCGCGCCCCGAGCCGTGGCCGCGGCCGTCCAGGCCCAGCGAGACCTCGCTGCCCACGCCTGGCCCGGCGGCGCCCCGATCCGCGTCCGTATGGGGCTGCACACGGGGGAGGGGAGCCTCTCGGCCGAGGGCCTCTACGTCGGTCTCGACGTCCACCGCGCAGCGCGCATCGCGGCCGCCGGCAACGGGGGGCAGGTGCTCCTCTCGGCCAGCACCACAGCCCTCGTCGGGCCGGCCCTGCCCGAGGGCGTCAGCCTTCGCGATCGCGGCGCCCACCGCCTCAAGGATCTGTCGCGGCCGGAGCGCATCGCCGAGGTCGTCATCGAGGGTCTGCCCGACGAGCATCCCGCCATCCACGCCCTCGACGCGACGCCCAACAACCTGCCCGTCCAGCTGACGAGCTTCGTGGGCCGCGAGCGGGAGGTCGCAGCGGCCGTCGAGCTGCTCGAGCAGACGCGGCTCCTGACGCTTACCGGCCCGGGCGGCACGGGTAAGACCCGCCTCAGCCTGCAGGTCGCCGCGGAGGCCGCCGATCGCTTCCCGGACGGCGCCTATTTCGTGGCCCTCGCGGCCATCGATCAGCCGGACCTCGTGCCTGCCGCGGTGGCGGGCGTGCTGGGCCTGGCGGACGCCGGCGCCCGGCCGCTGCCCGAACGGATCGGGGAGGCGCTGGCCGGGCGGACCACGCTGCTCGTCCTGGACAACTTCGAGCAGGTCCTCGATGCGGCCCCCTTCGTGGCCGACCTCCTCCGCGCAGCGCCTGGCGTCAGGATCATCACCTCCAGCCGAGCCCCCTTGCGCGTGGCCGGCGAACAGGAGTTCCCGGTGCCCGCCCTGGGCCTCCCGGACCAGGCCCACCTCCCGCCGCCCGAGGCCCTCTCCCAGTACGAGTCGGTGGCCCTCTTCATCCAGCGCGCTGTGGCCGTCCAGCCAAGCTTCCGGGTGTCGAACGAGAACGCCCCGGCGGTGGCCGAGATCTGCGCCCGCCTCGACGGCCTGCCCCTGGCCATCGAACTGGCCGCGGCCCGCATCCGCCTCCTGAGCCCCGAGCAGATGCTGAGCCGCCTGGAGCGGCGCCTCGAGCTCTCGGCGGCCGGAGGACGCGACCTGCCCGATCGGCAGCGGACCCTGCGAGGGGCCATCGCCTGGAGTTGGGAGCTCTTGGACGAGCCGTCGCGGGCGCTGATGGCCCGCCTCTCGGTCTTCAGCGGCGGGGCCGAGCTCGAGGCCATCGAACCCGTCTGCGACCCGGGCGGCGAGCTGGGGGCCGACCTGCTCGAGGCCCTCGACGCCCTCGTCGAGCACAGCCTCCTGCGGCGCGACGATCGCACCGATGCGCCGCGCTTCATGATGCTGGAGACGATCCGTGAGTTCGCCGCCGAGCGCCTGGCCGAGGCTGGCCAGGTGGCCCTCCTGCGCGAGCGCCACGGCCGCTACTTCGGCGCCTTCGCCACGAGCTGCGCGGTGGAGTTCATGGGCCCCGGGTCGAAGTCCTGGCTGGACCGCGTCGAAGCCGAGCACGACAACCTGCGCGCCGCTCTGGCCTGGGCCATCGAGCAGCAGGAGGTGGAGTCGGCCCTGGAGATGGTCGGTGCGTTGTGGCGCTTCTGGCAGATCCGTGGCCACCTGGCGGAGGGGGCCGAGCAGGCTCGCCGGGTCCTGGCCCTGCCCGGCGGGGAGCGCTTCCCCGTGGCTCGCCTGCACGCCCTCGATGCGGCCGGCGGGATGGCCTACTGGCAGGCCGAGATGGAGGTCGCGCGCGACTACTACGCCCAGAGCCTGGAGATCCTCCGCGCCCGCGGCGACTCCGCGGCCATCGCCGACGGCCTCTACAACCTGGCCATGGCCCGGGTCATCGACTCGCTCGACGAGCGTGGCCTGCGGTTCGCGGATCTCGATGAGGCCGAGGTGCTGGCCCAGGAAAGCCTCGAACGCTTCGAGGCCCTGGGGGACCGCGGCGGCCAAGGCCGAGCGCTGTGGGCCCTCGGCAACGTCGAGCTCGACCGGCGGCGGTTCGCGGCTTCCCAGGCCCGTGACGACGCCGCCCTGGCCCTCTTCCGCGAGCTGGGCGACGCCTTCATGACCGGCTGGACCCTCTACTCCCGGGGCGTCGCCGCCTTCCTCCAGGACGACTACGCGACGGCTCGCGCGAGCTGGGCCGAGGCCCTCCCGCTGTTCGCCCAGACCGAAGACCTGACGGCCCACGTGCTGCTCATCGATACGTTCTCGTGGCTGACCTGGCGGGAGGGCTACCCCGATCGCGCCATGCGCCTGGGCGGCTTCGCCAACGCCCTGGAATCGGCCATCGGGTCGCGCCTGGGAGCCCTCAACCGGCTCCGGGAAGGGGCCTTCTCGGTGGCCGAGGCCCTGCGCGATCCCGACCTCGCCCGCGCCTACGCTGAAGGCCGCGAGATGACGCGTCAGGAGGCGATCGACCTGGCCCTCGCTCCGCTCCCTCCGAGCCCCGACCGGCCACCGGACCCGGCGCCGTCACCGACCACCGAACCGTCACCGACCACCGAGCCGTCACCGACCCCCGAGCCCTCGGGCGCCCCCGAGCCGCCGCCGACCGCGTAGCGTCGGCCCATGGCCTCGATCGTGGCCCGCAGGGCGTCGCGCAGCTCGGGCGGTTCGATGACCTCGACCCTGGCACCCAGGCGGAGCAGGTCGTCGTGGGCGCTCTCCAGCGATTCGTGGCGCAGGTCCAGGTCCACCCAGCCATCGACTTCGCCGTCGCGCGGCTCGCCCACCCGCCGGCCGTTCCCGACGGCGTAGGCCAGGTCGTCCACGGCTTCGGGTTCGACCCGCAGGCGGATGATGACGCGATCGAGCTCACGCTCGAAGGCCGCGGTGGACTCGCTCCAGTAGCGGGCCAGGTCGAACGGCTCCGGCCGCTCGAAGCGCTCGTCGAGGAGGCGGATGGCGGTGATGCGTGACACGCGATAGGTCCGCACGGCGCCTTCCCGTCGCGCCACGAGGTACCAGGTGCCGGCCTTGAGGACGAGGCCCAGCGGGTCGACGGTCCGTTCCGTGGCCCGTTCGCCGCGCCGGTAGCTCATCCGCAGCCGGCGGTCGGACCACAGCGCCTCGGACACGGGCCCCAGGAAGGGCACGGCCTCGATCTGGCGGAACCAGCCGGGGGCCTCGAGGTGGAACCGCTCGCGCAGCCGGGAGGATCGGGCCCGCAGCTCGGGCGGCAGGGCCGCGGCGACCTTGATCTGGGCCGCCGCCAGGACCGAGCCCAGGCCCAGCTGGGCCGCGGGGCCCTCCAGGCCCGACAGGAAGAGCGCTTCGGCCTCGTCGCCCGACAGCCCGGTCAGGCGGGTCCGATAGCCGTCCACGAGCTGCACCCCGCCGCCCGGCCCGCGCTCGGCATAGACCGGCACGCCGCCCAGGCTGAGGGCCTCGACATCGCGATAGATCGTCCGCACCGAGACCTCGAGCTCCCCGGCGAGGGCCTCGGCGGTCATCCGACCGCGGGTCTGGAGGAGCAGGAGGATGGCCACCAGGCGACTTGCGCGCATCGCTTCGGATGATCCTCATATCCTGACAAGAAGTGACATGAACAGGCTGTATCGTACCGCTATCGGACACAGGATGGAAGGGCCAGGAGCCGAGGAGATGACGATGCAGGAAGACCTGTTGGTCCAGGCCATCGAGGCGGACCATCGGCGCGAGGAGCGGGCCATCGCCCGGGTGCGCGCGCTGCCCCGCCGCGTCCGCTCGGCCGCGCACCGGGACGGCCCCGTGGCGAAGGTCCGTCGGGCCGTGGGGCACGGCCTCATCGCGCTTGGCCTGCGGGTCGCGGCGGTCCGTCCCGCCCGCGGGCGCTCGGTCGCGGCCGGCTGATCCGCGATCCGGTCCACCAGCCGGATCGGCCGGGACGGGCGAGGGTCAGTCGCGCGGCCCGGCCGGCTCCAGGCTGGAGCCCACGGCCGCGGCCAGGCGCTCGGCCAGGGGCCACCAGTCGTACGTGCGGGTCACCTTGGAGGCCGGCAGCTGGACGAGGCGACCCGGCAGGCCGTGCTCGGGCAGGGTGCGGTCGAGGATGTCCTCGATCTCGTCGCGGAAGCGGGCGTCGATGCTGCGGATGCCGTCCGCCTCGAGCGGTAGATCCGGCTGGAGCCAGACGACGAGGTCGTAGGTGACCGACCAGGCCCGCACCAGGGGCTCCACGGCGTAGACATCGCGCCCGCCGCAGGCCCGCAGGTAATAGGCGTAGTTGTCCATGACGCCCCGGTCGGTGACCAGCACGTCGGCCTTGGGGGCCAGCTCCAGCTCCTGCCGGATCTGGCTCATCAGGACCCACAATTGGGCTTCCGGGGTGGCCTGTTCGTTGATGCCCAGAGGGTTGTCGCGGACCACCTCGCGGGCCAGCTCGACGGAGCGGCCCGCCCGCTGGATGGTGGCCGCGAAGGCCAGGCAGGCCGTCGATTTGCGGATGCCGTGGGAGCCGATGAAGGCGATCTTGGCGCCCTGACGCTGGCCGTCCATGACCCCCATGATGGCCGAGCTGGCCGCTCCCCGCCGGGCCGCGCTGACGCACCGTTCGATCCGGGCGGCGGGTGCTATGGTCGGCGCCTCATGGGCACCCTCGGGCGAGCCGTCACCTGGTCCCTGGGCCTGTGGCGCCTGGCGAGCGGCCGGATCCGCGAGGACTGGCGGTTCCTCCTCGGCGTCTGGCTCCTGCTGGCCTGCGCCACGACCCTTCTCGCGTCTGGCGTCATGTACGGCGACGCGGTGGCCGTGGGCAGCCTCCGTTCGGCCATCCGGGCCGTGCCCCTGGTCCAGCAGTCGGTACTCGTGGAGACGCGCCTGCCTGCGGCCCAGGTCGGTCAGGCCGATGCGCGGGTCCGGTCCGCCCTGCATGCCGGCCTCGGTCCCTCAGGTGGCGAGGTCATGCTCGAGGCGCGCTCCGGCTCCCTCCAGACCATCGCGGGCGGCGCCACGGGCGACGGCGCGACCGCCGCTGCGGGCCGCAGTAAAGGGATATTGACCTACCTCGAGAGCGCCACGGGCGCGGACGGGCACGCGACGCTCGTCGACGGTCACTGGCCGCGTCCCGGCCAAACGCCCACGGAGGCCGCCCTGCCGCAGGCCGCGGCGCGGGCCATGGGCCTCACCCTCGGCGCTCGGGTGCCCCTGGCCGACGCGGCCGACCCCGACGCCGATCCGACCGTGCCCGTGGCCACGGTCGTCGTGGTGGGCACCTATCTGCCGCAGGCCGACGATCCGTACTGGGGTGGCGACCCGTTCGACACGGGCGGCGCCGCAGAGGTCAGCGGGGCCAGCTTCATCGGGCCGCTGCTGGTGACCCAGGACGACCTTCTGGCCGACGACGTGCCCGGCTACCTGGACCTGCGCTGGCGGGCCATCCCCGACCTCGACCACCTGACCGGCGACGACATCGAACCGCTCCGGGCCCGCCTCGACGCGCTGCCCGACCAGGTCCGCGGCCTGGCCCCGCCCGGCGGCACCTTGAGCGTCTCCGCCGACCTGAACCGCGTCCTCGACACGGTCGATCACTCGCTCCAGGTGGCCCGCGGCGCCGTCCTCCTGCTGACCCTGCAGTTCGCGGTCGTGGCCGCCTACGCGGTGCTGCTCGTGGCCAGCATGCTGGCCGACCGGCGCCGGCCGGAGGTGGGCCTGCTGCGCTCACGCGGAGCGTCCAGTGCCCACGTCATCGCCCTGGCCTTCGGCGAGGCCATCCTGTTGACCCTGCCGGCCATGCTCGTGGCTCCCGCGGCGGCGGCCGGCCTGACCGAGCTCGTGGGCCGATTCGGCCGGCTGGCCGCGAGGGGGGCCGTGGCCGGCGTCTCCATCAGCCCCACGGTCGTGGCGGCCCTCATCGTCACGGGGGTCCTGTGCGTCGTGGCCCTGACCTTGCCCGCGCTGGCCGCGGGGGCCGAAGTGGCCGGCATCCGGGCCGTGCTCGGCCGCCCGGTGGCCCGCACCCTGGCCCAGCGGCTAGGCCTCGACGTGGCCCTCGTCGTCGTGGCCGGGATCGCCATCTGGCAGCTGCGCAGCTACGGCGCCCCGCTGACCCGCACGGTGCGTGGCACGCTGGGGCTCGACCCGCTCCTGCTGGCCGCGCCGACCGTGGGCCTGCTGGCGGGCGCCGTGCTGGCGACCCGCCTCGTGCCCCGTCTTGGTGAGGTGGGGGAGCGGCTCCTCGGTCACGGCCGGGGGCTCGTCTCGGCCCTCGGCGCACGCCAGGTCGCGCGGCGTCCGCTGCGCTTCACGCGGGCCGTGCTGCTGCTCATGCTCTCGACCGCCCTGGGCACGTTCGCCGCGTCCTACGCCGCCTCGTGGTCCGACTCGCAGGCCGCCCAGGCCGCCTATCAGGCCGGGGCCGACGTGCGGGTCGAGTCCGCCCCCAGCACCACCCTGCCGGCCGAGGACATGGGCACGGTCTACCGCGGCGTGCCCGGTGTCACGGCGGCCATGCCCGTGCAGGTCCAGGACGTCTCGGTCGGCCAGGTCGTGCGCAGCGCGCCGGTGCTGGCCCTCGATGCGGCCACGGCTCCGCAGGTAGTGAACCTGCCGCCTGGGTCGCCCGGCAGCGCCATCCGCCGCGGCCTGGCGGACCTCGCCCAGGCCCAGCCTGCGCCGGCCGGCCTGAGCATGCCGGCCGGGTCGCGCCGGCTGCGCGTGGACTACGGCGCGTCCCTGACCGAGGCACCGATCCCGGTGGGGCCCGACCAGACCTTGACCTTGCCGCCCTTCTGGCACGGGGTGACGATCACGGCCGTCGTCCAGGACCGCGACGGCCGCGTCGACGAGTTCGGATCGAGCGGCACCATCATAGGTTTGTTCCAGGCCGCCGATCAGTCGGTCGTCATCGACCTGCCGGGCCCGTCGCCAGCGTTGCCTGGCTCGGGGCCGGCCGAGCCGCTGACCCTCCTGGCGCTGGACGTCTCGCTGAGCAACCCCTTCTCCTTCGCCGCCAACCCGATCACCGGGACCCTGACCGTGACCGGTCTTGCCACGGCCCCGGCGAGCGGCCAGACATGGACCGCGCTGGGCGGCGCCACGGCGCTCGATCCCTGGATCTGGGAGGCTTCGACGGGCGGCGGCTTCCAGCTGCTGATCCACGGTGCTCGACTCGTCCTGGGGCCGGACTCGACCGAGGGCAGCCAGAACGGCGCCGAGGTCCGTCTCCGCGCGCCGCTGCAGGTCCCCACGCCCTTCCCCGTCCTGGCCAGTCAGGCCTTCCTCGCCGCCACCGCCTCCACGGTCGGCCAGACCATCACCGGCCGGCTGGCGGGCTCGTCCACGGAGATGCGGATCGTCGGCGCGTACAGCCTCTTCCCGACCCTCGATCCCGCGCTCCCGTCACTGGTCGTCGACGGCCCGACCCTGGCCGACGCAGCCTTCCTCCAGGCTGGCTCCCCCTCGCTGCGCGGGGACTGGTGGCTGGCCACGCGTCCGGGGGCGGAGCTGCAGGTCGCGCAGGCCCTCGGTGCCCCCTCCCTGTCCCAGAACGTGGTGAGCCGTGACGGCCTGCTCGACACGCTGGCCGACGATCCCGTGGGCCTGGGGACCCTCGGCGCCCTGCTGCTGGGCTCGCTGGCCGCGGCGGCCTTCGCCGTGGTCGGCTTCCTCGTCGGGGCGTCGGTCTCGACTCGCGAACGGGTGGGCGAGTTCGCCCTGCTGCGGGCCCTGGGCCTCTCGGGCCGGCAGCTGACCCTCTGGCTGGCCGCCGAGCACGCCTTCCTGCTGCTCGTCGGCCTGGGTGCGGGCATCGCCATCGGCCTGCTGCTGGCCTGGCTCGTGGTGCCGGCCGTCCTGCTCAGCGCCACCGGCCGGCCCATCGTGCCGACGCCGGTCGTCGTCGTCCCCTGGCCGCTCATCGCCCTCGTGGCCGCCGCGGCCCTGACCCTGCTGATCGTCACCGTGCTGGCCGTCGGCCGGCCGCTGCCCCGGCGGCGGATCGCCAGCGTCCTGCGCGAGGCAGGCGGATGACGACCACGAGCACCCTGAGGATGACCCCAGCCGAAGCCCGGCCAGCCAGCGGGTCCCGATGAGCTGGCTGCTGGCCTCCCTGCGCCGCCTGCGCCACGATCGTCTGGCCTTCGTCGGCACGGCCCTCGTCGTGGGCCTCACCGCGGCCCTGGCGGGCGGGCTGCCGGGCCTCTTCCAGCAGGTCTCGGCCGACTCCATCCATGGCGCCATCAGCGATCTGGCCCCGGCCGATCGGGTGGTCCAGATGGACCAGACCGACACCGGCGGCACCACCGAGGCGCCGGAGCCCACCTACGTCGACCTCTCCGACGTGGCGGCCAAGGCGGACAAGCTGCGGGCCACGTTCCCGGCCCCCCTGCCGGCGGTCCTGGGCCCCTCCACCTACGTCGTCGAGACCCCCAGCTATCAGGCCCTCCAGGGAACGGCCCTGACGGCCGAGCTGCGGCTGCGCATCATGCAGGGCGTCGACGACCACATCCGCTATGTGGCGGGGCACGCACCCGGTGGGACCGTGGGCTCGGCCCCCGACATCCTGGCCGGCACGACCGGCGGCGACGAGGGCACACCCATCGAGGGCCAGCAGACCGTGGACCAGGTCGAGGTCGCGGTCTCCCACGCGGCCGCCACGAAGCTGGGCCTGAAGGTCGGCGACACCGTGTTCCTGGCCGTCCAGAGCGCCCTCGACCCACTGGCCGAGGGCCGGCCCCTCTCGGTCAAGGTCGTCGGCATCTTCGAGCCGCGCGACACGGCGGACGCCTACTGGATCGACGACGAGCGGGTGCTCGACTGGACGCTCCGCGAGTTCTCGATCAACGTCACCTACGTCCAGGCCACGTTCCTCATCTCGCCCGACCTCTACCCCTGGCTGGTGACTGACTCCCGGGCCGGCTTCGGCCCGCAGGTCGCGCCCCGGCGCATCGAATGGCGCTTCCCGGCCGAGCCCCAGCGCCTCGCCCCATCAGCCCTCGAGCCGACCGTCCGGGCCCTGCGCCGGCTGCAGGCGGTCTACCCGCAGGGCAACGAAGAAGGCACGGGGGTCGTCCTCGACACCCACCTCCTGGACCGGCTGGTGGCCCTCCAGGTGCCCTGGCAGGCGGCCGGCGCCGTCCTCCTCGTGGCCGGCCTGGGGGCCGCGGCAGTGGCCGTGGCCTCGCTGGGCCTCCTCATCCTACTGGCCGCGGATCCCCGCCGACGGACCCTGCTCCTCGAGCGCGAACGCGGCGCCTCCGCCGGCCAGGTCCTCCTGGCCGCCCTTGTGGAAGGCCTCCTGCTGGCTCTGCCGGCGGCGGCCGTGGGGGCCGTGGTCGTGCACCTCCTGCTGCCAGCCGCGGATGTCGGGCTGGTCGTCGGCGGCGCCGCGGTCGTGGCCCTCCTGACGGTCGGCCTGGAGCTGGCGGTCGTCCTGCCCACCATCCTCGGGCCGCCCCGCCAGCCCGGCCGGGAGGCCCGCATCGCCCGCCGCCCCACGCCCCGCCGCCTGGTGTTCGAGGGCCTGGCCGTGGTCCTGGCCGCTGCCGGAGCGATCATGCTCCACGACCGCGGCCTCCAGGCAGGCGCGGGCACGGCCGTCTCCGGAGCGGCCGGCGTGGCCGTCCCGACGACGGTCGTGGGGACCGGCGGCCCGGACCTGTTCCTCGTCATCGTGCCGATCATCGTCGGCCTGGCCGTGGCCCTCGTGGCCGTGCGCCTCGCGCCCCTGCCCATGGCCGGCCTGGCCCGTCTCAGTGCCCGGCGACCCGGGCTGGGCCCGGTCCTGGCCGCCCGGCGCGCGGCCCGCGACAGCGGGGCCGCGCGCATCCTGCTCATCATCCTGGCCACGGCCACCCTGGGCGGCTTCGCCTCGGCCACGATCCTGGCCCTCGATCAGAGCGCCACGCGGCAGGCCTGGCACGACGTCGGCGCGGCGTACCGGGTCGAGCCGGCAGCAGACCCCCTGGCCAGCATCCCGGCCCTGCCCGACGACTTCCAGCCGCTCCAGCTGCCCGGGGTGAGCCAGGCGGTCACGGCCTTCGTCGGCCCGGTGGCCTTCCCCCAGGGCGGGGCCCAGCAACTCCTCGTGGCCCTCGATCCGGTGGCCTATGAGCGGGTCGCGGAGGGCACGCCGGCGGCCATCGCCTGGCCCGCCGCCATGCTCGCCGCCCCTGCGGGCCAGGCCGCGTCGCCGAGCGCGACCGCGCCGGCCACCGGCAGCGCGGCTACGACCCAGCCCCTGCCGGCCCTCATCGCGGCCTCGAACGGCAGCCCCTTCGCCCTGAGCGTGGGCCAGACGTTCCAGGTGATCATCGGCTCGAACACGGTGGACGTGCGGGCTGTGGGCCAGCTCACGACCTTCCCCGGCCTGCCCGCTGGACGGCCGTTCATCATCCTCTCCCGGCCCCAGGTCGAGGCCGTCGCTCCGGGCCGCCTGCGGGCGCCCACGACGGCCTTCCTGCGGGCCCCTGCCGCTGACCGGGCCGCTCTCACGGCCGCCCTCGCCACGGCCGCCCCCGAGACGCGGCTCGTCTCCCAGTCCGCCGAGGCGGCCGCTCTCGGCGGCCAGCCCGTGGTGGGGGTCGTCTCCGCCGGCACGGTGAGCCTGGCCCTCCTGGCCCTCCTGTACGCCGCCCTGGCCATCGTCGCGGCCTCGATCCTGGCCGCCTCGCGACGAGCGGCGGAGACGGCCCACCTGGCGACCTTGGGCCTGAGCATCGGCCAGGCGCCGCGCATGCTCCTGGCCGAGTACGGCCCCCCGGCCCTTTTGGCCGTGCTGGCCGGCCTGGCCCTGGGGCTGGGCCTCTTCGCCTACCTCGAGCCGGGCCTGGGCCTGGCCGGCATCCTGGGCACCACGAGCATCGCCCCGCCCGGGCTCGACCTCGGGCTGGTGGGCTTGCTCGTCGTGCTCATCGGCGCCATCCTTGTCCTCGGCGTCGCCCTGGGAGCGCCGGTCCAGCGCCGTGTGGCCGCCGAGGCCGTGCGACGAGGCCTGACGTGAGCGCGCCGAGTCGAGGAGGAGCCCGGTGATCGAGGAGCTGCCGGCCGGGGCCGCGAGGCGCGGCCCGGACCCTGCCCCCGGCCCGTCCAGGCCGGCTGGGCCGGTCATCGTCTGCGACAACCTGGTCCGCATCTACAAGGTCGCCGACCTCGAGGTGGTCGCCCTCCAGGGCCTCGACCTCGTCGTCGAGCCGGGCGAGATGATCGCCATCGTGGGGGCCTCGGGCAGCGGCAAGTCCACGCTCCTCAACATCCTGGGCGGACTCGACAGCCCCACGGCCGGGCGGGCCACCGTGGCCGGCTACGACCTGGGCCGCCTCAGCCGCGCGGCCCGGACCCGCTACCGGCGCGAGGTCGTGGGCGTCATCTGGCAGCAGACGGCCCACAACCTGCTGCCCTACCTCGATGCGGTCGAGAACGTCGAGCTGCCGATGGCCTTCGCCGGGGCCGCCGACCGCCGCCGCCGGGCCCTCGAGCTGCTCGATCTCGTGGGTCTGGCCGAGCGGGCCCACCACCGGCCGGACGGCCTCTCCGGCGGTGAGCAGCAACGGGTGGCCATCGCCGTGGCCCTGGCCAACGACCCCGCGGTGCTCCTGGCCGACGAGCCTACCGGCGAGCTCGACAGCGCCACCAGCGCGGACATCTTCGAGCTCCTGCGCCAGGTCAACGCGCGGCTGGGGACGACGGTCGTGGTGGTGACCCACGATGCCCTCGTCTCCGAGCACGTCGCCCGCACGGTGGCCATCCGCGATGGACGGACGAGCAGCGTCGTGCTGCGCCGCACCGAGCAGGCCCACGACGGCCAGCACCGGATCATCGCCGAGGAGTTCGCCGTGCTCGATCGGGCGGGCCGGCTGCAGCTGCCGCGTTCGCACCTCGAGACCCTCGGCCTGTCCGAGCGGGTGCGCCTCGTGCTCGAGGACGACCACGTCGAGATCTGGCCCTCGGGCGCCGAGCGCCGGCCGTGAACCCGCGTGATGCCGAGCGCCAGCCGTGAGCCTGCGTGACGCCGAGCGTCGGCCGTGAGCCTCCGCTACGCCCCGCCGTCGACCGCCACCATCGTGGAGGCCCAGGGCGTGACCCGCGAGTACGGCCAGGGCGGGGAGACCGTCCATGCCCTGCGCGGCGTGGACCTGACGGTGCTGGCCGGGCGGCTGGTCTGCATCCGCGGCCGCTCGGGCAGCGGCAAGACGACCCTCCTCAACGTGCTCGGCGGGCTCGACCAGCCCACCGCCGGCCGGGTCGTGGTGGACGGCCGCGAGATCACCGCCCTGGGTGACCGGGAGCTGGTGGCTGTCCGGCGCTCGACCATCGCCTACGTCTTCCAGACCTTCGGCCTGCTGCCCATCCTCAGCGCGGCGGAGAACGTCGAGGTCCCCCTGCGGCTCGTCCGGACCCCCAGCCGGGAGCGCGAGGCACGGGTCCGCGAGGTGCTCGAGCTGGTGGGCCTCGGGCCGCGGGCGGGCCACCGGCCCCACGAGCTGTCGGGCGGCGAGCAGCAGCGGGTGGCCGTGGCCCGGGCCCTGGCCAATCGACCCAAGGTCCTCCTGGCCGACGAGCCCACCGGCCAGCTCGACTCGGAGACGGGCCGCTCGATCATGCAGCTGCTGCGCTCGGTGGTCCGCTCGGAGGGCGTGACGGCCATCGTGGCCACCCACGACCCGATGATGCTCGAGCTGGCGGACGAGGTCTTCGAGCTGCGCGACGGGGTGCTGGTGGCGGCCGCGGCCGCAGCCTGAGCGTATGATGGGCCCATGGTCGGGTCCACCGATCCCCGCTCCGCCCGTCGCCTGCGCCGGATCCGTTTCGCTCTCCTGGCCCTCGGCGGGCTGCTCCTGGGCCACACGGCCGTCTACGCCGTGGCCTTCGGGGACGGCAGCGCGTTCGGCCAGCAGATGCGCCTCGGCGGCCACGACGGATACTGGCCCGCCTTCGCCGGGGCGGCCCTGGCCGGCCTCGTCGTCCTGGCCGTCGATGGGCTCCTGGGCCTGCTGCGAGCCTGGCGCGGGGCTCGACCGTCGGCCTTCGGAGGCGCCCGAAACTCGCCCCTCGGGGTCACCCGGCGCTCGCCCCTCCGGATCGCCCGAACGCCCGCCGTCGAGCCCACCGCGGACGGTCGGTCGGCCCCGGACTACCTGACCGAGTTCCTCGACCTCTGGGGCCCGCTGTTCATCGTCGTCGGCGCGGCCTTCCTGGTCCAGGAGAACGCCGAGTCGCTGATCGTCCACGGGCAGCTCCCGCTCCTGGGCGTCTTCACGGCCCAT